>JBIOWF010000330.1:0-9212 GCA_044868295.1 Microtetraspora sp. | reverse complement strand
CACACCGCGAAGGGGCTGGAGTTCCCCGTGGTGTTCCTCACCGCGATGGAGGACGGCGTCTTCCCGCACATGCGCTCGCTGGGCGACCCCAAGGAGCTGGAGGAGGAGCGCCGTCTCGCCTACGTGGGCATCACCAGGGCCGAGCAGCGGCTCTACCTGTCGCGTGCGGCCGTGCGCAGCTCGTGGGGCGCGCCGTCGTTCAACCCGGCGTCCCGGTTCCTGTCGGAGGTGCCCGGCGATCTCGTCGACTGGCGCAACGACCCGAAGAAGAACGCCTGGGGCGCGGCGGTGTCTCCGGGTTCTCGCGAGTCCCGTACGGCTTCCGCCCAGAAGAAGACCGGTGGCCGGGTGATCCCGAACCTGACTCCGGGAGACCGGGTGACGCACGACGCGTTCGGCCTCGGCACCGTGGTGACGGTGGACGGCGTCGCCGAGAAGACCAAGGTCAAAATCGACTTCGGCAGCGGCGGCGAGAAGACCCTGCTGCTGGCCTACGCCCCGATCGAAAAACTCTGACCTGCGACGCCGGTCTGCACGCGCCGGCCTGAAACGGCGCGGGCCGTGCGGAACGACAGGTCCGTCCGCACGGCCGCACTCCGGGGGGTTGGTCAGTCGCCCAGGCTGATGTCGGGCATCTCGGGCAGCTTGCCGAGTTCCATGGCGTCAGCCACCTCGTCGGCCGGGGGAGCCGTGATGATGATCTTCGAGCCCCAGCCGGTGAACTTGGTGTCGGTGGTCATGACCATGTCGACGCTGGACTTGCCGACCTTGAACTTTTCGTGCGCGGACGAGGTCACGCGGCGGACCAGGTTGTCGGCGCCGATCCAGAGTTTCCAGTTGATCATCGTCTGGCCGGCCTTCCCGGCAGCGAGCTCCTTCTTGAGCTCGGGGGAGGACGCGAAGAGCCGACCCAGGGTGATGGAGCCCCGGTAGACGGTCGTCTTCGTGCCGTCGATGGTGCCCCCGTCGCCCTTGGCCTTGGTCGTCGCGAGCACGGCCTTGAGGGTGCGCGGGTCCAGGGTGTTGACGTACTGCCCGGCGGTGATGGTGGGTGACAGGGTGGCTCCGGGTAGGCGGATCCAGGTCTTGCCCTCGGGCAGGAAACTGTCGAAGACCCCGCCGGAGACGTAGGCGGTCTTCTTCACTGTGATCGTCCGCGTCGGGTCGTTCAGGCCCTGCAGCTCGTCGTCGTCCCCGGCCAAGCCGCCGAAGTCGATTTTGGAGGTGATGTCTGAGGCGGTCACGCCGGAGGCGCCGAACTGGACGTCGCCGTTCGCCCGGCTCTTCGCGGCCTCTCCGCCGCCGCCGAACTTGAGGACGGACGTCATGTGGACGCCGCGATGGGTCTTGAACTGCTTCTTGAGCGCGGAAACCGGGTCGGTGGCCCGGGCCTGAGCCTGTGCGGGGGTCGCCAGGGCGGGCGCCGGCAGCGCGGCCGTGCCAGCGCACGCGAGTGCGGCGAGAATTCGCCTCATGTGGGGTTTCCTCCTGTGGATGCCTTCCCCTGCCTGGAGAAGGTGATCAAGATGAGGTGATCATTGATCATTCTGTCGACAGGCGATTACGGCTAAGTCACGAAATTTCACTTTTGTTGTGGACTTTTCCGGGTGGGCATGCGAAAGGACTCTGCTGCTCGCCTACCCGCCGATCGAGGAACTCTGACCGTCGGTCCGATCAGGGCTGCGGTGCCGAGGCCGAACAATCAGGCAGGTGCAGTTTCGGGGTGGACGGTTCTACGGGGCGTGGTGCCGCTACCGCGCGCCCGAAGGCACGCTCCAGCCGTTCGAGGAGCGGTTTGAGCGCATGGTGCAGTGGCAGGTCCAGCGCCGCGGCCAGTCGCGGGCCGAGGCGGAGGGGGCACACATGTGTGAGCCGGATCACGGTCAACGGGCGGGCGGGGCCGTTACGCTGCGGGCAGGAGGTCGGCATGGAAGGCAGAATTCGGGTCGTCGTCGCCAAGCCTGGGCTGGACGGGCACGACCGAGGAGTCAAGGTCGTCGCGAGGGCGCTGCGTGACGCGGGCATGGAAGTCGTCTACACCGGGCTGCACCAGACACCCGAGCAGATCGTCCAGGCCGCGATCCAGGAGGACGCCGCCGCGATCGGGCTGTCCATCCTGTCCGGTGCGCACATGACGCTCTTCGCCCGGGTCCTGGAGGTCCTCCGGGAGCAGGACGCCGCGGACATCATCGTTTTCGGCGGCGGCATCATCCCGGAGGCGGACATTCCCGAGCTCCACACCATGGGGGTCGCGAAGATCTTCACACCGGGAGCCACGACCGAGGAAATCGTGGATTGGGTCCGTACGGCGGTGCCGGCAGCGGTTTAGGGTATTTTGCGAAACCTTGCCGTATTGCAACCGCCATGGCAAGGCTTTCCCCGGACCCGATGACTGCCCATGTCGGGGGTAAGGCTAGGCTTCATGCGCGGAAATGCCAGGCAGATCGACTGAGCCTGGCCCTCGACATCTAGCAGATCAGCCGAAGGACGGACCCTCGTGGACCTGTTCGAACATCAGGCGAAGGAGCTCTTCGCGGAGTACGGCATCCCGGTGCCGCGCGGCATTGTCGCGCACACGACGGACGAGGCGCGAGCGGCTGCCGAGCAGCTGACCGGCCGAGTCGTCGTGAAGGCCCAGGTGAAGACCGGTGGCCGCGGAAAGGCCGGCGGCGTCAAGGTCGCCGACGACGCCGCCGACGCCTACCAGAAGGCCACGCAGATCCTCGGGATGGACATCAAGGGCCACACGGTCCACAAGGTCCTCATCGAGGAGGCCAGCCAGATCGCGGAGGAGTACTACTTCTCCTTCCTGCTTGACCGTGCCAACCGGACCTTCCTCGCCATCTGCTCCGCCGCGGGTGGCATGGACATCGAAGAGGTCGCCCACACCGCGCCCGAGAAGGTCGCCAAGGTGCCGGTGAACCCGATCGACGGCGTCGACCGCGCCAGGGCACGGGAGATCGCCCAGGCGGGTGGCCTGCCCGAGCGGTCGCTCGACGGTGCCGCCGAGCTCATCGAGAAGCTCTGGGCGGTCTTCGTCGACGAGGACGCCTCGCTGGTCGAGGTCAACCCGATGATCCTGTCGGCGGACGGCCAGGTGAAGGCCCTCGACGGCAAGGTCACCCTCGACGAGAACGCGAACTTCCGCCAGGCGGAGCACGTGGCGTACGTCGACAAGGCGGCCGAGGACCCCCTTGAGGCCAAGGCCAAGGAGAAGCACCTCAACTACGTGAAGCTGGACGGCACGGTCGGCATCATCGGAAACGGCGCCGGCCTGGTCATGTCCACGCTGGACGTCGTCGCCTACGCGGGCGAGGCATTCCCCGGCCAGCCGAAGCCGGCCAACTTCCTCGACATCGGCGGCGGCGCCTCGGCCGAGGTCATGGCGAACGGCCTGGAGATCATCCTGTCCGACCCGTCCGTGAAGTCGGTCTTCGTGAACGTCTTCGGCGGCATCACCGCCTGTGACGCGGTCGCCAACGGCATCGTCTCGGCGTTCAAGCTGCTGGAGGGCAGGGGCGAGGCCGTGACCCACCCGCTGGTGGTCCGACTGGACGGCAACAACGCCACCCTCGGGCGGCAGATTCTCGCCGACGCCGCGTTGCCGCGCGTCGAGCTGGTGGACACGATGGACGACGCGGCCAAGCGCGCCGCCGAGCTCGCTGCGGTAGGTGCGTAATGGCTATCTGGCTGACGGAAAACAGCAAGATCATCGTTCAGGGCATCACGGGATCCGAGGGCACCAAGCACACCCTCCGGATGCTGGCCTCCGGGGCCAAGGTCGTCGGTGGCGTGAACCCGCGCAAGGCGGGCACCGTCCACGAGGGCCTCCCCGTCTTCGCGACCGTCGCCGAGGCGATGGCCCAGACGGGCGCCGACGTCAGCGTCATCTTCGTGCCGCCGGCGTTCACCAAGGCCGCCGTCAAGGAGGCCATCGACGCGGAGATCCCGCTGGCCGTCGTGATCACCGAGGGCGTGCCGGTCCACGACACCACCGAGTTCTGGGCCTACGCCGTGGCCAAGGGCAACAAGACCCGCATCATCGGGCCCAACTGCCCCGGCATCGCCTCGCCCGGCGCCTCCAACGCCGGCATCATCCCCGCCGACATCACCACGCCCGGCCGGATCGGCCTCGTGTCGAAGTCGGGCACGCTGACCTACCAGCTCATGTACGAGCTGCGGGACTTCGGCTTCTCCACCGCCGTCGGCATCGGCGGTGACCCCGTCATCGGCACGACGCACATCGACGCCCTGCAGGCCTTCCAGGACGACCCGGGCACCGACGCGATCGTGATGATCGGCGAGATCGGCGGCGACGCCGAGGAGCGGGCCGCGGCCTACATCGAGCAGCACGTGACCAAGCCGGTCGTCGCCTACGTCGCGGGCTTCACCGCCCCCGAGGGCAAGACCATGGGTCACGCGGGCGCGATCGTGTCCGGCTCGGCCGGTACGGCCCAGGCCAAGAAGGAAGCCCTGGAGAAGGTCGGCGTCCGCGTCGGCAAGACCCCCAGCGAGACCGCTCGCCTCATGCGCGAGGTCATGCAGTCCCGTTGATCTTGTGTTCACGGGTGCCCGGCTGGAATTCGTTCCGCCGGGCACTCGTCGTTTTTCCGCCAAACGATCTCGACGGACAAAGCGGCTCACTGGCGTGGCGATGCGGCGAAAGCCGTACCGGCTGGGAACATGGGGTAGCGTGACGGCCCTTCTCGACCAGCTACGGACCGCGCCTCGCGCAGTCCTCAGCCGGCTCCCCATCGGCGATGACGACGAGACCCGCCACCCGCTCCCGGTTTCCGGCATGCTCGCCGCGGCCTGGACTCTCGGCGTCGGCCTCGCGGTGCTGACCACCCTCACCCTGGTCGGGTGGATCGCCGCGCCGCGCAACGCCGTCGGCCAAGGCCTGCCCGGCGTGTTCCGTACGGCCTGCCAGCTCTGGCTGGCCGCCCACCACGCCGGGTTCGCGATTCCCGGTGGCAGGGTCGGGCTGCTGCCCCTCGGACTGATGATCCTTCCGGGCGCCCTGCTCTACCGGGCGGGCCTGTGGATGGCCCGCGACGCCGACCTGCGGCTGCGCATGCCGGCCCGGCTGCCCAAGGGAACGCCCCGAGAGCTCGCGAACGCCCGCCGCCGAGCCCAGCTCGTTCTCGTCGCCCAGGCCGGGATCTCGCTGGCCGCGCCGTACGCGCTGCTGGCGGGTGTGATCGCCCTCGTGGCGCGGAACGAGATCACCAAGCCGTTCCTCGGCGAGGCGCTCCTCAGCCATCTCGTGCTGGCCTTCCTCGCCGGTTCGGTCGCGACCGCACGGACCATCGGGCCGTGGCGGTCGATGCTGCGGCTGCTGCCCGAGCGTCCCAGGTCGGTCGTCGTCGGCACGGCCGTGGCGCTGTCGATCCTGCTCTCCGCCGGGCTGCTGCTCGTCCTCGGCGCCATCGCGGTCAATTTCCGCGAGGTCCAGCAGTTGTCCGACGTGCTGAGCCCCGGGCTCGTCGGCGGGCTCCTCCTGCTGCTGATCGAGAGCCTCTATCTGATCAACGCGGTCATCTGGGGGATGTCCTACATCGCGGGCCCCGGATTCGCCATCGGCACCGGGACGCTGGTCGCGCCCACCGGCGTGAAGCTGAGTGCGGTGCCCACGCTGCCGCTGCTCGGCGCGCTCCCGGAGCCGGGCACCTCGCCCCCCTGGGTCATGGCCGTGATCGCCGTGCCCTTCCTCGCCGGCGCGGTCGCCGGTGTCGTCGTGGTCCGCATCGCGCCCTCGCCGACGATCGAGGCCGCCCCGCTGTGGGGATTCGTCTGCGGTCTGTCCTCGGGCGCGATGGCGGGGCTCCTCGCCGCGCTTTCCGGCGGACCGCTCGGCGGGGCGCGGCTGTCGGCCGTCGGCCCGTCACCGTGGGAAGTGGCGCTCTCGGTGATGCTCGAGGTCGGCGTGGCGGCAGGCATTTCCGCGGGGGTGGCCAACTGGTGGCTGATCTCCCGCAGGCCGGTCGCTCCCGAGCCGGTGCGCAAGGCGGGGGCGGCGATCGCCAAGGCGGCGAGCCCGATCGCCAAGGCCGCGGGCCGGGTCCGCCAGGCCGACAAGCACGCGAAGCCGCTTCCCGGTCACTGGCTGGACGCCACAGAGTCCGACACGCAGCCGATCCCGGTGATCAGCGATGATTGGACCGACGAGCACGCGGCGGCCGCGGCGGAGACGTTCGCCGCGGTGCGGACCAAGAGCCCCGAGCGGACCAAGAGCTCCGAGCGGGCCAAGAGCTCCGAGCGGGCCAAGAGCTCCGAGCGGAGCAAGCGCCCCGAGCCGCCCCGGCCGCCGCGCAAGGACATCGTGGACGAGTCCGACGATCGCGGCGGCCATGTCATCTACCTGGACCCCTACGCCTGGGACCGCGACTGACGGAACCGGTCCTCCTGACAGAAGCGACCTAGCTCGGGAACGGCATGTCGGCGGGCCAGGGGATGCCGAGGCGATTCTCGATCGCTCGCTTCAGCTGGTCGGCGCAGTCGTGCTCGGCGGTGACGGTGCCCGCGCCCTTCCGGCACTCCGCGTACGCGTTGAACTCGGCGGCGAAGTACAGCTGGACGGCCGTGGTCATGGAGGCGAGCATGAACGCGATGGCGGAGACCACGAGGCCCGCGACGGCCAGGCCGGCTGCGATCTTGGCGCGATGTAGCGCGCGGACATCGCGGATCGACACGATGATCCCGAACACCGAGAGCGCGAGCCCGGCGGCGGGAAGCATGAGCGTGAAGATCAGCGCCAGGCAGGCGACGGTGAACGCCCGGCGGCCTCCCGATTCGCCGGCCGACGTCTGGAGCGGTCCTGTCACGATCTCCCCACCTTGTTCGCGCCCTCTTGGGCTTTCGCCGGGCCACCCGCGAATCCGGTGGCCGACGCCAGATAACCTTTCTACCGGCGAGGGCCCGTGTGCGAGCCCTCCTCGTCAGCTCACCCATTGTGAAGGAGTCGATCCGGTGCCATCCGGACCCCGTCCCTCCCAGGCCGCAAGGCTCGTGGTCCTCGTCTCGGGTTCGGGGACCAACCTACAAGCCCTGCTGGACGCCGTGGCCGACGAGGAGTTCGGTGCCCGGGTCGTGGCCGTGGGCGCCGATCGAGACGGCATCGAGGGACTCGCCCGCGCGGAGCGCGCCGGTGTCCCGACATTTGTGGAAAAGCTTAGCGATCATTCCACGCGCGAGGAATGGGATGAGGCCTTCGCGGGTGCGATCGCCGAGCACAAGCCCGACCTCGTGATCTCGGCCGGGTTCATGAAGATCCTTGGGCCTCGCGTGCTGGACGCCTTTCACGTCGTCAACACCCATCCGGCGCTGCTGCCCGCCTTTCCCGGCGCGCACGCGGTCCGGGACGCTCTCGCGTACGGCGTCAGGGTCACCGGCTGCACTGTGCATCTCGTGGATTCGGGCGTCGACACCGGCCCGGTCATCGCGCAGGAGGCGGTGGTCGTACGCGACGATGACGATGAGAGCTCCCTGCACGAGCGCATCAAAATCGTCGAACGCAGGCTGCTCGTCGAGGTCGTCGGCCGGATGGTCCGTGACGGCTGGACGGTGACCGGCCGCACCGTAGGCCTCGGGCAAGCCTGAGCTGAATCGATCGAGACCAGGTCGGACCAGCAGGTCGGACCAGCAGGTTGGAAAACAGGAGGATCACGAAGTGACCCGCATCGCCATCCGGCGCGCGCTCATCGCGGTATACGACAAGACGGGGCTGGAGGAACTGGCCCGGGGGCTCGACGCCGCGGGCGTGGAGATCGTGTCGACGGGCGGCACGGCCGCCGCGATCGGCTCGTACGGCGTGCCGGTGACGAAGGTCGAGTCGCTGACCGGTTTCCCCGAGTGCCTGGACGGCCGGGTCAAGACGCTGCACCCCCGGGTCCACGCGGGCCTGCTCGCGGACGGCGCCAACCCCTCGCATGTCAAGCAGCTCGACGAGCTGGAGATCGAGCCCTTCCAGCTGGCCGTGGTCAACCTCTACCCCTTCGTGGAGACCGTCGCCTCGGGCGCGTCCGACGCCGAGTGCGTGGAGCAGATCGACATCGGAGGCCCGGCGATGATCCGCGCCGCGGCCAAGAACCACAACACGGTGGCCGTGGTCGTCGATCCCGGCGCGTACCGTGACGTGCTGGCCGCGGTCGGCGCGGGCGGTTTCACGGTGACGGAGCGGCGGCGGCTCGCGGCCGCCGCCTACGCGCACACCGCCTCCTACGACGTCGCGGTCGCCTCGTGGTTCGCCAACGTCTACGCCCCCGAGGCGGAGACGGCCTGGCCGGAGTTCATGGGCGCCACGTGGGAGCGCCAGGCGGTGCTGCGCTACGGCGAGAACCCGCACCAGCGCGCCGCGCTCTACTCCGGGCGGCAGGGCGGCCTGGCGAACGCCGAGCAGTTGCACGGCAAGGAGATGTCGTACAACAACTACGTGGACGCCGACGCCGCGTGGCGGGCGGCGTGGGACTTCGCCGAGCCGTCCGTGGCCATCATCAAGCACGCCAACCCCTGCGGCGTGGCGGTCGGCGCGGACGTGGCCGAGGCCCACCGCAAGGCCCACGAGTGCGACCCGCTGTCGGCCTACGGCGGTGTGATCGCGGTCAACCGCGAGGTCACCCGTGAGCTGGCCGAGCAGATCGCGCCCATCTTCACGGAAGTGATCGTCGCGCCGTCGTTCGCCGCGGACGCCCTCGCCGTGCTGACGGAGAAGAAGAACCTCCGGCTGCTCGCGTGCCCGGCGGGGCCGGCGAATTCCGCCGAGTTCCGCCGGATCGACGGCGGCCTCCTCGTGCAGACCGTCGACCGGGTGGACGCGCCCGGCGACGACCCGGCCGCGTGGGAGCTCAAGGCGGGCCCGGGCGCGTCTCCCGAGGTGCTGGCCGACCTCGCGTTCGCGTGGAAGGCCTGCCGCGCGGTGAAGTCCAACGCGATCCTGCTCGCGTCCGGCGGCGCCGCCGTGGGCGTCGGCATGGGCCAGGTCAACCGGGTCGACTCGGCGCGTCTCGCGGTGTCCCGGGCGGGTGAGCGGGCCGCCGGTTCCGTGGGCGCGTCGGACGCCTTCTTCCCGTTCGCCGACGGCCTTCAGGTGCTGGCCGAGGCGGGTGTGCGGGCGATCGTCGAGCCCGGCGGATCGGTGCGCGACGAGGAGGTCATCGCCGCCGCCGAGGCCGCGGGCATCACCCTCTACTTCACCGGCACCCGCCACTTCTTCC
>JBIOWF010000329.1:0-12002 GCA_044868295.1 Microtetraspora sp. | reverse complement strand
GGCGGTTGGCGGAGGCCGAGGCCGAGTACCGCGCAATTGTGGGGATTCGCCACCGGGTGCTGGGTGCGGATCACCCTGACACGCTGACAGGCCGGAGCAGCCTGGCATTCGTGCTGGGCCGTCTGGGGCGGTTGGCGGAGGCCGAGGCCGAGTACCGCGCCGTCGTGGAGGTTCGCCGCCGGATGCTGGGTGAGGACCACCCTGTCACGCTGGCAAGCCGCAGCAGCCTGGCGTTCGTGCTGGGCGGTCTGGGGCGGTTGGAAGAGGCCGAGGCCGGGCACCGTGCCGTCCTTGCGATGAGTCGTCGGGCGCTGGGTGAGGACCACCCGCACACGCTGGTCAGCCGTGGCAGCCTCGCGGGCGTGTTGCGCGAACTGGGGCGGCCGAAAGAGGCGAAGGCACTGGAAGGCAGATCAGCAGGAAGCCAGAAGTCTGATCAGCGGGGAGTCGTGCGAGTCCAGACCGCCGTGGGTCTCCCCGGCAGCCAGGATCGGGGCCTCGCGGGACGCGTTGTCCCGAGTTCGGAGGCAAGGCCGGGCAGGCCCATCTCGCCGCGCCGGTGAGCGCGGCGATCGGCCGGCGGATCAGGGGATCAGGGCGGGTACCCGTGCGGGTCCCCGCCCGTCCCTGATCAAATGGTGGCCTGCCGGTGCCGAAGCTCGGCGGCGGCGTCCCGCTCGCGGTGGATCAGTCGGTGCCGAACTCCATCGCGGCGCTATCGAGCAGCTCGTCGCCGGGGACTTCTCCGCTGGAGGCGATCGCCTCGGCCCCGCCCTCGGGCAGCGCGCCGATCAGCCCGGGCAGGGCCGCCTGCGCGGCACCGATCAACATTGGGGCCGGGCTGCCGACCATGCCGAGCTTGGCGTACTGCTCGAGCTTGGCGCGAGAGTCTGCGATGTCGAGGTTGCGCATGGTCAGCTGGCCGATGCGGTCGACAGGCCCGAACGCGGAGTCCTCGGTCCGCTCCATGGAGAGCTTGTCCGGGTGGTAACTGAACGCCGGTCCGGATGTGTTCAGGATGGAGTAGTCCTCGCCGCGCCGCAGGCGGAGGGTCACCTCCCCGGTGACCGCGGTTCCGACCCAGCGCTGCAGCGACTCGCGGATCATCAGCGCCTGGGGGTCCAGCCAGCGGCCTTCGTACATCAGCCTGCCCAGCCGCCGTCCCTCGATGTGATAGCTGGTGAGTGTGTCCTCGTTGTGGATCGCATTGACCAGCCGCTCGTAGGCCGCGTGCAGCAACGCCATTCCCGGCGCCTCATAGATGCCCCGGCTCTTGGCCTCGATGACCCGGTTCTCGATCTGGTCGGACATGCCCATCCCGTGCCGGCCGCCGATGGCGTTGGCCTCCAGCACCAGGTCGACGGCGGAGGCGAACTCCTTGCCGTTGATCGTCACAGGTCGGCCCTGCTCGAAGCCGATCGTGACGTCCTCGGTGGCTATCTCGACGGTGGTGTCCCAGAACCGCACGCCCATGATCGGTTCAACGATCTCGATGCCTGCGTCGAGGTGCTCAAGCGCCTTGGCCTCGTGGGTCGCGCCCCAGATGTTCGCGTCGGTGGAGTAGGCCTTCTCGACGCTGTCCCGATAGGGCAGGCCACGGGCGAGCAGCCACTCGGACATCTCCGTACGACCGCCGAGCTCGCCGACGAAGTCGGCGTCCAGCCACGGCTTGTAGATCCGCAGGGAGGGGTTGGCGAGCAGACCGTAACGGTAGAACCGCTCGATGTCGTTGCCCTTGAAGGTGGAGCCGTCCCCCCAGATCTGCACGCCGTCCTCGAGCATCGCCCGCACCAGCAGGGTGCCCGTGACCGCCCGCCCGAGCGGGGTGGTGTTGAAGTAGGCCCGGCCACCGGACCGGATGTGGAACGCCCCGCAGGAGAGGGCGGCGAGCCCCTCCTCCACGAGGGCCGCCCGGCAGTCGACCAGCCGGGCGATCTCCGCGCCGTACGCCATGGCGCGGCCGGGCACTGAGGCGATGTCGGGCTCGTCGTACTGACCGATGTCAGCGGTGTAGGTGCACGGCACCGCACCTTTTTCACGCATCCACGCGACCGCGACCGAAGTGTCGAGGCCGCCGGAGAAGGCGATCCCGACACGTTCTCCGACAGGCAGGGAGTTCAGCACCTTGGACATGAGTAGAAGTATGCATACTTGTGCATGGCCATGCAACCCCCGTGGTCGAGGTTGCATCACAGCAGGCAGGGAACTGATCGCTCGGGTGTTCACCGATCACATGCGTAACGAACGCCGCCTGCTCGGCCACTCCACTCCGGAAGTGGCCGATTTCGGGGCAGGGGCGACGAGGAGGGGTGGGCTTCGCTCAATGCCACGGCCTCAGTCGTGGGCCGGCGGTCACCGGTCGATCGCGCGGATTCGTGGACGGCGGTGAGCGTCGGCAGTGGCGGGGTGACTCCGGCGAGCCAGCCGTCGGCGTTGGCGGTGAAGTGAGGCGCGGGCTCGGCCTCCCACCGGGTGCGGACGGCCCGAGTCGTGGTGACCTCGCCGCTGCGCTTGTCGGTGTAGGTGATGTCCTGCTCCTCGACACGCCGGACCACCACACGGCCGCGCTTGCATCCGGGGTCGTAGTCGTTCCAGTTGATCCCGTGCTCGCCCCACAGCATTTCCTGCATCTGTCCGGTTCCGACGCCGTGCAGCTGTTTGTGGGAGAACTTCGCCTGCGCGGCCATGGTTATCGAGTTACGGACGCAGTCCCGCTGTCGCCAAAGGAAGTAGTTCGCGACTTCCACCGGGTCGGAGATCGTGAACACGCGGGCGTCGAATGCGGCCGGCTTGCCGCCACGCGAGCCGTACGCCTCATTGAAGGCGACCGTTGCCACACTGGCCGCGATCGACGTCATCTTCTGTACCACGCCGCCGAACCACGGCTGCGTGCCCGTGGACTCGAAATCCGTCAGCAAGACCGAACACTCGTCAGATTGCACGAACGCGAACGTGCTGCCGGACATCTCCTGGCAGAGGGCCCTGCCCACCTCGTTCATGGACTCCACGACGTGATCATCGAACGGACGGGCAGCGCCACGCAGGAACGAGTGGAAGGCGCGGCCGTCGACTCTCAGCATGAAATAGGTGCGGCGAGGCAACACGGCTCGGGTGACGGCCTCATACAGCTTCATCCGGTCGCCCAGAGCGGTCTTGTCGCTCACTTCTCCTCCTCGATGCCTCAGGCGACCGGCCCCGAAGGGCGCCGGCCAGCACGAAAATTCGCCATCGAGCCGCAGCGGTTCGCCTGCACGGCGGTAGGTTCGGCGATTGGCGTTCACCTTGCCATGCTCATGTCGAGCGCGCATTCGATTTGCGGCTCGCGCTCGTCGCGTGGTCGTCGCGGCGAGTTTCCTTGGAGCGTGGCGTTCACGACAATGCGCTCGGTGATCACTACTATCGGTGACGACTGATTTCCATCCTCAGGCGCCATGGCGGGCATCGATTGCGTACGGTGCCCCTCCGAGGTCATGACCACAGAGGACTTGGCTGAAGGAGAACGCATGTCCATCGTTAGATCCACGACCGTCGCCCTGTCCGCTGCCGCGGCATTCGGCATCACGCTTATGACGGGGGCGAGCGCGTACGCCGAGGTGCGCCCGGCAGCCGATGCCTCGGCGGTCGATGTCTCACTCACGTCGGGGGCAGGCGTGAACGCCGAGGTTCGCCCGGCCATCGAGCAGATGGTGGCCGAGGCGGCGCCGTCGGCGAAGACGAGTCAGCGGATCGCGGCCGGGAGGACGGCGCCAGGAGAGGGCTGGGTGTCCTATGCGAGCGACCACGGCCTCTACATAGATGTCGACACGAGCTCCGCTCACTTCACCGGCAGTCCCGTCTACACGATTTCCGTCGGGGGCGTGGGCGACCAGTGGGGGTTGACGGGTACCAGCACTGTTTACACCCCCACCGCCACCGGATTCCGCGTCTACGTCCGGTGGAGCACCGGCGCTGAAATCACCCCCAAGCACGCGCAGGAATTCAAGTGGTACGTCAACTGGGTCGGCGTCGACAACCCGTGATCTGCCGTTGCCATGGTCTCCGCCTGCTTGGCCGGTCAGGCGGGGACCGTGGCGCATGGTCCGTAATCGCTCCCGATATCGGCACGGTCGCGACCCGCGCCGTGCCACTCGTTTGTCAAAAGGCGGCCTCGCGGCGGGGCCGCCTGACCTTTTCGGGAATCCGCGAACGAGCCGGGTCGGAAAGCCGGGTCAGAAGGAGAGTTCGCGCTCGATGCGCTTGAGGTTGTGTCGCGCGAGCGCGAGGTTCGACCGCTCGCGGTCGAGGGCCACATAGAGGAACAGGAAGCCGACGCCGCGCTCCAGCACCCGGATGATGTGGTACTGGCGGCTCAGCGTGATCAGGATGTCCTCGATGGAGTCTTCGATCTTCAGCGTGGACAGGGCGCGTTCTACTGGATCGGTCCCGTCCGGATGTCCACAATGCTGTGCGATGTGACACTTGGGGCTTAAAGTATAGTTGCGAAACATGAGAAGTGAAGGGGCTTCCATGTTCAGCGGGATCTGGCGTGGAACCCCGGGCGTTTACGCCTGGGAGGAAACGACAGCGCGGGCCCGATCAGACCGGCCCTGCTGCGATGCCGGGAGGATCGGTTCTCCGGGGTGCTCCACATCGACGGCGGTTCCGGTGGATCGCTCTGTTTCGCCGATGGCCTGGTCACGGCGGCCGTCACGTCCGCCGCGCCCGGCCCGGAGTCCCTGCTGCTGAAATCCGGCCGTGTGGCCGAGACGGACTGGATCCAGGCCTACGACGCCGGTGCGGCCTCTGGCCGGCTGGGTCTCGAGTTGGTGGGGCGCGGCCTTGTCGGCGAGCTCGGTTTGCAGGTGGTGTGCCTGGCCGTCGCCTTCGACGCGGCGTACGCCATGGCGGCGTACGGTGCCGACACGTGCCGGGTCGAGACCGATGGATCGGCCACCCCGCTGTCCCCTTTGCCGCTCGAGCCAGGGCTTGAGCCGGATCGTCTGATCAGCGAGACGGGCCGGCGAATGCGTGCCGCGGCCGAGTGGCGGCGCCTCGGCGTCTCCGTTCGCTGCAGGCCTCGACCGGCGCCCTCACTCGCCTCGTCCCCGGAGGAGCCCGACGAGGGGCGTCGCGATATCGTGCTGCTCGCGAACGGCCGCCGGACGCCCAGGGACATCGCGTTCGCTGTGGGGCGCGGCCTGTTCGTGGTGATGGGGGAGATCGCGCACATGGTGAGAGACGGTCTGCTCGACGTGGGTGCGGCCGGTTCTCCTGACGATCTCGCGCCCGCGCCTTCGGCGACCGAGGGTGCGGCCAAGCGGGCACGGTCCTTGCCGCAGCGGAGGCGAGGCGCCAGCAAGGTCAACGAAGTCCTCTCGCCGCCGCCGGTGGGCAGGCGTCCCATGCTCCAGCGACTGCGTGCGGCCCGGTCCCTTCCCCCTGCGGGCGGCGAAAGCGGCGATCCAGCACGAGATGGTCAATAGACTCCGGCCACCTTGATCTTGGAGTGATCCAGCTTGGTGTTCACGGGTCGAAACGCCGCCCGGGTCATGCGGCGGCAGGAGAAAAGGATGGGTCCGACGCGTTGAGGAAAGAGGGGGCAAGATGAGCCAGGAAGTGCTCTCCGAGCTGCGACGCTGCGCGAGCAGGTGCCCGGCGTGACGGAGACCGCCGTGGCGGCCGTGGACGGGCTGCTGGTGACGGCCGACACCGAGGGAGTGCGCCCGGAGGCGCTTGCCGCCCTGGCCGCCGCCTCTCTGGGCCTGGGCAAGCGCACCGGCCGTGAAGCGGGGATGGGCGAGCTCCGCGAGGTGATGATCCGCTGCGGCGGCGGCCACGTCGTCGTCTACGCCGTGCGCGAGGAAGCTCTGCTTGTGGTCCTGGGGGATGAGGGGCTCGACGTCGCACGTCTGCACATCGCATCCCGCACGACGGTCGAGCGACTGGGCATGCTGCTGCTCGGAGAGCGAACGCCGTCCTGACCGTCTGCCGGCGCGAGGCCGCCGAGGACCCCGCGCCGGCCACTCGTCCCGTGAGGCCGCCGAAAACCTCTGCGCCGGCCGCCCGTACCGCAAGGATCGGGCCCGATCGGGCGCCGCTCAGAACGCGTACGGCCCGAAGCGACCCCAGGCCACGACGGCGGCCAGCGCGAGCAGGACGACGTTGATGACGATGGCGCTGGGCTCCTTGCGCAACGCGCACTCGCCGCTGCAACTCGCGGCGTTGATCGTGGGAGTCGTGTTCCTTCTGGTCGGATTGCTGGGGTTCGTCCCCGGCATCACCGCCGACCTGGACAAGATCGAGTTCGCCGGGCGTCATTCCGACGCCATGTTGCTCGGGATCTTCGAGGTGTCGATCCTGCACAACATTGTCCACCTGCTGTTCGGCGTCGCCGGCGTCCTGCTGTCCCGTACGTGGCCGGGAGCGCGTGGATTCCTCATCGGCACCGGAGTGATCTACCTGCTGCTGTGGCTGTACGGCCTGCTGATCACCCATGACAGCCCGGCCAACTTCGTGCCGGTCAACACCGCCGACAACTGGCTCCACTTCATCCTCGGTGTGGGGATGATCGCGCTTGGCCTCCTGCTGAGCCGCCGGCCCACCGCGGCCCCGACCCGGATCTGACCACCGCATCACCACGCGAGCGGCCTCCATCGGTCATTGAGGGGCCGGGACGCCGTACGCCCGCCACGAGCCTCACACGGGTGGGGCGACGAAGACGCCGCGGTCGACGTCGTTGAAGGACTCCTTGGCGACGAGCTCGTTCATCGGGTTGGCGGTGCCCCACTGGTCGCTGACCTCCGGCTGCGAGAAGTCGTGGACATGCGGGTGCCAGGTGTCCTCGTCGAGCAGCTCCAGCTCGGTGGTGTACTCGACGGTGTTGCCGTGCGGATCGTAGGAGAAGGTGTTGTCGCCCGCGAGGTGACGGCCGGGCCCCCAGATCATGCGGACTCCGGCGCGGAGCAGCCGCCCGGTGCCGTACATGTACTCGTCGACACCGCGCAGCTCGAAGGAGATGTGGTGCAGCGAGGCGTGCGGGCCGTGGGCGATGGCCATGCTGTGGTGCTGGGGGTTGCAGCGCATGAAGTGCATGACCCCGCCCATGTGCGGTGAGGCCAGCGTGTCCGACAGCGCGAAGCCCAGGTGCTGCTCGTACCACAGCCGCGTCCGGTCGATGTCGGGCGCGTTCAGGACGACGTGCGAGAGCCGTACCGGGACCGACTCCTTCTTCTCCAGCCTGCGGTGCCGCCGGACGGCGACGTCCGAGGAGACCTCGACGGTGCGCCCGTCGACGTCGAAGAAGCGGAAGCCGTACCCGCCTCCGGGGGTGTCGAGCTTGCCCGGCTCGCTGATGAGTCGCACCTCCGCGGCGCGCAGCCGGTCGGCCAGCGCGTCGACGTCCTCCTCGCCGGCGGCGCCGAAGGCGATCAGGTCGAGCCGCTTCTCGTCGGCCTCGCGCAGCCGGACGATGTACTGCTCGGGCGAGCCGACCGCCGCCAGGAACGAGATCCCGGTGTCGCTCGCGACCTCGGTCAGCCCCCAGACGCCGGAGTAGAACTCCCGCTGCCTGTGGTAGTCCGGCACGGCGAGGTCGACGTGCCGTAGATGGGTGATCAGTCGCATGTCACGTCCTTCATGTGGAAGAGGGCGGTGGCGCCGCGCTCACGGCGTCCCGCTCACGAGAGCCGAGGTGCGGCCCATCAGGCCGGGCACGTCGGCGTCGGGGGAGGGGGTGAGCTGCCGGCGGGCCAGCTGGATCGAGCTGTCCACAATGGTGCGGACCCGGTCGAAGCGCCGGTCCATGAACGTCTCGAACAGCGGCTCGTCGACCGTCCCGCGGGCGAGCAGCGACTCGGCCAGGACGAGAGCGTCCTCCAGGCACATGGCCGCGCCCTGGGCGAGGGTGGGCGGGCAGGCATGCGCGGCGTCGCCGATCACGACGACGCGGCCGCGGTTCCACGGCCGTTCGACCAGGAGGGATTCGAACCACGTGTAGTTCACCCGGTCCGGATCGGTGATGTCCTGCTTGATCTCGTCCCAGGCTCCGCCGTACGGCTCGGCCAGGGCTCGCATGACCTCCGCCTTGCGGGCGGGCGGGATCGACTCCTTGTCGCGCGCCGAGCTCGCGCAGCACCCGCAGCGCGTTGCCCTGCAGCGTGATGCCCGAGCCGAGCGTGGTCCACGCGGGCTTCAGCTCAACGATCTCGACGGTCACGCCGGACCGGGCGAGCAGGATGGCCAGGGCGGATCCGGAGATGCCGCCTCCGACGATCAGAACGTTCACTGCTTGTCCTATTTGAGGGCGATGGGGTTGACGGGGGAGCCGACCGCCCCGGTGATCGGCAAGGGTGCGGCGATGAGCTGGAACTCGTACACGCCGTCGGCCGCGCAGTCCTCGGCGAGGGCCTCCAGGTCCCACATCTCGCCGATGAGCAGCCCCATGTTCGGGATGGCGACCTGGTGGAGGGGCTGGAAGGCGTTGTCGAACTCGTTGGGGCGGACCTCGAAGCCCCAGGTGTCGGTGGCGATGGCGGCGATCTCGGTGCGATGCAGCCATCCGGCCGTCGTGAACGACAGCCCGGGCGCAGGGCCTCCGGCGTACTCGCCCCAGCCGTCACGCCTGGCCCGGGCGAGCTGCCCGGTGCGGACGCAGACGATGTCGCCGCGGCCGACGGTCACCCCGTGGGCGGAGATGGTCGCCTCAAGGTGTTCCTCGGTGATGGCGAACCCGTCCGGCAGCTCACCGCCGCGTCCTGGGCCGCCGCGTCCTGGGCCGCTGTGTCCTGGGCCGCTGTGTCCTGGGTCATTGTGTCCTGGGTCATTGTGTCCCGGGCCGCTGTCTCTGATGACGCTGTCTCTGATGACGCTTTGTCCGATGACGCGCCCGACGTCGAGCAGGACCCCGCGCCCGGCCACGACCTCGGCGATCGTCTCGATCCCGGTCACCAGGTCGCCGTCGGCGGTGACCACGTCCTGCGCCCTGCGGCCGTTCCAGGCGAAACCGTGGTCGAAGATGTGGCCCAGGCCGTCCCACTGGGTGGAGCACTGGAGCGGCATGAAGATCACGTCATCGGCGCCGCCGATGCCGTGCGGGAACCCCTGTTTTCCCGCCGCCGCGTCGGTCCCGGTGTCGAGCATGGTGTGCACCGGGTTGGTACGGCGCCGCCAGCCGCGCTGCGGGCCGTTCATGTCGAACCGCTGGGACAGCGAGAAGGTGACGCCCCTGCGCACGAGCCGGGCGGCCTCGACGCGTTTGTCCTCGTCGAGGAAGTTGAGGGTGCCGCGCACGTCGTCGGCGCCCCAGCGGCCCCAGTTGGAGAACTTCCGGGCGGCTTCGGCGACGGCCTCTTCGGCGTTCACCGCTCGGCCCGGCGGAGGTCGCGCCCCGCACCAAGGCCTGTGACCGAGCCCTCCACGATATCCCCGTCCCGCAGCGGTCGCCCCCAGGCCAGGCCCGTGCCGACGGGGCTGCCGGGCAGCACGCGGCCGCTGGACAGTGGCCGGGGGCTCTGCGAGACGCGGGACACCAGGCCGGCGCCGAGCGCGAATGTTTCCACGAGATTCCTCCCAAGCGATTGCGTTAACTGTGTGCGCTCGCGCATGATCGGGGAAATCAATGCTTAATATGCACTTCATCCACGACATGGATGGAAGGCCATGAACCTCGCCAGCCTCGACCTGAATCTCGTGATCGCACTGCGTGCCCTGTTGCGTACCCGGAACGTGACTCGCGCGGGCCGGGAGATCGGGCTCAGCCAGCCCGCGATGAGCGCCGCGCTGGCGCGGCTGCGCCGGCACTTCGGCGACGAGCTGCTCGTACGGACCGGCGGCGCCTACGACCTGACCCCTCTCGGCCTGACGCTCATCGATCCTGCTGAAACCGCGTGTGAGCTGCTGGAACGGCTCTTCTCCGCCGAGGCGGACTTCGATCCGGCCGGCTCCGACCGGGAGTTCACCCTGATCGTCGCCGACTACGCGCTGGCCGTGCTGGGTGAGGAACTGTCCAGGGCGGTGCATGAGGAGGCGCCGGGCGTAGGGCTGCGCCTCCAGCAGATCAGCCCGGCCGCCATCGACGACCTGGACACGACGCTGCGCGCCGTGGACGGGGTGCTCATGCCGCACGGGATCATCGCGGGCTACCCTGCCGTCGATCTGTTCACCGACCGCTGGCTGTGCCTGGTGGCGGCCGAAAACCCGATCGCTGACCTGTCGATGGACGACCTCGCCTCCATGCCCTGGGTGGACCTGTACTACCGGCCGACGGCCTACACCCCCGCGTCCCGCCAGCTCGCCCTGCTGGGAGTCGAGCCCCGGGTCGAGATCGTGGTGGAGAGTTTCCAGTCGGTCCCGTTCCTCATCGCGGGCACATCCCGGATCGCGCTGATCCAGGAGCGGCTGGCCCGCCGATATGAGGGGATCGCCGCGGTCCGGACCCTCGAGTGCCCCTTCGACGCCGTCCCGCTCGCCGAGGCGATGTGGTGGCACCCGGTGCACGCCCGCGACGCGGGGCATGTCTGGCTGCGCGATCTCATGGCGCGGGTGGGCCGCCGGGTCGAAGGGCCACGCATCCATGGTGTGGATGAAGCGCCGGTCGAAGAATCGCCATGACGGTGGACGAGACGCCCGGTGAAGGGGCGCCCATCCATGCCGTGGATGAGCCTCATCCGAACCTTTGATTTCCCTCACATTGCGCGGTTTGCCACATGTAGGCCACCTGGCCAGGTGTTCCCGCCCATCCCGCGCCGCAGTTGAACGCCGCGCGATCCCCCCAGAGGACAGCAATGACCGCCAGCGTTCTCTCACAACGGCAGGCCGGGCGCGTCCAGGGCGTCCTGCTCATGGCCGGCAGTTGCCTGCCGGTCCTGGGCGCCGTCCTGATCGCCCCCGTGCTGCCCAAGATGCAGCAGCACTTCGCCGCCACTCCCGGAGCCGCCGCTCTGGTCCCGGTCGCGCTCACCGTTCCGGCGCTCGCCCTCGGCCTGCTCGCCCCCTTCGCCGGTGTGATCGTCGACAGACTGGGCCGAAAGCGCCTGCTCGTCTGGGCCACGGTCGTCTACGCCGTGCTCGGCACCGCGCCGCTCTGGCTCTCGTCGCTGGAGGCGATCGTCGCCAGCCGGGCGCTGGTCGGCATCGTCGAGGCCGCCATCATGACCTGCTGCACGACCTTGATCGGCGATTACTACAGTGGGCCCGCCCGTGACCGGTACCTGGCCCTCCAGACCATCTGCGCCTCCGCCTCGGCGACCGCCTTCTTCATTCTGGGCGGGGTCCTGGGCGGCTCCGGATGGCGCGGCCCGTTCTGGGCGTACGCCGTCAGCCTGCTGATCGCCCCACTGATGGCGGCCCTGCTTCCCGCGACGAGTGCCGCTGAGCAGGATCGGGGCGGCACGTCGCACACGCGGATGCCATGGCGGACCATGGCGCTGCCGTGCCTGCTCACGACCTTCGGCGCGATCGTCTTCTACACGGTTCCCGTTGAGATGTCCTATCTCCTCGACGATCTGGGCGTGACCTCCACCAGCGTGATCGGCCTGGCCACCGCGGTGGCCAGCCTCGCAACCGTGGCCGGGGCCGCCGCGTTCCCCCGGTTGTCCGGCCGGGTGCCCGCCCTGCTCACGCTCGAATTCCTGATCTGCGGAGCCGGGTTCGGGATCGTCTGCTTCGCCACGAGCGTCCCAGTGGTCGTCGCCGGGGCCGTGCTCAACTGCGTCGGCACCGGCCTGCTCCTGCCGACACTGCTCACCCGTGCGATGCCGCTGCTCGCCTTCGAGGACCGCGGCCGCGGCACCGGGCTGTGGACAGGGGCGTTCTTCCTGGGCGCGTTCGTCTGCCCGCTGCTCCTGCTGGGCGTCAAGGAGCAGACGGGCTCCCTGGCCTACGCGGTCGGCGTCCTCGGCGCCGCCAGCGTGATCGTCGGGGGCTTTCTCGTGATGCGGCTTCGCCGTACGGGCGAGAGGGTGTCCGCGACGGTGGGCTGAGGGCTCGTTCGCCCGTTCCCGGAGTACGGCTCGGCCGAGCCGTAC
>JBIOWF010000328.1:0-36293 GCA_044868295.1 Microtetraspora sp. | reverse complement strand
CGCGCGGGCGTCACCGAGATCACCCGAACCGTGCAGAAGATCGGCCGAAACCCCATGCGCGCCCTCCCCTTGATCGCTACATAGCGTCACATCATGCGATCACGCTCCGACTTTGAAATGACCCTGGCCGAAAGGCGGGCGCCGGGAGACGCACCCGCGCCGGAGGATTGTGGATGCATCTTCTATGTGGTGCGGACCGGCTGTGCCTGGCGCAAGCTGCCGAAGGACTCCGCGCCTGACTGACCATGTACGGGTACGTCATCTGGTGGCACGACGACGGGACCGTCGAGAGCGGATCCGCAGAGGCGGGCGGTGCGATCAAGGTGCCCAGGAAAACTCATTTGAACCTGTCAGTGCCCCCTGGGGGCGTTCAGACCGACGGTCAAATGACGGTCAAACGATCAAGGGCCTGGTCGCTATCGCTAGCGATCAGGCCCTTGAGCTGCAACTACTGGGTCGGGGTGGCGGGATTTGAACCCACGGCCTCTTCGTCCCGAACGAAGCGCGCTGCCAAGCTGCGCTACACCCCGGTGGGCAGAGCGTCGTCGCCCTGCGCCTCGCAAAGTCTAGCGGACTTTGGGCATGCTCGTGTCACCACATATCAAGAGCGATCAAGGACGACGGGGCACCAGGGTCAGGAGGGTCGCTTCTGGGGGGCAGGAGAAGCGGACGGGAGCATAGGGGGAGGTGCCGAGACCAGCGGAGACGTGGAGCCATGCGCTCTCGTGCCGATTCAGGCCCTTCACCCGTGCCCGGTCGATCCCGCAGTTGGTCACCAGCGCTCCGTAGAAGGGGATGCACAGCTGGCCACCGTGGGTGTGGCCCGCCAGCAACAGCTGGTAGCCGTCGGCCGCGAACAGCGACATGTTCCGGGGCTCCGGGGAGTGCATCACGCCCAGCCGGAGATCGGCGTCGTCGGGAGCGGGCCCGGCGATCTCGTCGTACCGGTCCCGATCGATGTGCGAGTCGTGGATGCCGCCGACATGGACGTCCAGGTCGCCGACCTTCAGCCGGGCTGTCGTGTTGTTCATGTCCAGCCAGCCCGCCGCGGTCATCGCCGCGCCGAGCTCGTCCCATGGCAGGTCCGGGACATGCCGTTCGCCGTCGCCTTTCGAGGTCCGCCACAGATACCGAGCGGGGTTCTTCGGCCGAGGGGAGTAGAGGTCGTTCGATCCATAAACGAACAGCCCGGGCCGATCGAGCAGCGGTTCGACGGCGCGCATGTACGGCGCCACGGCGTCCGGGTGAGCGAGCGTGTCGCCGGTGTTCACCACCAGGTCAGGCTCCAGCGAGGCCAGCGACCGAACCCAGTTGATCAAGCGGGCGCGTCTCGGGGTGAGGTGGAGATCCGAGATCTGCAGGATCCGGACGGGCCGTTGTCCGGGGTCGAGCACAGGCACGTCGAAGCGCCGCAACCTGAACCAGTTCCGTTCCACAAGAGAGGCGTAGCCGACTCCGGCCACGCCGAGACCGAGGAGGGACAGGGGCACCGCGGCAGCTTTCCTCACACCGCCATCATGCCCGACTTCCCGAGTCGCTCAGCGATAACCGGGAGAGAACGCGGCCGCTGACACGGCAAGATGGACCCATGAGTGCGTTGAAGGACAAACTGAAGGCCGATCTTTCGGTCTCTATGAAGGCCCGCGACGAGCTGCGGCTCCGGACGATCCGGATGGCCCTGGCGGCCATCAACGTGGAGGAGGTCGCGGGTAAGGAGGCCCGTGAGCTCTCCGACGACGAGATCGTCAAGGTGCTGACCCGGGAGGCGAAGAAGCGCCGTGAGGCGTCCGAGGCCTTCGCGAACGCCGGCCGCAAGGAGCAGGCCCAGGCTGAGCTGGACGAGCAGGCCGTCCTGGACGAGTACCTTCCCGCCCAGCTCTCCGACGACGAGCTGGGCCGACTGGTCGACGAGGCCATCGAGGAGAGCGGCGCCGAAGGGCCCAGGGCGATGGGCCAGGTCATGAAGGTCCTCAACCCCAAGGTGGCGGGTCGCGCCGAAGGCGGTCGTGTGGCCCAGGCCGTGCGCGCCCGTCTCGCCGGCTGATCTGGGCCGCGCTGAGGGCGGTCGCGTCGCCCAGGCTGTGCGCGCTCGCATCGCCGGCTGATCTGGGCCGCGCCAAGGGCGGTCGCGTCGCCCAGGCGCTCGCCTCGCCGACCTGGGCCCGCGCCGAAGGGCTTCAGGCTGAAAGCGGCGAAAGGCCCTCCCCGGGCGAATCCGGGGAGGGCCTTCCCATTGAATTGACCAGCAGGTCGTTACGTCACTGGTTGAGGGGGACCAAGGGGGAGAAGGGCGCGTCGTCGTTGCCTCTCCCGAACCCGAAGGGGTCGCCACCGTCGTCGCCGCCGGTGTCGCCGTCGCCCGGGCCCCCGCTCTCTTCGGGCTTCGGCTTGGGCCTGGGCGCGCACCCCTGGCTGCAGCCGCCGAACCGGGCCATGTCCGGCGCGACGAACGACGAGGGCGCGATGTCTCTCAGCGACTCGATCATCGTGGCCTTCCAGATGGGACCCGGGATGCTTGCGCCGAACACGGAGCCGTAGGAACGCCCGCCGATGACCTGGTTGCTCAGGGGATACCGCACCGGGCCACGCGGGTCGCCGAGGCTGACCGCTCCGGCAAGGTCCGGGGTGAACCCGGCGAACCATACGGTTCGTGAAACGTCGCCCGTTCCGGTCTTGCCGGCGGCGTCCCTGCCGATGCCGCCGACCGCGCGCATGGTGCCCTTGGTGAACACGCCCTCAAGGATGTTGGTGGCCGCGTCGGCGACCTCGGGTTCGAGAACCTGCTTGCAGGTCGGCTTGAACGAGGTGACCTTGTTGTACCGGTCGGTGATCTCGGTGATCGCCATCGGCGTGCAGTACTTTCCGCGGGCCCCAAGGGTCGCGTAGGCGTTCGCGACGGTGATCGGGTCCATCTCGTTGAAGCCGAGGGTGAAGGGCTCGAATTCCTGCAGCTTCTGGCCGTCGGCACGCTTGATGCCGAAGTCCTTGGCCGTCTTGACCACGTCGCAGAGCCCGACCTTCTGCTCCAGCGTGAGGAAGAAGGTGTTCACCGAGCCCCACGTGCCGGTCTGCAGGGTCTTGAATCCGCCGCCGCCCTCGGAGTTGTGCAGCGCCGTGCGGGGGTCGCCGACGTTCTCGCCCTTGCAGTTCTTGAAGTCGGAGTAGGCCCTCGCCTGGTACGCGCCGCCGACGCTGAACCCGTCGTTGAACTTGAAGCCTTCCTTGAGCGCGGTGACCAGGGTGAACATCTTGAAGGTCGAGCCGGCCTGGAAGCCCGTGCCGCCGCCGTGCTGGACGTCGGCGACGACGTTGAACGACATCTCGTTCTTCTTCTTGTTGGAGCCGAAGTTCCGGCTGGCCGCCATGGCGCGGATCGCACCGGAGCCCGGCTCGACGAGCGCTTCCGAGGCGACGGGCTTGTCGCTCGGGTGGACGAACTGCTTGATCGCCTTTTCCGCGGCCTTCTGCATGTTCCTGCTGATGGTGGTCCGGATGACGAGGCCGCCCTGGTTGAGGAACTCGCGCCGGGCCTTCTGGGTCTTGCCGAACTGGGTGTTGTTCAGGACCTCGTTCTGGACGTAGAGGCAGAAGTAGGGGAACTCGCTCTCTTCGCAGCCGCCCGGGATGGGCTTGTCCTTGAATCCGAGCTTCCTCGCCTTGGCGTCGGCCGCCTCCGTCGGGGTAATGATCTTCAGCTCGGCCATCCGGTCGAGGACCGTGTTGCGCCGCTCAAGAAGGCGCTGCCTGAAGGCCTTGCCCCGGTTGGGGTCAGTGCGGTTCGGATCCTGTACGGCTCCCGCGAGCGTGGCGGCCTGGGCGAGGTCGAGCTCGGCGGCGTGCTTGCCGAAGAACCGCTTGGCGGCGGCCTCGATGCCGTAGGCGCTCGAGCCGAAGTACGCGATGTTCAGATAGCGGTTGAGGATCTCGTCCTTGCTGTACTTCTTCTCGATCGCCATCGCGTAGCGGATCTCGTTGAGCTTCCGGGAGATGGTCGGCGCGATGGCCGCGGCCTTCTCCTCTTCGGTCTCGGCCTTGTTGTAGATGACCTGCTTCACGTACTGCTGCGTGATGGACGACCCGCCCTGGGTCACGCCTCCCCTGGTGAAGTTCTTGGCGGCGGCTCGCATGGTGCCTTCGAGGTCGAGCGCGCCGTGCTCGTAGAAGCGGAAGTCCTCGATCGCCACGATCGCCTTCCGCATGATCGGTGCGACCTTCTCCAAGGGCACCGACTCGCGGTTCTCGTAGTAGAACTGGGCGATCTGTTTGCCGTCGGCATCGAGCAGCGTCGTCTTCTCGGGCAGCGGCGGCTCGCCGAGGTCCTCTGGGGCAAGACGAAGGGTCTCAATGCCTGACTTGGCCGACATGCCCGCTCCGCCGACCGCGGGAAGCGTGATGGCGGCGGTCAGCACCCCCGCAGCCACCGCGGCCGCCAAAAGCCGCAGGGCGCTCCCGACCGCCGACGCCTGAGCTTTGCCTTGAGCTTGCACGAGGACAAGAGTACGTCGGACCACCGAGTTAATCGGTATCAAAGGCACCGGCTTGCATTGCCCCGTCCCGGGGGGGACTAGTCATTCCCGGCCACATGGCCTGAGATGACCATGCGGGAAATTGATCCGCCCGGGTCTGTCGTCGAGATCTCCTCGTTGCGTACGTTCTCCTCTGCGGCAACTGCAACAAGGAGGCTCGACGCCCGCGCCCGTCGGCCGGAAATGACGACTGACCACCTAAGGGGAGTGGGGTCGAACATGTGGATCACGGATTGGACCTCCCGTGCCGCCTGTCGAGGTGCGGATCCTGACGCGCTCTTCGTGCAGGGCGCGGCACAGAACCGGGCGAAGCTGATCTGCCGAGGATGCCCTGTCCGCACCGAGTGCCTCGCCGATGCGCTGGACAATCGCATCGAGTTCGGGGTTTGGGGCGGGATGACAGAGCGGGAACGCCGAGCGCTGTTGAGGCGCCGGCCGGATGTCGACTCGTGGCGTGACCTTCTCGAGTCGGCCAAGGAAGAGTACGAGCGGACGAACGAGCTGATCGCCGGCTGAGGTCCGTGGACGCGTTTCGCGTCCCTCCCTCCACTCCTTTTTGACGCGGTATGACGCGAGTTATGACGCGAGGAGTTTTCCGATCTGGCGGAGCCCCGCCAGATCGTGCACGTCCTCCGGCATCGCGGGGACCTGAGCGATCGGCACCGTCGGGTGTGCCGACGTGAAGTGTTCCTGCTCCCGTTGTTCACGGGCGGCCAGTTGCATTCGTCCCGCGTGCAGGCGCAGGACGGCGGCCGTCAGTTCGTGCTCGCCACGCGACTCCAGGTCCTCCGCGGCCGCGGTGCTGCGCGCGGCGGACAGAGCCGGTGCCGGAGAGCGATGCACCCGATTCACCACGAGTCCGGCCAGGGGCATGCGCTCCTGCGCCAGTCTCTCGACGAAATAAGAGGCTTCACGCATGGCGTCGCGCTCTGGCGCGGCGACCACGAGGAAGGCGGTGCCGGGCGCCTGCAGCAACCTGTAGGTCTGCTCGGCACGCTGCCGGAAGCCTCCGAACACCGCGTCCAGCGCGGAGACGAACGTCTGGATGTCCTTCAGCACCTGCGCGCCGAGCACCTTGGTGAGCGCTCCCGCGACGAGGCCGAAGCCGGCGTTGATCAGCTTGAACGCGCTTCTGCCGCCGACCTTGGCCGGGGCCATCAGGATGCGGATGAGCCGCCCGTCGAGGAACCTTCCCAGCCTTTCCGGCGCGTCCAGGAAGTCCAGCGCGGATCGGGACGGCGGCGTGTCGACGATGATCAGATCCCAGTCGCCGGACCTGCGGAGCTGGCCCAGCTTCTCCATGGCCATGTATTCCTGCGTGCCGGAAAAGCTTGACGATAACGACTGATAAAAGGGATTTGTCAGGATCTGTCGGGCACGTTCCGGGTCCGCGTGAGCCTCGATGATCTCATCGAAGGTCCGCTTCATGTCCAGCATCATCGCGTGCAGCTCGCCCTTGGCCGCCGCTCCACTCGCGGCCCCCGTGGAGCCCCCCGATCCCGTACGGCTGTCGCCGGAAGCGGTGCCCCCCGACCCGGTACGGCCGTCGCCATGGCCCGCCGTGGCCCGGCCGACGCCCTTGACCCGCCGGGGCGTGTTGTCGAGCTCGGTGAGGCCCATGGACTGGGCCAGCCGTCTCGCCGGGTCCACGGTGAGGACCACCACGGAGCGTCCCCGTTCGGCCGCTCGCAGGCCCAATGCGGCCGCCGTGGTCGTCTTGCCCACCCCACCCGAGCCGCAGCACACGATGATCCGCGTGCCCTCGTCGTCGAGGATCGCGTCGATGTCCAGGACGGGCGCGATCTTGCTCACAGCTCACCCTTTCTCTGGTCGGCCGGAGCCGTACCGGATGAAGATCTCTGGTTCTCCGGCCCGGCCGGAGTGGGAGCCGTACCGGATGAAGATGTCACGCGGCCCCCTGGTTGTGGATGCTCTCCGCGAGTTCGTAGAGGCCGGCCAGATCGGCGCCGTCGGCCAGCAGGGGCAGCTCGTAGCGAGGCGCGCCGGCTCTGGCCAGGGATGTGCGTTCCCGCTTCTCCAGCCGGGTGCGCTGGGAGTGTTCCGCCACTTCCTCGGCGAGCGCCGCGGCGATCGCGGCCGCGTCGGCCGTACCGTCCGCGATACCGGCGACTTTCAGCCCGAGCGCCAGCTCGGAGTGGTCGAACTGGCTCTTGGCGGCGGCGTCGACCACCGACTTGGGCAGGGCACTGGGTCGGACCATGTTGATGAAGATCCCGCCGACCGGGAGCTTCGCCGCGTGGAGCTCGGCGACGCCGTCGAGCGTCTCCTGGACCGGCATCTCCTCCAGCAGCGTCACGAAGTGCACGGCCGTCTCGGGGGAGGCGACGACCCCGCGCACGAGGTCGGCGTGCGCCTTGACCGGGCCGACTCTGGCGAGCCCGGCTACCTCCATGGTGACGTTGAGGAACCGGGTGATCCGGCCGGTCGGCGGAGCGTCCATGACGATGGCGTCGTAGACCCTCTTGCCGGACTTGTCGCGGCGTCGTACGGCTTCGCTCGTCTTGCCGGTGACCAGGACGTCCCGGAGCCCCGGCGCGATGGTCGTGGCGAAGTCGACCACGCCCATCTTGGTGAGCGCCTTGCCCATGCGCTTGAGGCCGTAGAACATCTCGAGGTATTCGAGCATGGCCTCTTCCGGGTCGATCGCCAGGGCGTACACGTCGCCGCCGCCGGGCGCCACGGCGATCTTCCGCTCCTCGTACGGCAATGGCGGCAGGTCGAAGACCTGGGCTATGCCCTGCCGTCCCTCGACCTCGACGAGCAGGACATTCCGGCCTCCGGAAGCGAGCGCGAGGGCCAGCGCGGCAGCGACTGTGGTCTTCCCGGTTCCACCCTTTCCGGTGACGACGTGGAGCCGTATGCCGTCCCAGTCGGTGTCGCGAGCGCGGCTGTGCCCGGTTGTTCGCTCGTTTCGCACACTCACGGTTTGAGGCTACCTAAAGGTCACATGCCGTTCCGTGTCGGCCTTCCCCGAAGGGCTGTCCCGAAAGTCCCGTCCCCAAAGGAACTTGCGGTATGGCTCGTACGTCGCTTGGGTGAGAGATGGATATTGCACGCTGACGTCTCAGTCGTCACGAAGGAGGTACCGGCGATGGAGTCGGTGCTGTTCGCGTTCATCTTCGTCATAGGCCTGTTCATGCTCATCGCCGTGGCCCGTGGCGTTCGCATCGTGCAGCAGTTCGAGACCGGAATCGTATTCCGGCTGGGCCGGATCCAGCCGAGCGTCCGAGGTCCCGGCCTTCATCTGATCGTGCCGCTGGTCGATCGCATGCAAAAAGTGAACATGCAGATCATCACAATGGGTGTGCCCGCGCAGGAGGGCATCACCCGCGACAACGTCTCGGTGCGTGTCGACGCGGTCGTCTACTTCCGGGTCATCGACCCGATCAAGGCGGTCGTCAATGTGCAGAACTATCTGTTCGCGGTCTCCCAGGTGGCGCAGACGTCGCTGCGCTCCGTCATCGGCCAGTCGGAGCTGGACCAGCTCCTCTCGGACCGGGACGCGCTCAACGCCCAGCTGAAGGCCGTCATCGACGAGCCGACCGAGGCTCCGTGGGGCATCCGGGTCGAGCGAGTGGAGATCAAGGACGTCGTCCTCCCCGAGGGCATGAAGCGCTCCATGTCCCGCCAGGCCGAGGCGGAGCGGGAGCGGCGTGCCCGCATCATCACCGCAGACGGCGAGTTCCAGGCGTCCAAGCGCCTCGCGGCCGCCGCGCGGGAGATGTCCTCGGATCCGGCGGCGCTGCAGCTGCGCATGCTGCAGACCGTGGTGGAGGTCGCGGCGGAGAAGAACAGCACGCTGGTGATGCCGATGCCGGTCGAGTTGCTGCGCTTCTTCGACCGGATGGCGCCCGCCGCGCAGCCCCTCGCCGCGCCCGAGAAGTCCGAGAAGTCCGAGAAGTCGGAGGAGCCTGAGGAGCTTGAGGAGCTTGAGGAGTCGGCGCCGGTCGAGGAGGCAGTGGGCGAGCTTCCCGCCATAGACGCCCCGGTCGAGCTGCCCGAGGTGCCCCAGACGCGCGACCACGCGCCGACCATCGAGACGCCGGTGTGGAACCGGACGGCCGAGAGCGACGGAGCCTGAGCCATCGAGACGCCGGTGCGGAACCGGACGGCCGAGAGCGACGGAGCCTGAGCCATCGCTAACCTTGGGCGCATGACCAAGTGGGAATACGTCACGGTGCCGCTGCTCACCCATGCGACCAAGCAGATCCTCGACAACTGGGGCGACGACGGCTGGGAGCTCGTCTCCGTGATTCCAGGGCCGAACCCCGAGCAGCTCGTCGCCTACATGAAGCGGCCGAAGTAATGACCACGCCGGAGAAGCGCATCGAGGAGCTCGGGCTGACCCTGCCCGAGGTCGCGGCCCCCGTTGCCGCCTACGTGCCCGCCGTCAGATCGGGCGACTACATCTATACCGCGGGCCAGCTGCCGTTCGTCCAGGGGCAGCTGGCGGTGACCGGCAAGGTCGGCGCCGAGGTCTCGCCCGAGGAGGCCAAGGAGCAGGCCCGCATCTGCGCCCTGAACGCGCTGGCGGCCGTGAAGTCCGTCGTCGGGGAGCTGTCCGAGATCGTGCGCATCGTCAAGGTGGTCGGCTTCGTCGCCAGCGCCCCCGACTTCACGGGCCAGCCGCAGGTCGTGAACGGCGCGAGCGAGTTGCTCGGCGAGGTCCTCGGCGAGGCGGGAAAGCACGCCCGCAGCGCTGTGGGCGTGACCGTCCTCCCACTGGACGCCCCGGTGGAAATCGAGATCATCGCCCAGGTCCGGTAACCGATCACGCTCGGAGGTTTGCCGGAGGCGGGAGCCGTACGGGAGGATGGGCGCTGACCGAGCCATGTTCTAGTGATGGCCCGCCAGGTGCTCGGCCTGACATCCGGGCGAAGCGTGACCATGAGTGCGGAGGGGCCGATGGGGATCCCGTTGCCGGGGGAGATCGGGGAACGGGCGCGGGACGTCCTCGCCGGCCGCGTCGCGGTGGTTCCCGCACGGGACGCGGCGACCGTGGTGGTGCTCCGCGACGATCCTCTCGAGGTCTACCTGCTCAAGCGGAAGGCCACGATGGCCTTCGCGGCGGGCGCGTACGTGTTTCCCGGCGGGTCGGTCGATCCGCGGGACACCGATCACGCCGTCGCGTGGGCCGGGCCGTCCCCTGAGGAGTGGGGGAGGGCCTTCGGCACCGACGAGAGGACGGCCCGGGGCCTGGTGTGCGCCGCCGTACGGGAGACCTTCGAGGAGTCCGGTGTGCTCCTCGCCGGGCCGAGCGCGGACACGATCGCCCCGGACACGACAGGCGACGAATGGGAGGCCGACCGCCTGGCGCTGATCGACCGGACGCTTTCGCTCGCCGAGTTCCTCGATCGGCGTGGCCTCGTGCTCAGATCGGATCTGCTGAAGGCGTGGGCGCACTGGATCACGCCGGAGATCGAGATCAAGCGGTTCGACACCCGGTTCTTCGTCGCGGCCCTTCCCCCGGGGCAGCGGACGCGGGACGTGGGTGGCGAGGCCGACACGGTGGCCTGGATGAAGCCTGACGTCGCGTTGGCGCGGGCGAAGGCCGGAGAGATCTTTCTCATGCCGCCGACCTTCCAGACATTGCTCGAAATGTCGGAATTCGAGGTGATCGCCGACGTGCTCGGCCACGACCGGAAGATCACGACCTTCCAGCCCGCCGCCGCCGAGGTGGACGGTGAGATGCGCCTGATGGTGCCCGATCTCGACTATCGCCGGCCGACGGACATGCCGTGAGCGGGCTCAGGATCCCGGTGGACGGACTCGACGGATCGGGTACGGCGAACGCGACCAACCTCCTGGCGCCCAACCCGTCGGCGATGACACTCGACGGCACCAACACCTGGGTGATCGGCCAGGCGGAAGCCGTACTGGTCGTGGATCCGGGACCCGATGACGACGCCCATCTCAAGCGGGTCGCCGAGCACCTCGCGGACCGGCGGGTCGAGGCGATCCTGCTGACCCACGGCCACCACGACCACAGCGGCGGCGCGCGGAAGTTCGCCGAGATGGTGGGCGCCCCGGTCCGGGCGCTCGATCCCAGGCACCGCCTGGGCGAGGAGGGCCTCGGCGACGGCGACGTCCTGACGGCCGGCGGGCTGGAGCTGCGGGTCGTCGGCACGCCGGGCCACTCGTTCGACTCGCTCTGCTTCTGGCTTCCGGCGGATCGGGCCATGCTGACCGGGGACACGATCCTCGGCAGGGGGACGACGGTGATCGCTCCCGACGGGGACCTGGCCGACTATCTGCGCAGCCTCGACCGGCTCAGGGCGAGCGCCGAGATCCTGGAGGCGCGGGCGCTGCTCCCCGGCCACGGCCCGGTGCTGCCCGACCCGATAGGCGCCCTGGACGGCTACATCGCCCACCGGCGACAGCGTCTGGACCAGATCCGCAAGGCCGTCCAAGAGGGCGCGAAGGACGCGCGGCAGATCGTCGAAATCGTCTACGCCGACGTGGACCGATCACTCTGGCCGGCCGCCGAGATGTCCGTGGCGGCCCAGCTCGGCTATCTCAGGTTGCTCTGATCTGTGGTGGCTCGGCTCGACTATCTCAGGTCGCTCTGATCCCTGGTGGCCCGGCTCGGCTGCCTCTGACCGCCTCTGGAAGGCCTGAAGCCTCGGCCACCCACCTTGATCGCCTCAAGCCGCGGTGATAGCCCTGGCGGCCCAGCGCGGTACAAATCAGGCCCTGCCGGGCACGGGCGGGCGGGTGCGAGGCGCTCCCTAGGGTGACTAGCGTGAGCGGTTGTACAGCCGCTCCATGTCCATGATGACGACGGCCTTGGCCTCGATGCGCAGCCAGCCACGCTGGGCGAAATCGGCCAGGGCCTTGTTGACCGTCTCCCGGGACGCTCCCACGAGCTGGGCCAGCTCCTCCTGGGTGAGGTCGTGATGGACCCGGACGCCGTCTTCGGTCTTCAGCCCGAAGCGCTCGGCGAGGTCGAGCAACTGCTTCGCCACACGCCCCGGCACGTCGGTGAAGACGAGGTCGGCGAGCACGTCGTTGGTACGGCGGAGCCGCTGCGCGAGGGCGCGCAGCAGGTGCAGGGCGACCTCGGGCCGGCCGGTCAGCCAGGGCCGCAGGTCGTCGTGGCCGAGCCCGGCCAGGCGGACGTCGGTCAACGCGATGGCGGAAGCCGTACGGGGGCGGGGGTCGAACAGTGAGAGCTCGCCGAACATCTCGCTCGGCCCGAGGACGCTGAGCAGGTTCTCGCGGCCGTCGGGGGCGGTTCGGGCGAGTTTGATCTTGCCTTCGAGTACGACGTAGAGTCGGTCACCGGTCTCGTTCTCGCTGAAGAGCGTCTGCCCCTTGGACAGTTCGATCTCGGTGATGCTGGTTCTCAGGGCCGCAGCGCTCTCCCGGTCGAGCGCGGAGAAAAGGGGCGCCTTGCTCAGTACTTCTTCGGTGCTCACGGTGCCTCCTTGCGTATGGTCGCGCTCGGTTCGTTCCGTCCGTGCTAGCCATTGTGACCCACGTCATCCGCGTAGGCTTACGGGGTGCCCCGCAAAGTCCCACCGGCTGGGGAGTCCCGGCTCGCTCTCGTTCGCCGTGCCCGGCGGATCAACAGAATCCTGGCGGAAACCTACCCTGACGCCCATTGCGAACTGGACTTCGAGAACCCCCTCGAGCTACTGATCGCGACGATCCTCTCGGCGCAGTGTACGGATAAAAGGGTAAATATGGTTACCCCAGTGCTGTTTTCGAAGTATCGGACGGCAGCCGACTACGCGTCCGCCGACCGTTCCGAGGTGGAAGAGATCATCAAATCCACCGGGTTCTTCCGCGCCAAGACGAACAGCATCATCGGCATGGCCCAGGTCCTGTGCGATCGCTACGGGGGCGAGGTCCCCCGCAAGCTCAAGGACCTCGTCACCCTCCCGGGCGTGGGTCGCAAGACCGCCAACGTCGTCCTCGGCAACGCCTTCGGCGTGCCGGGCATCACCGTGGACACCCACTTCCAGCGGCTCACCAAGCGCTTCGGCTGGACCACCCAGGCCGACCCGGTGAAGATCGAACACGAGGTCGGGGCGCTGATCCCGAAGGCCCAGTGGACGGACCTCTCACACCGGCTGATCTGGCACGGCCGCCGCATCTGCCACGCGCGCAAGCCCGCCTGCGGCGTGTGCCCGCTGGCCGCTCTCTGCCCGTCGTACGGCATCGGCCCCACCGATCAGGAAGAGGCCCGCAAGCTCGTCAGGGCCGGGCCGTTCTCGTGAGAGGGAAGGCTGAGCGCACCAGCGTGGTTGTACGGCTCGCGCACGCACGGCGACGGTGCCGTAGTGCTCAAAGAACTCGGCGCGATCCGGTACGGCTCGCGCACACGCGGCGACGGTCGTCGGTTCGGGCTGCGGCTTTCCGCGCGCGGCCCGAGGTTCCCCGGAGGTGACAGTGGTTCCCGGCTGGCTGACGGATCTGGCGGCGAAAGCCGTACGGAACTCGGTGCCCAAAGCGCTCCGCCCGCCGGCGGACGGTGGAGGGCGGCCCGCGGCGGTGCTCCTGCTGTTCGGAGAGGGGCCGCAGGGGCCGGACATCCTGCTCATCCAGCGCAGCTCCAAGGGGCGCGTGCACGCCGGCCAGCCCGCATTTCCCGGCGGCGGCGTGGACCCCGAGGACGACGGGCCGATCGGGGCCGCGCTGCGTGAGGCCGAGGAGGAGACCGGGCTCGATCCGGTGGGCGTCGAGGTCGTCGGCACGATGCCCGAGCTCTACGTCTGGCGCAGCGACAACCGCGTGACGCCGGTGCTGGCCTGGTGGCACACGCCCAGCGCGGTGCACGCGGCGTCACCGGACGAGGTCGAGTCCGTGGAGCGTATCCCGGTCGCCGAGCTGGTCGCCCCGGCGAACCGGCTGAAACTCCGCCACCCGAGCGGTTTCGCCGGGCCCGCCTTCCGCGTGCGCGGCCTGCTGGTCTGGGGGTTCACCGCGGGAGTGCTCGACGGAGTGCTGAGCATCGCCGGCTTCGAGATGCCCTGGGACCACACGCGGGTCGAGGATCTACCTCCGGAGGTCCTCGATCTCGCCGCACGGGGATGAATCTGGTCACACGGGAACGAAGCTCTCGATCTTGCTGTTCGGGGGTGAAACGCCAGGATGAATACAGTGGTGAGCTGCCGCTATGGTGCTTCGCCCGAGATTCCGACCGGCCGGCGGCATCTGGATCGGCTCATCGACCGGTCCCCAAACGGCGACACGATATCGGGGGCACGTACCAGAACGCGTGCACGACGACCGGCGTGGCTGGATACGGTTGAGGCGTGCGCGGTGATCTCCTCGACCTCATCCTGATCGGTCTGGTGCTGGCCTTCGCTGTGTCGGGATACCGGCAGGGGTTCATCATCGGGGCCTTCAGCTTCATCGGCTTCGTCGGCGGGGCCGTCGTCGGGATGTTCATCGCGCCGCCGATCGCCGGGGCGATCGTGAGCGGCGACACCGAGAGAGCGCTGCTCGCCATCGTGATCGTCTTCCTCGCCGCGACCATCGGGCAGTTCGCGTCCTCCACGATCGGCGCGGTCGTCCGCAGCCATGTCACATGGGATCCCGCGCGTGTCGTCGACGCCTTCGGCGGCTCGGTGGCCAGTGGCCTGTCGGTCCTGGTCATCGCCTGGCTGCTCGGCTCGCTGATGGTCTCGATGAGCTTCGCCGTGCTGAAGGAGCAGGTGAACGGGTCGCTCGTGTGGAAGACGGTGGACGCGGCGATCCCCAACGGCGTCCGGGCCCTGCAGAAGCCGTTCAGGGACTTCGTGGACTCCTCCGAATGGCCCGAGGTGATCACTTCGATCGGCGGCCAGAACGTGCCGCCGCCGGACGAGAGCGTGACAAGCGACCCGCGGCTCAAGCGGGCCCGCAAGGCCATCGTCAAGGTCCAGGGCACCGCGCCGAGCTGCCGCAAGCGCATCGAGGGCACCGGCTTCGTCTACGCGCAGCACCGCGTCATGACCAACGCCCACGTCGTCGCCGGAGTCACGCAGGAATTACGGGTCACCGACTCGGCGGGGGTCTCGCACGACGCCCGGGTGGTGCTCTACAACCCCGACCGGGACATCGCGATCCTCTACGTGCCGGACCTCGATGTCGGGCAGCTCCGGTTCGACTACACGGCCGAGAGCCGGGACAGCGCGATCATCGCGGGATTCCCCAAGGGGCACGGCTTCACCATGGAGCCGGCCCGAATCCGCGTCAAGCAGCCCGCCGAGTCCTACGACATCTACAACCGGCACAAGGTCAACCGTGAGGTCTACGCGATCCGGGGCAAGGTCCAGCCCGGCAACTCGGGCGGCCCGTTGCTCACCCCGGACGGCCGCGTCTACGGCGTGATCTTCGCCGCCGCGACCGACCAGGTGGATACCGGCTACGCCCTGACCGCGGAAGAGATCCGCCGCGACGCCGAGGACGCCATCGGCGCCGTCACCAAGATCGGCACCCAGGATTGCGACTGAAGGCAGACCTGACGGCGGTGGCCTGAAGGCGGTGACTGACCTGCGGTGACCTGGAGGCGGTGACCTGGAGGCGGCGACTGGAGGCGGTGACTGACCTGCGGTGACCTGGAGGGGAGGCGGTGACTGACCTGCGGTGACTGACCTGCGGCGACGCTATTCGTGATCGCGCAGGTGATCGAGGACCGCGGAGATGCTCGCCGAGGGATCGGCGTTGCCCGCCTCGATCTCGGTGATCACCCGGTCGGCGGTCCGGGCCAGTTCGTCCAGATCCATCCCGTACGGCTCGCGAGAGCCGTACGAGCTGAGGCGTGCGGCGCCCCGGGCGAGGAGGGCGGCGGCGCCACGGGAGTTGCCGCGCTGGAGGTGGGTCAGCCCGACGCAGAGCTGAGCGAGCCCCTGCCAGAGCTCGCGCTCCTCGGCCGGGCCGGTCTTCCAGCGCGCCTCCAGCACCTCGTGGGCGTGGAACGGCCGCTCGGCGGACAACAGCCGCCCGGCTTCGTCCAGCGCCTCCCGAGCGCCGGGAGCGTAGTCGTCCGGGACGCGAGGCACTCCCAGGGCCTCACGAGGCAGCGGCCGGCCGAACTCGTCACGCGGACGCGTGTTGCGAGGCCTGCCCATTTCATCGCGATCACGCATAATCCCTCCGCGGTGGCATGAATGACGCCAAACTCGCTCGGCCAGGTGGCCTCATGGTTCGGATGCCCCCTGGCCCGAGGGTCCGAGCGCCCGTTGGTCAGCGGTCGGGCTCGGGATCGGCGAGCCAGGCGATCAGCTCGGCGTCGAACTGCTCGGGCCGCTCCTCGTGCGGGAAGTGGCCGGCGCCCTCCATCAGCCTCCACCTGTACGGCGCGGCCACGAAACGGCTGGAGCCCTGGGCCGTACACGGCAGGAGGCAGACATCCAGCGCGCCGTGCAGCTGCAGCGTCGGCGCCTCGATCTCCGTGCGCATCTGCCGGGCGTAGCGCAGGCCGTCCCGCCGGAGCTGGGAGCGCGCGAACCAGCGGTGATACTCCAGAGCGCAGTGCGCGACGCCTGGAATGCGAAAAACGTCCTGATATGTGCGAGTGACGTCCTCCGACGGCCACTCCGGCCCGGACCACTCGCCGAGCAACCGGCCCACCAGCGAGCCGTCATGGGCCGTCAGCCGCCTCTCCGGCAGCACGGGCAGCTGGAAGCCGAGGGCGTACCCGCTGGCCCTGAGCTGGCCGAAGGGGTCGGTGAGCAGCGACGAGCGCAACCGCAGCGGGTGCGGCGCCGACACGGGCACCAAGCGGCGCACGACCTTGGGATCGAGCACCGCCATGGTCCACGCGAGGAGGCCGCCCCAGTCGTGGCCGACCACGATCGCGCCGGTCTCGCCGAGGGCGCGGACCAGGCCGGACGCGTCACCGGCCAGGGTCGGCAGGTCATACCCGCGTGGCGGTTTGTCGCTGGCGCCGTAGCCCCGCAGGTCCACGGCGACCGTTCGGTATCCGGCCTTCGGCAGCGACACGAGCTGGTGCCGCCAGGTCCACCAGAACTGGGGGAAGCCGTGCAGCAACAGCACCAGCGGCCCCTCACCCGCCTCCACGACGTGGAATCGGGTGCCGCCCGCGTGCACGACGCGATGGGCCCAGGGCCCGTCCACCAGGGCGAGCGACTCGTCAGGCGTCGTCCTCACCGGTCCGGCCCGCTCCCCGGCGGTGGCTCGGCCGCCGGGGTGGTCACGGTCTCGCGATGGCCGCCGACCTGGCCCGCCGTCGGCTTGGCAGGTGTCTTGCGCCCCGCGACCTCCCGGTCCGCGCCGGCCGTACCGAGGTCGAACAGGTCGTCCTCGCCACCGCCCTTCAAGCTCTTGAGGGTCCGCGCCGTCCGCTTCAACCCGGCCAGCCCCTTGAGGCGCCGATAGCCGACGAAGACCAGCAGCAGCGCCAGCACCAGGTAGAACACGGTGACGATGGTGAATGCCAGCCACGGCGCGACGCCCAGCGCCACCAGGCCGTACGCGATCGCGAACGAGGCCAGGATCAAGCACAGGTGCGCGATGAAGGCGGCCGCGCCGAAAAGTCCGGCGGCCGTTCCGACCCGCTTCACGTCGAATTTGAGCTCGGCCTTGGCCAGCTCGATCTCCGAGCGGACAAGGGTCGATATGTGGGTGCTCGCCTGGGCGACCAGCGCGCCGAGCGATTCGTCCTCGGGCATCAGCGATCTCCTATCTCGACTATCAAACATCATCGCGTGCCCATCTGCGTACATGGACATGGACCACGGCCTGTGCCGACATGACGAAGCCCGCCCGGACGGATCCCGGAGAGACCTGGCCGGGTATGCGGAAAGGCGCGGGCGCCTCCAGGCACCCACGCCTTCCCGGTCCTTCAGAGGCCCGCGAACAGGCGTGCGTCACTTCGCACGGGCTGTTCGCGGCGCCCCTCAGTCCTCGCTCTTGGCGCTCGGCAGCTTCTCCGCTATGAGGTTCATCACCGAGCTGTCGGCCAGCGTGGTGACGTCGCCGATGTTGCGGTTCTCCGCCACGTCACGCAGCAGGCGGCGCATGATCTTGCCGGAGCGGGTCTTGGGCAGCTCCGGCACGACCATGATCTGACGCGGCTTGGCGATCGGGCCCAGCGTCTTGGCGACGTGGCTGCGCAGCTCGGCGGCGATGTCCTCGCTCTCGGCCGCGCTGCCGCGAAGGATCACGAACGACACGATGGCCTGGCCGGTCACCGGGTCGGTCGCGCCCACGACGGCCGCCTCGGCCACCTTCGGGTGGCTGACCAGGGCACTCTCGACCTCGGTGGTGGAGATGTTGTGGCCGGAGACGAGCATGACGTCGTCGACCCGGCCGAGCAGCCACAGGTCGCCGTCCTCGTCCCGCTTGGCGCCGTCGCCGGGGAAGTACATCCCCTCGAAACGCGACCAGTAGGTGTCGATGTATCGCTGGTCGTCGCCCCAGATGGTGCGCAGCATCGCCGGCCACGGCTCGCGGACGACGAGGAAACCGCCCCCGCCGTTCGGCACCGACTCCGCCTGGTCGTCCACGACATCGGCCACGACTCCCGGCAGTGGCTGCATGGCGGCGCCCGGCTTGCCCTCGGTGACGCCGGGAAGCGGGCTGATCATGATGGCGCCGGTCTCCGTCTGCCACCACGTGTCCACGACCGGGCAGCGGTCGCCGCCGATGTGCTCCCGGTACCAGACGTACGCCTCGGGGTTGATCGGCTCGCCGACGGACCCCAGGAGGCGAAGAGAGGACATGTCGAACTTCGCGGGGATGTCGTCGCCCCACTTCATGAACGTCCGGATCGCTGTGGGGGCCGTGTAGAGGATGGAGACGCCGTACTTCTGGACGATCTCCCAGAACCGGCCCCGGTGCGGAGTGTCCGGGGTGCCCTCGTAGATGACGCTGGTGGCGCCGTTGGCGAGCGGGCCGTACACGATGTAGGAGTGCCCGGTCACCCAGCCGATGTCGGCCGTGCACCAGTAGATGTCGGTCTCCGGCTTGAGGTCGAAGACCGCGTGGTGCGTCCAGGCCACCTGGGTGAGGTAGCCGCCGGTGGTGTGCAGGATGCCCTTGGGCTTACCGGTCGTGCCGCTCGTGTACAGGATGTACAGCGGGTCCTCGGCGTCGTGCGGGACCGGCTCGTGCCGCGCGCTCTGCCGGTCGACGATGTCGTGCCACCACACGTCCTTGTCCGTGACGGCGACGTCCTGGCCGGTTCTCCGTACGACGAGCACGTGCTCGACACCGGGGCACTCGGCGACCGCCTCGTCCACGGTGGGCTTGAGCGCGCTCGGCGCGCCGCGCCGGTGGCCGCCGTCGGCCGTGATGACGACCTTGGCGTCGGCGTCGTCGATGCGGCTCTTCAGCGCGGAGGAGGAGAAGCCGCCGAAGACGACCGAGTGGATCGCGCCGATTCGGGCGCAGGCCAGCAGCGAGATCGGCAGCTCGGGAATCATCGGCATGTAGATGGCGACCCGGTCGCCCTTGCGCACACCCAGCTCCTCCAGGGCGTTCGCCGCCTTGGAGACCTCCTCCTGGAGATCCGCATACGTGATCGTACGACTGTCGCCTTCGGGCTCGCCCTCCCAGTAGTAGGCAACCTTGTCACCACGTCCGGCCTCGACGTGCCGGTCCACGCAGTTGTAGGCCACGTTCAGCTCACCACCGGCGAACCACTTGGCGAAAGGCGGGTTCCATTCCAGTGTCGCGTCCCAGCGCCGCGCCCAGGTCAGCCGGTCCGCGGCACGCTCCCAGAAGGCGAGCCGATCCTGGGCCGCCTCCTCGTAGGCGTCCGCAGTGACGTTCGCGGCCGCTGCCAGGTCGGCTGGTGGCGCGAACCGCCGGGTCTCGCGCAACAGGTTCGACAGCGTCTCCTGGGATTCGTGACCAGGGGTCTCGGGGGCCACTACGTACTCCTTCACAGCGTCTGTGGTCGCGTTCGCTCGGCCGCCGAAAGGCGGGGGCTCGCTGGCGCTCGCCCGTTGCTCTCCTCCGCGGCCGGCCTTTGGTTGTGTCGTGTCCCACTTCACCAGGCGTGAGGGCATCACGACAAGGCATCCTGACGTCGTTGTCGAGGGGCTCTGGTTCCGGTCCAACACCGGCCATCCAACGACATGTGAAGACTTTGCCTTCGGCCGAATCGGGGTTGTGCGCTCAACGGCACCACCTCATCGGCGAATGACTTCCTACCCGCCGGTAAGGTCGGGTTCTGTGAGTGACCCACTGGCCGCCGTCGCCGAACTGCCCGGAGTGCCGGAGGCCGTACAGGAGGCGCGCGAGGCCGTCGACCGGCTCTACGGGCATCGCGTCCTGCGCCGGAGGAGCCCTGAGGTGTCCGCCGAGTCGGCCCTGCGTGGCGCGCGCGCCAGCGCCGCGCTGGAAGGCGTCGACGTGCCGCTGACGCCGCTGCGGCACGGCGAGGTGACGGACCCGGTCGTCCAGGGCGCGCTCCGGGTCTCGGCCGAGCTCGGACGGCTGGGCACGACGTGGCGTGCGGCCCCTCGCCAGGTCCTGGCCCGGCTGCACACTCTTGCGGCCGCGGGCTTGACCGAGGATCCCGGCCGGCCCAGAACCGCCCCCACCACCGCGGATCCACTCGGGCTCGGCGCCGCTCCGGGCGCTGAGGAGACCGCCGTGCGGATGGTGGCGCTGGCGGATCTCGTCTCCGGGTCCTCGCGGGCTCCCGCGCTGGTCCTCGCCGCGATCGTCCACGCCGAGCTGGTCGTGCTGCGGCCCTTCGGCGTGGCGGACGGCGTCGTCGCCCGGGCGGCCGAGCGGCTCACCCTGGTCGAGCACGGGCTTGATCCGAAGTCGCTGACCGTCGTCGAAGTGGGACACGTCGACCTCGGCGACGCGTACGCCGAAAGCCTCCGTGGCTATCTGAAGGGGACGGCAGATGGTGTCGGTGCGTGGGTGAAGCACTGTGCTTCCGCGGTCGTGCTCGGCGTCCGGGAGGCCACGGCCGTGTGCGAGGCCATGTCGCGGTAAGCCGCCCGCGGTAATCAGGGTGGTGCGTCCGGCGTAGCTCGCCCTGTGGTGGGGAAATCCGGCTGGTGCTCGGGAGTTCGGCCGGCGTGTCGGTAATGCGGGCTGCGGCGGGACAGCCCTGCCGGCGTGGTGGTAATCCGGCTGGCGTGGCGATAATCCGGCCTGTATGGAATGGGCCGAAACAACAAGCGGACGGCGTCCCTGAGATGGGACGCCGTCGCCAATACGTCGCACCGGGTTACCAAGCGTGCACCTTTATTTGTCGGACGGGTCAAGCCCGTCTCGACACGCCTCCCGCGGCTGGTCGCGCGTGGGTACCCGGCGGCCGTACCCGGACAGTTCGTCCGTGACTTCTTTCTACGCCGGATTGCCGCACTTGGGAACCCCTTGGAGCAAGACCTTTACTGGGGGTCACGTTGCTCCTGGGCGGCGCTCCCGGATCGTCCACGCGGATTCCACAGGCTTGAAGAGGCCTCTGATCGCGGGATCGGGGCGTTCGGCCTGATCACGCTGCGTGATCATTTTTGGCTCTGGCGCGGACCCTGGCGGTCGCAGAAAGAAAAGCGGAGCAAATTGAACATTGCCGCTCGACGAAACTCATGCGGATGGGGCAGCATACGGACGTGTCTGTCTATACCCTTTCTATAGGCAAGTGAGTGTGCTGTGCACCCGTGCGAGCCCCTTGCCGGTTCTGGGTGAACCGTTGAAAGCTTTCTTCTGAAAACGGGACCGGCTCTACCCCCCCGGAGCCGGACCGGTCGGCGACCCCCGCTGTCCCCCCAGCGGGGGTCGCCTTTTTCTCCAGGTGTACGGCTTTCCCCGAGGTGTACGGCCGGACGCTTGTCCACAGGTAGTGGCGTTATCCACAGAGGCCCGTTCGGCCATCGGGGGCGGGTTTCCGATCGCGCAAGGTGGGTCTCCCGACGACAGGGAGGCGCACGATGCACCGGCCTCTGGCCATCACCGACGACCAGGAACTCCTCGACGATCTCCTGCGCATGGCCGCCGCTGCGGGGGTGGAGCTCGACGTCGCCAACGTGGCCACACATGCCCGGCCCTACTGGACCCGCGCTCCGCTGATCCTCGTCGGCGGCGACCTCGCTGACGACCTCGCGGCCACCTGCCCGCCGCCACGGCAGAACGTGCTGGTCGTGACCCGCGAGCCGGACGACCCGGGCATCTGGCGCAGGTGCGTGGCCATCGGTGCGAAAACCGTGTTGGAGCTGCCCGACGCGGAGCGCCTTCTCGTGGACGAGCTGGGAGAGGCGGTCGAGCCCGCCACCAGGGCGGGCAACGTCGTCTGCGTCTCGGGCGGCAGGGGAGGCGTCGGCGCGACCATTCTGGCGGCGTCCCTCGCGCTCACCGCCGCGCGGTCAGGCCGACGCACCCTGCTGGTCGACGCCGATCCGCTGGGCGGGGGCATCGACGTCGTCCTCGGTGAGGAGGAGGCCACCGGAGCCCGCTGGCCCGACATCGTCGGCAGGGAGGGGAGGGTGAGCTTCACGGCTCTCCATGACGCGCTTCCCACGTTCGGTGAGCTGACCGTGCTGTCCTGGCATCGCGGCGAACCGGCGCGCATCCCCAGAGAGGCGATGCGGGCCGTGCTCGACGCCGGTCGACGAGGCTGTGACCTGGTGATCGTGGATCTGCCCCGCCACGTGGACGAAGGCGCCATCGAGGCCCTTTCCCGGGCGGCCGTCACGGTGCTCGTCGTTCATGCCGACGTCAGAGGCGTGCTCTCGGCTGGCCAGATCTTGGCTGAGCTGCGCCGCCACACCGGCGACCTGCGCGCCGTGCTGCGCGCGGGAAGCCTGGATCCCGACGTCGTGGCGACGTCATTGGACATCGCCTGCGCCGGAGTCCTCCCCGAGCAGCGCGGCCTTGTCGAGGTCCTCGACCGCGGCGATCCACCTCCGCTCGGCCGTAGTCCCCTGGGCCGTTTCTGTTCCGGCCTGCTGCCGATGCTCCTGGAGGAACGATGAGCGTCACTTCATCCGCAGGCAGGCCGTTTGAAGACTCTCTGCCCGGGCCTGAAGGCCGCAGGGTCCCGCGCCGGATAGATCACCTGGTCGGTGTCGCTCCGGCGGCTTCTGCGGAGCTGGTCGAGGCGGTCAGGGTACGGCTGGCACGGACCGGTGCCGAGCCGACAGCGGCCCAGGTGGCGTCGGCCCTCCGTGCGGAGCGGGCGGTCCTCGGGGACGCCGAGGTCCTCTCCATCGCCAGGACCCTGCGCGCCGAGCTGATCGGCGCCGGGCCCCTGGAGGGCCTGCTGGCAGAGCAGGGCGTCACGGACGTGCTGGTCAACGGGGCGCGGGAGGTGTGGGTCGACGACGGCGGAGGACTACGGCGGACATCCGTCACCTTTCCCGGCGACGACGTTGTACGGCGGCTCGCCCAGCGCCTGGCTGCCGCCGCCGGCCGTCGTCTCGACGATGCGAGCCCCTATGTGGACGCGCGACTGGCCGGCGGCGTGCGGCTGCACGCGGTGCTGCCGCCGATCGCGCCCGACGGCACGTGCCTGTCGCTTCGTCTGCCACCCCGCCGCACGTTCACAGTTGAGGAGCTCGTCCCCGGCACCGGTCCGGAGATCCTGCGCGCGATCCTCGAAGCGCGGCTGGCCTTCCTGGTCACGGGCGGAACGGGCACAGGAAAGACGACGATGCTGTCGGCCATGCTCTCCCTGGCCGATCCGGGAGAGCGGTTGCTGCTGGTCGAGGACTCCGCCGAACTGCGGCCCCAGCATCCCCATGTGGTCCGGCTGGAGGCGCGGCCTCCCAACCTCGAAGGCGTCGGCGGCGTGGGTCTGCGCGAGCTCGTACGGCAGGCTTTGCGCATGCGCCCTGATCGCCTGGTGGTGGGCGAGGTGAGAGGTTCCGAGGTCGTCGAACTAAATAGCATGAAAACACCTACACTTTCAGCATGCCCCCACCTACCACCAGAGCGGCCATCTACTGCCGCTTGTCCTACGCACCCGATGGATCCCTGGAAAAGGTAGAGCGGCAGGAAGCCGACTGCCGCAAACTCGCAGACCGACTCGCCTGGCCGATCTCCGAAGCCCACGTCTATCACGACAACTCCCGGTCGGCCTGGTCCCGCAACCGCAAACGGCCCGGGTGGGACGCACTCTTGGCGGCGATCGAGCGGCGGGAAGTCGACGCGGTTCTCGTCTACCACGGGGACCGGCTGATCCGTCAGCCGTGGGACCTGGAACTGCTGCTCAAGCTGACCGAGGAGTACCGGCTGCCGCTGGCGTCCGTGTCGGGCGTCCGCGACCTGAGCAGCGAGGATGACCGGTTCATCCTGCGAATCGAGGCAGCGCAGGCGTGCCGGGAATCAGCGAACACATCCCGCCGCGTCCGGCGAGGCTGGGCCGAACGCGCCAAGCAGGGCCGCCCAAGCGGCGGCGGGAAGCGCCCGTTCGGCTTCGAGCCGGACATGATGACCCGCCGCGAGGGAGAGGTCGCGGTCCTGCGGGAGGCCGTCGACCGGCTGCTAGCCGGTCAGACGCAGGGCGGCGTGATCGCGTGGATGAACGAGGTGTCCACGACCAGCCAAGGCAACCGGTGGGCGGGGCGTAGCCTCAAGCACCTGCTCGTGGCCCCACGAATCGCCGGCCTGGTCGCCCACAGCGGCAACCTGTACGAGGCCGTGTGGGAGCCGATCATCTCGGTCGAGGAATGGGAGGACGTCAAGCTACTGCTCCACAAGCAGGCCGAGGACTACCCGTATCCCGGCCGGGAACGGCGCTACCTGCTGACAGGGGTGGCCGAGTGCTACAGGTGCGGGTCGACCGTGCGGGTGAAGCCATCCGGCGGCCGAAACCGCAAGAACGCTCGGCTGTACTTCTGCGCGAACGCCGCGTGCGAGGACCGCGTCGCCCGCAATGTCGAGCATCTGGACCACTATGTCACCGCGCGTGTGCTGCGTCGCCTCCAAGACCCGGAACTGATGGATGACGTGCTTGTGCCGGATCCGGGCGTGGCTACAGAGATCGTCGCCCTGGAGCGCCGCAAGGCCGAGCTGAAGGCGAAGTTCGCCAAGCTAATCGATCATCCGGAGCTGGACCCGGAGCAGATGGCCGATCAGCTGAGCGAGTTCACGCGGAAGATCGAAGACCTGCGATCCCGGCACGCCACGACATCCCGGCAGCGGCTACTCGCGCGGATGGCCGGCTGTACGGCCGAGCAGTGGGGGCAGACTCCGGTGGACGTCCAGGCGGAGACGGTCCGCGCTCTGTACCGTGTGGTGATTTTGCCGGCGACGTGGCGGGGGCCGGGGTTTGATCCGGCGAGCGTGCGGCTGGACCCGGTCGACGAGAGCGGGTAGCCGGTCCTTCCCGGCGCCGGTATGGATCACCGGCTGATCGGCGCGTAGCGTCCGAAGTGTCACTCTGGCGGAGCTGCCCGCGGCTCCGCACCCCTTCACAGAGCAGGCGGGGTTGCCGTTGAGCTGTCATGCCCGCATTCACTGGTGCGGGATCCCGCAGGCTCCCGCAGGGTCCCGCTGGTCCCCAGCGGGCCCTGCCACACACCCGCATACGGTCCTGCCGTGACCCAGCTCCGCGACGACGAATACCGGTGGCTCCAGATCTACGACCTGCTGAAGCAGCGGATCGTCGATGGCGTTTACAAGCCGGGAAACCGGGTCCCGTCGGAACGGCAGTTGGCGCAGGAGTTCAGCGTTGACGCCCAGACTGCCCGCAGAGCCGTTCGCCGGCTTCGGGCCGAAGGTCTGGTCGTGACGAAGCCGTACTTGGGCAACTTCGTCGCGCGCCCCACGGGGCAGGATTCGGAGTCGGGCTGAGGTCACCGCGGACCGGCGCGGATGGACATCGTCGCGCCAATAGACGGCCACCCCGGCAATTGCCCTGCCGGGGTGGTCCACCTCCTGGCCAGTCGGCCTCTCGCTGTCTCGCCGTGGGACGGTAAGCGTCATCGCGGCTGGCCTGGTTGCCGCATGCTAACTGACGTATTTCCTGGTGTCACTAGGCCGTTCCACTACATGTAGTAGGTGACCGATGAGCCGGGTGGGGGTGGGGCCACGTAGCGCATGGCCTGGGTCCCCATCTCGTTGAGGTCATGGATCAGGCGTGGCCGGACGAGTTTTCGCGGGACGGGGATGAGGTAGCCGGCTGGGGTGAGGGTGTAGTGCATTTCGTCTGGGCTGATGTAGCTGTCGGGGACGATCATCATTTCGCCCCAGCCGTCCGATGGAGCGTTCCTTCTCTGTGACCGATCATGGGCGTGCTGGCCGATCGCTTCCATCTTGCGGACGACCGACTCGTCGACGGCATCGCCGTCATACAGCCAGAGTTGCGCCGGATTGACCAGGTCTCCGGTCATTACGAAGATGGCCGCCTCGCAACCAAAGTGCAGGAGTGTGGCCGCGGTAACGGGGTGGAAGCGCGTTACTGGGGTCGGGATTGTTGGATCGAGTGTCATCTCCATGGGTTGTGCCTTCTTTCGTGCTGGATCAGTCACTTTGGCACCATCGGCATGGATTGTCACTAGGGAGATCCCTATTGGCCTGTTTTAGTAGGTCCAATATCGTTTAGGGCTCTTGATCAGCGCACTTGTGATCTCAGTCTCCCTCGTCCGCTTGGCGCGCCGCCTCTTAAGCCGAGCGATTCCGGTACATCTTGGTCATCTCGCGCTTGGCCATAGCGGGTGGGTGACGGAGGCCCCATGCGGCGGCGGAACCTCGTACCGGGCGCGGCCGCGCCCGGTACGGCAGATGCGGCCCTACTGACGCTTACTCTCTTGATCGCCGCCCGTCGCGGTGTAGCCGTACTCCTCGTTGAGCTGGCGGGCGAATTCCGCGATGCGGTTGGCCATCTCCTGGATGTGCTCCTCGCTGGCCCCTCGTGGGGCGGTGAAGCTCACGGCACCACCGTCCACCACTCGAAGCAGGGTCTGCCGGTCGCCTTGGGGAGGTGGAGACGCGGGCGCCTTCGCCTCGGCCGCGGCCTGCTCGTGCTGAAGGGGGACGGGTTGTTCTCCGGCCTTGATTCGGTCGAAGGCGCCTGCTTGCCATGCGAGGGCTGTTTCCAGTCCGGCCTGGGTGGCGGGCCGCAGGCCGGTCTCGCCGCTCCGGAATTTTCGCAGGTGGGCGCTCGTGATGCCTGCCGCTTCGGCGATCTCCTCCCATTGGAGGCGGAGCTGCTTCTTCCGTGAGGCGATCGCGGCGGCGAGGCGGCGGTGGTCCGCGTCGCCGGAAGTCATGAGAACTCCTCATGTCCGTCTGGTCATATGTCCGCAATGTATCGCAAATCGCGCCCGCTTCAAGATCCTCTTACCGGTCAGGTCGCAACTATCTGACAATACGCAGAAAAAGTTGCGGTGAATCGCGCATTTCGGTTATTTTGCGGTCATGCTGGCGGGATCGCTCCAAAGCGCACCGAACAGGCCCGATAGGCCTAGGCGTGCTGTTACGGTCCTGCCCAAGCCTCGCGTCTCGCCGTGGGAATCGACACGCGTCCGGTCCGTCTTTGGGGGGAAGGTCCGGCGGGAGAGGATCGTCAATGGGGGTCTATGCACGGAGGGCCGTATACGCGGCAGCGGCCTTAGCGGTCGGTGGCATGATCGCCACTGCACTGCTCGGCACGGAAATCCGAATCCATATGGTCGTTTGCATCCTGGCACTGATCACAGGACTGACGGCCGCGGCAACGCTTTTCACAAGACCTAACGAGAACCTGCTGGCGCACGCCAGGCTGCGCCTGGCCGCGATGCAGGTCGACGGCACCATGCAGGAGCGCGACGAGGACGATGACCCGCCTGCGCACTGGTTCCGGCACAGCGCCTGATCTAGTCGGGCCCGCGCCTTTTCCCCTCTAGCTCTGTGAGCAGCTTCTTGTAGTACGCCTCGGCGTCCTTCCGCTGCCCTCGGCTGAGGCGCGGGTCCGCCAGGATATGTTCCGCCCGCTTCTTGAACGCCGCGAGGTCGTCAGGCTCTTCGATTGGCCGGATCTCCAACTCTGGGAGATTGGCCAAGCCCGCCTCTAGCAGGAGCTCGGCGAGCGTGGAGCGGTAGTGCGCAGCCATCTCACGCAACGTCTCGACAGCGGCACCCACGACCGTGAGGTCCGCGCCACGCCTCTCCAGTTCGCTGGTGAACCAGTTCGGGAAGCGGCGCACCGTGGCCGTCTCAGTGATCGTCACGACGTCTCCATCGTTGAAGATCTGGCCGAAGATATCCGTGTCGGTGGGCGGGCGGATGGGTGTGGCGCGGGAGTAACTCCCAAGGGCCATGGCTGAGACCGCGGTCACGGGCGCGACCTCTACCGGGTCGCCGCCGGCCAAGACGGCATCGATCGAGCCGGGCGTCCACTTATAGGCGGCTTCCACTGCCGCGAGGGTCGGGGGCGTGAACGTGTCGCGTGTCGCGTTCTCAAGGTCTCGCAGAAGGCCGAGGTTGAGGCCGGTCGCCTGGGCGAAGGCCTTGCGGGTAGCGAAGCGGGGGTCGAGACGGGCGCGCCGTTCCGCCAGTAGACGGCCGAGGCGTTCCCATTTTGGCCGCATTTGGGCGTCCACAGAATCCCTTTCGTCCGCTTTGTGCCCCATGGGCGGTCATAAGTTCAGCCGTCACCAACTGTAGATGACGCAGGCAGGCGCGTCCATGTCACATCTGATCTGATCTGACTTTATTACTGTCTCGATAGAGTCATCTTGCGTCAGATGGTCCGGTTGGAGAAGATAAGATAAGTTGATCTTCGCTTTCCTCTGTTCATATGACTTCATATGCGCAAGACTCCTCTCATGGTTGGAGATGGACCCCAAAACGGCCCGGCAGTCAGGGCGTTCCGTAAGAAGGCGGCACGTACCCAAGAAGACGTCGCCGGGGCCGTAGGAATCGACCAGAGCTACCTCAGCCTCATCGAGAGCGAGATCAAACCCGCGTCCGACCGCATCATCGACGCGATCGCAGCTGCGCTCGGCGTTCCGGTTGACTCTCTGCTGCGCGTCGCCCGGCCTGTGCCGGAGCCCGACTCTGTGGCCTGCCGCTGCGGATCGAGCGCCTGATGGCGACTCCCTCTGAGCGGAGCGCCGCCACTGTGCCCCCCCGCCGCCTGTGCCGGACACCGGAAGAGATCTGGCAAGCCGGATGGGAAGACGGAGCGAACGACCCGCCCCTCACCCCCGCCCAGCGCACCCGCATCGCAGCACTGCTCGGCCCTTACATCCGCGCGTCGATCGCCGAGGCGGAGACGCAGGCCACGGAGTGTGCCGCATGAGCCTCCGTTTCGAGCCTCTCCCGCTCGGCGTCTACGACATCTCCCTGCTCTCCCGGTTCCGCGTGGACCTGGTCGACGGCCTGTTCGTCCGCCGGCGTGAGGACCTGGCCCGCGTGGACCAGGCCGCTGACGACGCGGCGTTCACGGTGGCCGTCTCCACGATCGCCACCCCCACCCCCTGAACGGAGAACCACCGTGCTCGACAGCATCCAGCGCGAAGCCCGCTACCTCGCCCAGACCGGCCGCGTGACCCTCACGCCCCGCCAGGAGCGCCGCATGAAGCGCAAGGCGAACCACCAGATGGAGGAGGCCGCCGCCCGCCGTGAGGGCGTGGCGAAGGTCCGCGCCCTCCGCGCCGGGCTGCGCAAGGCGCGCCTGGCGGGTCTCGTCTCCACCCCGTGAACGCAAGCGGGCCCCAGCCGTCGAGACCGGCCGGAGCCCGAACGAATCCACCGACCTTGATCTAAAACCAAGAGGAAGGACGGCAACCGTTGAACACGACGGTAACCGACCAGCAGGCCGACGAGCGAACCCTCGACCGGGTCCGGAAGCTCCTCGCGAAAGCTGAGGGCACCGACAACGAGTATGAGCGCGACAGCTTCATGGCCGCCGCGAACGCGCTCATGGCGAAGTACGGCATCGAGCAGGCCATGCTCGGCGCGTTCAACCGGCAGGCCGACAAGCCGGGAAACCGGATCATCACGGTTCACGCGCCGTGGGCCGACGTCCGGGCCGACCTGGTCTACCGGGTCGCTGAGGCGCTGCGCTGCAAGTGCGTGCTTCTGCGGAAGGTCGACGGCCAGGCCCGCGTGCACGTCTTCGGGTTCGTGGCCGACATCGAGCGGGCCGAAGTCCTCTACACCTCGCTCCTGCTCCAGATGGCTGGCGGTCTCGCCCGCCTCGTCATCCCGGAGGGGATCCGGGAGTCGCCGCGCGCCTACCGCCGGTCCTGGATGCTCGGGTTCGCCCGCGAGGCAACGTGGCTGATCAAGCAGGCAGAGAGGGAGGCCGCCCAAGAGCACAGCGCGACCGCGCAGGCGCCGGGCCGGCAGTCCGAGTCGAGTACGGCGCTGGTCCTGGCCGACCGCCAGGCAGTGGTGAACCAGTCCGTGGCGGCCGAATACCCGCGCCTGGAGACGACGTACACCCGATCGTCGGGCTCCGGCTACGGGGCAGGAAGAGCGGCCGGGGCGCGGGCGAACATCGGCGGGACTGGCGTGGGTCGCGGTACACGCGGCGCGATCGGTGGTGCCCGATGAGGGCCCGGGATTTGAGCGTGGGGGACACGCTCCACCTGTCGGACCGGTACGTGACGATCACCCGCCTGAACCCGGCGACGTCCGAGGCAACGGTCGCGGCGGGAGCGCGGGAGGTGTTCTCCGGCTCCTGGTCGCAGACGTTCGACGCTGACGAGCACGTCACCGCCACGCCCCGCCAGGTCCGGGAGGTCCAGGAGAACGCCGCCCGTCTGGCCGCTGAGCGCGCCGAGGACGACGTGCTGCGCGAGCGGATCGCTGCTGTGGCCCTCCAGGCAGAGACGGCGGTGATCCGATGACGACCTCGAAGCGCGAGCGCTACATGGCCGAGGGGTTCGCCCGCGATACGGCCCAGCACGAGATGACCGTCCTCCACGACGACGGCCTGTACCGGCACCTGAGGTTCATGAACCCGGACCGCAGCTCCCACTGGTTCGACATCGTCACCTGGCCCGGAACCCTCGCGGTCAGGGGCGACGTGGACGGCTACATGTTCACGCGGGCCCGAGACATGTTCGAGTTCTTCCGGTTCTCCAGCCACCAGGGCGGCATCAACCCGGGCTACTGGTCGGAGAAGACCGAGGGCGGCAGCCGCGCATGCAAGTCCTACTCCGAGGAGCGGGCGAAGGCCCTGGTCCTGGCCGAGGTGCGCGACCTGGAGATGCGTCCGCTCGGCCTGTTCCTGGCCATCCAGCGGGAGATCTTCAACCACGTCCACTTCGAGGATGAGGCCCGGGACGCGCTCGAACACTTCGACCATGAGGGCGTCCGCTTCCGCGACGTGTGGGAGTGGGATCTCCACGACTACGACTGGTCGTTCCTATGGGCCTGCCACGCGATCGTCTGGGGTATCGCGCAGTACGACGCTATGCGGTCCGCTGAGCAGCCTGCGGCGGTGACCCGATGACCGGCCCGGCCGAGGAGCTGCGCACCGCAGCCGCCAAGCTCCGCAAGGAGCCGCCCGCCGTGCATGGCACTCCCCGCCTCGTCCAGGGAGACAGCGAGACGGCCAGCGCGATCGCCTGGTGCGACCACGACAAGACTGAGCACGACCAGTGCGGCGACTGCTTCATCGTCGAGCTGCACGCCGCCGCCGTGGCCGCCCTGGTTATGGGCATGCTCCAGGCCCGCGAGCCGCTCGCGGACTGGCTGGACGACGTACGGAGCACGTACCGGCCGCTTCTCAGGGCGGTCGCGGAAGGTAAGCAGGCCGAGCCGGACAAGGGTGAGATCGCGCACGCTCTCACGCTCGCCCGCCTGATCAACGGCGGCGGTGCCTGATGTCCCTGCTGAACCTCGAAGCCCTCACGCTCGACACCAACCGTGGCACGTGGCGGGTAGAAGCCCAACACGACCGTCCGGGCGGAGACGTGGACGTCGTCGCCTCCTTCCACGCGGCGGGCACCCGGTATAGGGAGCGCCGCTTCTACGCCTACCGCTACGACGCCACCGAGGCCCGTTGGTCACAGCTGACGGGCGTGTGGGACTCCCTCGCCGAGATTGAGCGGGCCATCCCTGCGGTGACCTCCCGCTCGGTGCTCACCTATCTCGGGCTGGTGGATCTGCTTGAGGCCGCCCGCCCGGCGGAGGTGGACGAGTGAGCACCCTCACGAGCCGCATCACCCGGCTCCGCCCGGCACCGACAGAGGTCGCCCTCGCCCACCTGCCCGCAGACGCTGCGGTGCGGGTCGAGTTCGGCGGACGTGTCCGCGACCACGGGCCGCTCTTCGCCGGCGAGCCGCTGGTCCTCACGTTCGCCGGTGAGGACCTCCCATGGGGGTGCCGGGTCTGCGAGTACGGGTCGCTCCGCCTGGTCCGTAACGGCCGCCACCAGCTCGACCGGGACCTCTGGGATGAGGCGGTCAAGGGCGTCACCGGCTACGGCGTCGCCTACGTCCGCTTCGAGCAGCAGTTCTACTTCAACCGGCAGCGCTGGACCGCCGCCGACCTGCGCTTCGACGAGCCGAGCACGCTCGGGCCGACTCCCGTGCTGTGGCGCGACCCGAACAACCCGGCCGAGCGCCTGATGGACGCCTACGACGAAGCGGGCTACTGGGAGGAGCAGCAGACATGACAGCCCGACTTGTCCTGCCAGCGGGCATGGACCGTACCGCGGAGTGGTACGAGGAGCGGCTCAAGGGCGTCACCGCCTCGGAGATCGCTGTGATCCTCGGCCTGTCTCCGTTCAGGGAGTCCGAGTTCTCGCTGTTCTGGCGCAAGCTCGGCGAGATCCCGCCGATCGAGGACAACGACATCATGTCCCTCGGCCGGCACCTGGAGTCGTGGGTGGCCGACAAGTTCGCCACCGACCACCCCGATCTCGAACTCATCCCCGGCGGCCTGTACGGCAACACCGCCCGGCCCTACCAGTTGGCCACCCCCGACCGGCTCATCCGCCGGATCGGGGGAGGGTCGGAGATCGTCGCCGCGTGGGAAGGCAAGACCGCCGGGTCGCCCGACGGGTGGGGGATGTCGGGCACCGACGAGGTGCCGGTCTACTACCGGGCTCAAACCCTGTGGCAGATGGACTGCCTGGACCTGCGCCGTATCTACCTGTCGTGCCTGTTCCTGGACCGGCGGCAGACCCGCCACTACGTGATCGACTACGACGAGGTCGACGTCACTGTGCTCCGGCTGGCCGCGCAGGATTTCGTCGAGCGGCTCACCCGAGGCGAGCCGCCGCCGGTCGACGGCAGCGACGCCGCCCGCGCCGCGCTCAAGCACCTCCACCCGGCCGTGGTCGAGGACCGTACCGCGGTCATTCCCACGGCTCTGGCGGACGCCTACCGCGCGGCCTGCTTCGCCGTCGCCGACGCCCACGACACGCGTGACGAACTGGAAAACCAGGTCCGCGCCCAGATCGGCGCCGCACAGATCGTCCTCGACGAGACCGAGCGCAAGGTCTGCACCCGATCCATCTACCAGGTCGGCCCCAGCGTCCGCGAGGGCTACACCGTCGACAAGCTCAACCCGCCCCGCCGCCCGAAGAAGAAGCGAGCCTGAACATGGCCGGACAAACCATCAGTAACGCCGTCGCCGAGCGGGAGCAGAACGCGCCATCGGTCGCGCAGGCGCGGGCCCAGCGGCTCGCGGACTTCAAGGACTACCTCGACCGGATGGGCCCGGAGATCGCCCGGGCGCTGCCCGCGCACCTGACTCCGGACCGGATGGCCCACCTGGTCCTGAACGAGGCCCGCAAATCCCCGGACCTTCTTCTCTGCACCACGGCCTCCTTGGCCGGCGCGGTGCTGACTTGCGCCCAACTCGGCATGGAGCCGGGCCCTACCGGTGAGGCGTTCTTCATCCCCCGGGAGGTCCAGAAAGGCCCGAGGAGAGGCGAGTGGGAGGCGTCCTTCCAGCTCGGCTACAAGGGCATGGCCGCGCTGTTCTGGCGGCACCCACTGGCCGCGTACCTGACGACGGCGACCGTCCGCGTGAACGACGAGTTCGACTTCGAGCTCGGCACGAATGCCTTCCTCAAGCACAAGCCGTCCAAGGCCGACCGGGGCGAACCGCGAGGCCAGTGGTACGCCGTCTACCGGCTGATCAACGGCGGGTTCGGGTTCGCCGTCCTCGACAAGCCCGCAGTGGAGCGCCGCCGCCGCAAGTCGGGCGCCCCGAACGGGTTCGGCTGGGAATACAACTACAACGAGATGGCCGAGAAGTCGGCGCTCCGCGACATGTTCGACACGATGCCGAAGTCGTCGGAGATCACCCGGGTCCTGGCCTGGGACGGCGCGGTCCGCACCGACCTGAACTTGGACAGGATCGATACCCCGCCGGAGCCCGACCGCGAAGAGGCCGAGGCCGTCGACGCGGACGTCGAGTCCGACGACGGGTGGCCGACGGGTGATGGCCAGTGAGCGAGGTGTTCCAGAAGGGCGAGAGCGGCAGCTTCGAGTTCGTCGACGCCGACGCCGTCCTCACACCGGTACAGACCGAGCGGCTGCTGAAACTCCTCTACAACGAGGTGAGCTTCGCCAGCCGCGATCTCCGGAAAGTCCGCGATGACGAGCTTGCCCGCCTGCAGGAGTATCTGGCGGCTCGCAAGCCTTTCGAGCGTGACCCGGACTGCCCCGAGGTCGGGCGCGGTGTGGGGCAGGTGACAGCGAAAGCGCAAGAGCTGTGGTTCGAGAGGCGCGTCCCGGGCCCGTTCTGGGCGTGGAAGAAGGCCGTGCTCGCGCGGCGGAACGTGCAGGAATACGGGTGGCAGCTCGACAAGCAGGTGAGGATCCTGCAGTCGCTGAGCTCTCTGGCGAAGCTCGGCTACGCCGCCTATCCGGGTGGTGGCCGATGAGCCTCAAGACGGCCTGCTACTGCGGGACTAAGGCGTTCGACTCGCAGGACGACGCACGCTTCCACTGGGACCGCATGACCGCCCGCGGCGTCTCGGACGAGCTCCCTACCGGCGTACGCGAGTGCGGTCAAGGCGTGTGGCACCTGGTCTACGACCGGCCGCCGGCCACGTTGAAGGCGACCAGCGCGAAGCGTGACCGGGAGAACCGCGAGCGCAAGCAGATGATCGACGAGATGTTCCCGGACGGTCGGCCGCGGTGCATCCGGCCCGGCTGTACCCGTCTCGCTGACGATGTCCACGAGCCGCTGACCAGAGGCCGCGGCGGAGACATCACGGACCCGGACAACGCGGCGCCGCTGTGCCGTACCGACCATGACGAAATCACGTTCGGTGGTGATCCGCAGTGGGCTTATGACCTTGAGCTGCTCGTGCACTCGTGGGACAAGCGGACCCCGGCGCGGATCGCGGCCGACCGCCGGCGGGCGCTGGAGGACGCGCGGGCTGAGATCGCCGAGCGTGCCCTTCTCGCCGCCGAGTGGTCTCGGGAGGTGCCGTGGTGATCGTCGCTGTCCGCCCTGTGTCATGCCATGACGGCGGCTGCTCCTCCTGCATCGAGTGCCTGGCCGCGGACGCGGTGGAGCTGGCCCGCGCTGACGACGACGCGTGGCTGGCCGCCCGCTCCGGCAGGCCGGAGGCGAGCAGCTGATGGTCGCCCACGGTACGGAAAGCCGCTACGTCAACCAGGCCTGCCGCTGCCCGGAATGCAAGAAGGCTCACGCCGCCGCGATGAAAGCGCGCCGGGCGGAACGAAGGCGGCTCATCGCCGAGAACCCGGACCTGGCAACGCACGGCAGCGCGAACACCTACTTGAACTGGCTCTGCCGCTGTGGCCCGTGCAAGGCGGCTTACGCCAACAGCCGCGCGCAGCAACGGGCCGCACGCCAGTCGACGGCCAAGTCCGGCGAGGTGAGCGCATGAGAGCTCTGGTCGCCCTCCTCCTGGTCGTCGTGATCGGGCTGCTGCTCGTGGTTGGTGCCGTCGCTACCCGGTGGCTGGCCCGCCACATCCGCGACATGCGCGAGCTATCCCGCTACCGCCGTCTCGTCCATGACCTCGCTCAAGCGGCCGACCTGCATTCGGCCCTTGACGACCCGTTCGCGGTGATCGTCGCCGACGAGATCCGCAAGTCCAACATCAACCCCCCGAAGGGACTCCGATGAACCGCAAGCTCATCCCGGCCATCGCCGCCGTCGCGACCCTCGCCACGGCCTGCTCCTCGGTGAGCACCGAGCCGGATGAGGCCGGTCTGGTCTACGACGCCGGAGCACTGTCCTCCACGACGTTCCAGGAGTGCGTCAAGCCCGGCAACCTCACCTGGAACGGCCCCGGCGACGAAGGGTTCAAGTACCCGGCCGGGCAGCGGACGTTCGACTTCTCCGACGACCAGGGCGCCGAATCCAAGCCGTTGAGCGTGGTGTCGCGGGACCAGCTCACCCTGACCGTGTCCGGCGGGGCGACGTTCACGCTGAACACGGACTGCGAGTCGCTGCGGAAGTTCCACGAGCAGATCGGCCTGAAGTACAAGGCCGACATCGACCAGGACAGCGACGGCGTGAACTGGGCGCGGCTGCTGCGCTTCTACCTCGGCAAGGCGCTCGACCAGGCGATGGACACCGAGGCCCGCAAGTACGACTGGCTCCAGCTTGCCACCGACCCGGCGATCAAAGCCCAATGGCAGGACGCAGTGGAGGCCCAGTTCAAGACGAACGTCGCGGTGCTGGCAGGCGGCGACTACTTCCAAAACCTGTCGCTTCAGACTAACCAGCCGCAGCCGCCGGCGAGCGTGCAGAAGGCGCTGGAAGACACACAGCGGGCGATCCAGGAGAACCGCGCACAGAAGGAGAAGAACGAGCAGGTGAAGACGGAGCTCCAGTCGATTAAGGAGCTCGTCGACGTGCTCGGCCCTTCCGGTTACGTCCTGTACCAGGCGATCAAGGACGGCAAGGTCACGATCGTCCCGGTCCCGGCTGGCGGCGCGATCAACGTCACGG
>JBIOWF010000327.1:0-38826 GCA_044868295.1 Microtetraspora sp. | reverse complement strand
TTGTCGAGATCCTGAGGACAATAATGCGCCCGCGCCGTAGACGGCGCGGGCGCTCCTGGCTTAGAACATCCGGCCGCGACGGCGCCTCTCGTGCTCGAGAACGATGGCGACGGCATAGCCGTGGGTTAGCCCGTGCTCGTCGGCGAGCCAGTTGGCCCGCTCATCACAGCGTAGGAAAGCCGGGCCGTTGTCGATGGCTTGGAACCACTCTGGGAGTTCACGTCCGGTGATCGTTGGGACGCGGGCGATCATCTTGTTCTGGGTCTCCGGTGAGTGGTTCAACGACATGGGCACCTCCACGGATAAGGCTCCTTTGGCATGACACTGCATCACAAGCCCGAGCTTTACAAGCCCCCAACGGACATCGATTTGTTACGCGATGTTGATCACCCGTTGGGTTCTCTACCGTCATACCCTGATATATGGCAACAAAAGAGCGCTCCGCTGAGGGCGAAGCGCTCTTCTTGCTCGTGGTGCTAGTCGTTGCTTGTGAAGTAACTGATGAAGCGGAGGATCTCCAGGTAGAGCCACACCAAGGTCAGCGTCAGACCGAAGGCCATCAGCCAGGAGTACTTCTCCGGAACGCCCGCCCGCACACCGCGCTCGACCTCGTCGAAGTCGAGGAGCAGGAAGAAGCAGCCGAGCAGGATCATCGCGACGCTGAAGATCCAGCCGATCGGGTTGTCGGCGCGCAGGCCGAGGCCGCCGGTCACGAAGATGCCGGCGATCATGTTGACGAGCATGAGCCCGAGTGCGGCGAACCCGGCCGCGATGACGAACTTGGTGAACTTGGGGGTGGGTCGGAACACCTTGAGCGCGTAGACCGCCAGCGTGCCACCGAACGCGAGCATCGTGCCGAGGACGGCCTGCAGGACGATCCCGCTCCACCGATCCTCGTACATGTGGCTCAGGACGCCGATGGCGATGCCGTAGCAGAGCGCGTAGCCCAGGATGAGGGCCGGGTTGGTGCTCTGCTTGAACGAGACGATGAGGCCGAGCACGAGGCCGACGAGCATCGCCGGGAAGCCGATGCCCCAACCGAGGTTGAGGTACCACGCCACGGCGGCGGACACGACCAGCGTGCCGAGCGTCATGAAGCCACGAATCACGACGTCGTCGATCGTCATCGGGCGCGCCGACGGCGGAGCGTAGGACGGCGCTGCGTACATGTCGTTCAGTTGCTGAACGCTTGGAGAGGACGAGGTCCAGGCCTGCTGACCGACGGATCCACGCCGGCTGAATATGGGGTTCTTACTCTCCATCGCTGCCTCCCGGGGAGCTCAGCCCCCTAAAATTGATCCACCACTCCACAGGTGCCCAACGATCAGACCCTTACCCGAGTTCCCGAAAAGCCGAGATGAGCTGCAGAAGTGCCCCCGGCGGGATTCGAACCCGCACCACAGCCCTTTTAAGGGGCTCGCCTCTGCCATTGGGCTACGGGGGCGCCGCGATCATACGCCACGGATCACTCATCTGTAACTGGTTGGACCTTATGCTGCTTCCCCTCCTTTCCGGACACCGTGAACGGACCGCGTGCCCGTCACTCGATCGAGGAACAGCATGCCGTCCAGATGATCGAGGTGATGCTGGATGCAGCGGGCCTCGAAGGAGTCGGCGTGGATCGTCAACGGCTCGCCCGTGCCCGGCCGTACGCCCTGGACGGTGATGCGGGTCGCCCGCGAGACCTCGGCCACCAGACCCGGGACCGACAGGCAGCCCTCACGTGCCGATTCCCAGTGGGCCGCCTCGACGATCCGCGGATTCGCGATCGCGAACTCACCCGCGCACGACCGCGTCGAAGGGTGCCCGGACGCGTCGATGGACATCAGCCGCCAGCCGAGGCCGAGCTGTGGGGCCGACAGGCCGTGACAGCCCGGAAGGAGCCTCATCATGTCGAGCAGATCGGTCACGGCCTCCGTCACGGCGGGATCGGTGGGATCAACGTCCGCCGCGGGGGTCACCAGCAGGGGGTGCGGCGCGGCGACCACGTCCCTGAGCCGCCCGGGGCGGGGCATCACAGCACCGCCGGGTCGGCGGGCTGGAACTCGAGCCTGTGGCCGTCCACGGCCGTGGCCATGCACCGCATCAGCGACGTCACGTCCACGTGCCCGGGGAGCTCCACGTCGGCCACGAGGACGAACAGATCCCCGGCGTGCCGGGTGAGCATCGAGGTGATGTCGCACCCGCGTTCGTTGAGCACTCCCGCGAGGACCGGGACGACCTCAGGGCGGGACGGCCCGTGCAGGGTCAGGACATAGCTGAGCGGGTCGGACGAGGCCCCCTGCCCGGGAGAGGCGCGGTCCGCGGCCGAGACCCGCGCCAGGTCCGCGACCGCGACCGCGAGGCCGGGAAACCTGCGCGTCAGGTCGTCACGCAGGGCGTCGGCTCTGAGGTCGCCCGAGATCACCATGGTCATGGTCAGGAACTCGCCCAGCATGACCATCGACGAGTCGCGGATGGCGCCCTGGCTCGCGAGAGCCTTCGTCACCTCCGCGATCGCCCCGGGACGGTCCCTGCCGATCACGGTTACCGCGTAATGCCCCATGAATGTTCCCCCTCCGCAAGAGCCCACAGTGGACTACACAGCCGACGGAGAGGGATGCCGGCGTGCCGGACTGCCGACCCGGCACGCACCTCTCCGAGTTGAGGGTGAGCACACGCCCGACGGGAACGATCTAGCGCTTCCGCTCAGTCCGAGCAGCGGCCCTGAACTCGTCACGCGGGTGCTCGATCTCACCCAGCGAGACGGTCTCCCGCCTGAAGAACAGCGCGAGCGTCCAGTCGACCAGCACACGGACCTTGCGATTAACGGTCGGCACCCGCGACAGATGATACGTCCTGTGCATGAACCACGCCGGGAATCCGCGCAGTTTGACCCCATAGACGTTGGCCACGCCCTTGTAGAGGCCGAGACCGGCGACCGACCCGGCGTATTTGTGCCGATAGTCCTTCAGCTTCTCGCCCCGCAGGTAGGCGGTGATGTTGTCGCCGAGGACCTTGGCCTGCCGTACGGCGTGCTGGGCGTTGGGAGCGCAGAACTGGCCCGCGTTGGTCATGTCCGGCACGCCGGCGACGTCACCGGCGGCGAACGCGTCCTTGGTGCCCGCGACGGTCAGCCTGGTCGTGCACTTGATCCGGCCACGCTCGTCCAGCGGCAGGTCGCCGGAGTTGACGACCGGGCTGGGCTTGACCCCGGCGGTCCACACGATGGTGGCCGACTCGAACTCGTCGTCGTCGGAGGTCTTCACCAGACCCCCTTCGCAGGACTGCAGGAACGTCTCCATCTTGAGCTCGATGCCGCGCTCGCGGAGCTGTTCGGCGGTCCACTCGCCCATCTCCGGGCCGACCTCGGGCAGGATGCGGTTCGACGCCTCGATCAGGACCCAGCACAGGTCCTTCTTCTCGATGCTGGGGTAGTACTTGATCGCGTCCTCGGTCATGTCCTGGAGCTCGGCCAGGGCCTCGATGCCCGCGAAGCCGCCGCCGACCACGACAAAGGTGAGCGCGCGCTTGCGCACGTCCGGGTCCGCGGTCGACTCGGCGCGGTCGAGCAGCCCCAGGACGCGGTTGCGCAGCGCGATGGCCTCGCCGATGGTCTTGAAGCCGATGGCGGCGTCCGCCAGACCGGGGATGGGCAGCGTGCGGGAGATGGAACCGGCCGCCATGACGATGACGTCGTACTCGATCTCGCGGGCGTCACCCGCGGACGGCTCGAACGTCACGGTCCTGGCCTCGTGGTGGACCTTGGAAACCTTGCCGTTGAGGATGCGGACCTTGGGCAGCACCCGCCGGAGCGGCGCCACGACGTGCCGCGGCGAGATGTTGCCCGCCGCCGCCTCCGGCAGGAACGGCTGGTAGGTCATGTAGGACTGCGGGTCGATGAGCGTGATCTTCACGCTTCCGTCGCGCAGCTCGCGACGAAGCGTCTGCTGGAGACGCAGGCTGGTGTAGAGGCCCACATATCCACCGCCGACGATGACGATGTGCTTCGACTTGCCGTTCACCACGGTGCCCTTCATGCATCGATCGCTTGTGAAAGCATTCACAAGGCTACGTCAAGACCCCTCCACCGCACTAATCGATAATCGCGTCAACTCTGACAATATTTCCGGATTTGCTGGCACAATGGCGGAATTTCTCGAAGAAAATCGGTAGAACTTTCCTTCGTGACCGACTTCACACTCGTGAAAGCATTCACAAGCGTTCAGTCGGCGTTGTGCGCCAGCTCGGCCGCCCTGGCGAAGATCCCGTCCAGCATCTCGGCGGTGACCCGCCCGGTGAAGGTGTTCTGCTGACTCGGGTGATAGCAGCCGAGCAGGTGCGCGGGCGCCCCGCCGTACGAGACGGAGACCTCGGCCGCGTGCCCGAACGGTGGTCGGCGCGGCGGCAGCTCGTAGCCGGCGGAGCGGAGCGCGGGCCAGACCGCCTGCCAGGCGAAGCCTCCCAGAGCGACGATGACACGGGTGGAACCGGCCACGAGCGCCAGCTCCCGCGACAGCCAGGGGAAGCAGGCGTCGCGCTCCTGCGTCGTCGGCTTGTTGGCGGGCGGCGCGCACCGGACCGCCGCCAGCATCCGCGCGCCGATCAGCCGCTGGCCGTCACCGGCGTGCGTGCTCGTCTCCTGCGCGGCGAGCCCGGTCCGATACAGCGAGGCGAACAGCCAGTCACCGCTGCGATCCCCCGTGAAGATCCGGCCGGTACGGTTGCCACCATGCGCGGCGGGCGCGAGCCCGACGATGAGGACCCGCGGTTTCTCGTCCCCCCAACCGGCGACCGGGCGACCCCAGTAGGTCTCTCCGGCGAACGAACGGCGCCTGACGTCCGCCACCTCTTCGCGCCATTCCACGAGGCGAGGGCATGCCCGGCAGACGGACTGCCGGGCGGTCAATTCCGGCAGCGTACGGCTCTCACCCGCCAGCTTGGCGACCTCAAGGGGGTCGTGCGCGACGGGCGTGTCCGGCCGTGCCGGATCGTCGGGCCAGCCGGATCCGGGCGGTACAGAGCTCATGACACCGATCGTGCCAGTCCCGCCCGGTGCCGGCCGAGGTCCGCCACCCCAGCCACACCGAGGCGAGGCCCAGATCACCGTGAGGTTGACATCCTCCCCCTGGTAAAGCCGGGGATTCCAACCGTTCCTACGCCGCTGAGGGGAGGTCGGGTTGAGGTTCGCGGTTCACCGGCCCCGGCAACCCGGAGCCTCCCCGCGCGGACACGGCATGCCCTGCCGCGTGTCGGATGTTGCGGGCCGCGTTCACGTCGGCGTTGCAGGCGTATCCGCAGGACCGGCACCGGAAGGCGGCTTGGCTCTCGCGCGCTTTCCGGTCCACGATCCCGCACGCCGAGCAACGCAGACTCGTGTACGCGGGGTTGATCTTCACGACGCGGCCGGGTGCTTTGTGCTCCAGCCGCTGGACGAGCAGACCCCAGCCGCTGGCGAGGATGCCCCGGTTCAGCCCGGCCTTCTGACGGACGTTCCTGCCGGGCACTTGGAGAGTCCCTTTCGCGGACCGCGTCATGTTTGCGATCTTCAGGTCCTCGACGGCGATCACGTCGAAGTCGCGGGCCAGGCGGGTGCTGGTCTTCTCCACCCAGTCCTTGCGCCGGTCGCTCTCGCGGGCCTTCAGTTTCGCGATCGCGGACTTGACCTTGCCGCGCCGGTTGGAGCCGCGCTTGGCACGGGCGAGTTTGCGCTGGAGCCGCAGCAGCCGCGATCGCCCGGCGCGGGAAAGGCCGGGCACGGTGAGGAGTTCGCCGGTCGAAAGCGCGGCGGAGGCGGCGACGCCCCGGTCCACGCCGACCCTCTCGCCGTTGCCGGGCGCGGGCACGGGTTCGGGGATCGCCGCGAACGCCACGTGCCACCGTCCCGCGGCGTCACGATTGACCCGGTAGGACTTCACCCCGCCGGGGACGGCGCGGGACCAGCGGAACCGCACCCACCCCACTTTCGGGATCTTCACCTCGCCGGTGTTGCGGGACAGGCGGCGGACGTCGCCTTCCTTGACCGCGACGATCCGGAAGCCGTCGCCTTCGCCGCGTTTGCGCCATGTCGGCCGCCTGTGGGTGCCGCTGAAGAAGTTGGCCATGGCCTGGGCGAAGTCTTTGAGCGCCTGTTGCTGCACGGTCACCGATCCGGCGCGCAGCCACGCGAACTCGGCTCGGGCTTGGGTGAGCTGGCGGCACTGTTCGGCGAATCCCGGCGCGGACTTCCTGCCCGGACGCCAGTGGGCGTGCTGCTCGACGGCGAGGTTCCACACGAACCTGGCGTGCGCGCAGTGCTCGGCCAGCGCCTGCTCTTGGGCAGGGGTGGGCTGGAGCCGGTACCGGGACATGGCTCCATCATAGCGTTAGAATGGAGCCATGGTTCGTTTTTCGCTACGCATCCCCGACGACCTGCACGAGCAGATCATCGCGTCCGCTCAGGCAGACCGGCGCTCCCTGAACGCGCAGATGCTGTACCTGATCGAGAAAGGACTCGGCCATGACGGACGCTCCGCGCCCGAGGCTGTCCCGCCTGCGGCGGGCCGCCCCTGAAGGGGTCCGAAATCCTCCCCGGCCTGAAGGCCGGGGCATCCTCCGGAGATCTCAGTGAGTCCCACGAGCTCGATCACGGAGAGCAAGAGCAGGGCGGCCGCGTAGCACCCACCAGCCTGGGCGTAAATCGGTAACTCGGTGCGAGGGGGTTCAGGAGAGGGACCAGGCGATCCCGTCGAGGATGTCGTGCTCGCTGACGACGACCTCGGCGAAGCCGTACCGCCGGACGATGCGATCCAGGATGGCCGCGCCCGCTCCGATCACGTCCACGCGTCCCGGATGCATGACGGGGATGGCCGCGCGCTCGTCGTGCGTCATGGCCAGCAGCCGCGCGGAGACCTCGTGCACCTGGTCCGCGGAGATCCGGGAGTGATGGATCCTCGCCGGGTCGTAGGCGGGCAGGTCGAGGGCGATTCCGGCGACCGTGGTGACCGAACCGGCGAGCCCGACCAGCGTCCGGGCCTCGTGGACCGGCACCGCCGCCTCGACCCGGTCCAGCGCCGCGTCGATGTCCGCGATCACGGCCTGTACGGCCGCCGCCCCGGGTGGGTCCTCCCTGAGGTGTCGCTCGGTCAGCCGCACGCAGCCGATGTCCACCGACAGGGCGGCGTCCGCGTCCGTGGTGCCGACGACGAACTCGGTTGACCCGCCGCCGATGTCCACGACAAGATACGGAGTCGCGGCCTCCCGCGAAGATCCTGCGGGCGAGACGGCCCGGGCGAGCCCGCGGGTGGCTCCGGTGAACGACAGATGCGCCTCTTCCGAGCCGGTCACGACCTCGGGGTCGACACCGAAGATCTCGCGAACTCCCGCGACGAAGTCGGCCCGGTTGGACGCGTCACGGGTCGCGCTGGTCGCCACGACGCGAACGGGCATCATGTCGGCGGGAGTGCCGCCGGCCGCGGCTCCCGCGTGCTCCAGGATGAGCTTCGCGTAGCCGCGCATCGCGGTGAACGTGCGCTCCAGCGCCTCAGGTGCGAGCCTGCCGGTCTGGTCCACGCCCTGGCCGAGCCGGACGATCTCCATCCGGCGCTCGACGTCGGCGAGCTCGTCGCCCGAGATGTCGGCGATGAGAAGACGCACCGAGTTCGTCCCGCAGTCGATCGCGGCCACGCGGTTCATACCCGTTCCAATCATGAGGGCGGTGGGACGCAGGGGGCGTCGGACCACCAGTCGGGAAGGGCGTCGAGCGCTTCACGGCCGAACGGGTTCACACCGGGCGCGGCCAGCTCGTGACCGACCAGTGCGTGCAGGCACTTGACCCGGTCCGGCATGCCGCCCGCGCTCTGCATGTCCCCCGGCAGCGGCTCCAGGCCGTCCTCGTCCGCGGCCTCGTTCCGGCGGGCGACATAGTCCTCGTGCGCCGCACCGTACGCCGCGGCCAGCTCCGGATCCTCGGCCAGCCGGGCCTGCATCCGCTTCATCAGGCCGGACGACTCCAGGGTGCCGATGGCCGAGGCCGCCTTGGGGCAGGTCAGGTAGAACAGCGTCGGGAACGGGGAGCCGTCGGGAAGCCGAGGAGACGTCTCCACCACGTCGGGCCGCCCGCACGGGCACCGGTGCGCGACCGCCCGCACGCCGCGGGGCGGACGGCCGAGCTGCGCCTCGACCGCCGCGAGATCGGCTGGATCTACCACCGTCAGAACTCCTTCAGGAAGCCGCAGCGGCCTTCTGGTCCGTGCCCTTGTCCGCGGCCTCCACGGACTCCCAGAGCGTCAGATACCAAGGTGCCTTGCCGGTCTGCTGCTGCCCGGCCTTCGCCGGAACCTTGTTCGTCTCGTCATCGAGCAGGACGTAACACTTCGCCCCCGGCTCACACCAGTGGAGCCGCTTCTTGGCCTGCTGCTTGATGTAATTCGGATCTTCGAGCTGCTTGCGCCGCTCCTGCAGTTTCGCGAGCCTCTTCAACGCCTGCGTCTGCTGCTGCTCCAGCTGGGCGATCTGCCGCCGCTGGGCGACGTACTCCCGCACGGGATAGGCCAGGCTCATCGCGATCGCGCACACCACGACCGCGAGGATCGCCGCCCTGCCGGTCAGCTGCGGACGCTTCGCCAATGCGGATCACCTGCCTGTCGCCGCGCGTCGCCCACGCGATCGCGCCTTCGTGTGTCTTCTCCAGTCTCCTGTACGGCTCACGCCCGCGGGCTTCCGTACGACTCACGCGCCGGGCGCGAGCCGTACGAAGCACGGCCCGGCGCAACCCGGGGAGCGCGAAACGCGAGCCCCGGGAGCGCCAGGCTCCAGCCCTGGAGTCACAGCAAGGCTAGCCCTGGAAGCGCGGGAACGCCGCACGACCCGCGTAGCGGGCGGCGTCGTCGAGCAGCTCCTCGATGCGCAGGAGCTGGTTGTACTTGGCGACACGGTCGGAGCGGGCCGGGGCACCGGTCTTGATCTGGCCGCAGTTGGTCGCGACGGCCAGGTCGGCGATCGTGGTGTCCTCCGTCTCGCCGGAGCGGTGGCTCATCATGCACCGGTAGCCGCTGCGGTGCGCCAGGTCGACCGCGTCGAGCGTCTCCGACAGCGTGCCGATCTGGTTGACCTTGACGAGCAGCGCGTTGGCCGCGCCCTCGCGGATGCCCCGCTCAAGCCGCTCCGGGTTGGTGACGAACAGGTCGTCACCCACGAGCTGGACCTTCGTGCCGAGGGAGCTGGTGATGGCCTGCCAGCCAGCCCAGTCCTCCTCGTTCAGCGGGTCCTCGATGGAGACCAGCGGGTAGGACCGGACGAGGTCCTCGTAGAAGGTGATCAGCTCGTCGGCGGACAGGCCCTTGCCGTCGATGGTGTAGACGCCACCGGAGTGGAACTCGGAGGCGGCCACGTCGAGCGCGAGCGCGATGTCCTGACCCGGCGTGTAGCCCGCCTTCTCGATGGCCACGAGGATGAGGTCGAGGGCGTCCCGGTTGGACGGCAGGTTGGGCGCGAAGCCGCCCTCGTCGCCCAGGCCGGTGGCGTAGCCCTTCTCCTTCAGCACGCTCTTCAGCGTGTGGTAGGTCTCGGTGCCCATGCGCAGCGCGTCGGAGAACGTCTCGGCGCCGATCGGCGCGATCATGAACTCCTGGATGTCCACGTTGGTGTCGGCGTGCGCGCCACCGTTGAGGATGTTCATCATCGGCACCGGCAGGATGTGCGCGTTCGGCCCGCCGACGTAGCGGAACAGCGGCAGGTCGGCGCTGTCGGCGGCGGCCTTGGCCAAGGCCAGGGAGACGCCGAGGATCGCGTTGGCGCCCAGGCGGGCCTTGTTCGGCGTGCCGTCCAGGTCGATCATCGTCTGGTCGACGAGGCGCTGCTCTTCGGCGTCGAAACCGAGGATCTCGTCGGCGATCTCGTCGGTGACACCGAGGACGGCCTTCTCCACGCCCTTGCCGAGATAACGCTTCTTGTCGCCGTCGCGCAGCTCGACAGCCTCGAACTGGCCGGTGGACGCACCGCTCGGGACCGCGGCGCGGCCGGTGCTGTAGTCGTCCAGCAGCACTTCGACCTCGACCGTGGGGTTGCCCCGGGAGTCGAGGATCTCGCGGGCGGTAACGGCCTCGATGGAAGCCACGGAGCACTCCTAGAGTCGGTAGACGCTTTGCGTCAAAGCCTACCGACCCTTACCGCTCGGTACTCCCGCCACCCGATCCCGGACCGGTAGGACTGCCACCACCCTGCCCCGGCTGACCCGTCGGGCTCCCGCCGGCCGGCCCCCGTTGACCCCCGGGGCTCCCGGCACCCGGGGTCCAGCCGGGTCCCCACTGACCTGTTGGTACTGCTCCGCCCGGCGCCCATTGAGCGGGCGGCTGTCCCGGCTGCCACTGCGGGGACGCCTTGACCACGACCAGCGCCACCAGCACCAGGGCCAACCCGAGGGTGCCGCCCAGAGCGAAGATGACGTTCACCACCTGGAAGGTCTCGGAACCGTAGAGGTCTCCGAAGATCTTGACGTCGAGCATGGCGATGACCACGAACTGTGGGACCTGGAGCAGAGTGCCGATCACGGCGAGAACCGTCGAGAGGCCTCCGCGCCGACGCCAGCCCGGCACGAGCGCCACAAGACCGACGAGGGTGATGACCAGCTGCGCGATCGCGTTGACCTGCCAGCCGACCTGTGTGAGTTCCGCCACCACGCGCTCCGCTCATCGGGGATGACCAAGGAAACACGATCAGTTAAGCGGTCAATTCATGAAATTTCCACTCTTCCCTCCCACGAGATCACGCGGTCCCGGTAGGCGCGAGCGGCTTTGCGCAGCTCAGCCTCGGGGTCGAGGCCCTGGGCCTGCGCGAGCCGTACGAGATGGAAGAGCTGGGTCCCGACGGCGGTGGGCAGGTCGTCGGCGAGCTCGGCGGGGGCTCCGGCACGCTGGGCGCGGCGCAGCAGTTGGGCGGCGAGGGAGAGCGCGGGCTGCCCCATCGGCACTCCGGCGAGCTCGGACTCCGGCGCGCCCTTGGCCGCCCGTTCGGCCGCCTTGATCGCCTCCCAGTTGCCGCTCACCTCGTCGGCGTCCGCCACCTGCAGGCCGGAGAACACGTGCGGGTGGCGGCGGACCAGCTTGTCCACGATTCCCTCGGCGACGTCGTCGATGTCGAACCCGTCGCCTGTTTCACGTCCTTCGCCTGCGTCCCCCGCGTCGCCCCCAGCGCCGATCTGGCCGGTCCGGTCAGCCGAGAGCTCTCCCACCGGCGAGATCCGTTCCTGGGCCACGCGGGAGTGGAACATCACCTGCAGCAGCAGGTCGCCGAGCTCCTCGCGGAGCGCGGCGTAGTCGCCCTGCTCGATCGTCTCCAGGACCTCGTAGGACTCCTCGACGAGGTACGGCACCAGCGACTCGTGGGTCTGCTTGCGGTCCCACGGGCATTCGCGGCGCAGCCGGTCCATCACCTGGACGAGATCGAGCAGCCGCGCGCCCGGCAGGTCGTAGGAACCGGGAACGACCTCGATCACCGGCGGATCCTCCAGGGCGATCGCGGCGTGCCCGAGCGCCCGCATGAAGTCCTCCTCGCCGTCCTGCGCGGCCAGCCACACCACCGTGCCGGTACGGCTCTCGCCCGCGAGCGCCACAGCGTCGGGAGTCACGACCTCGACGTGGACGCCCGCCTCGGCGAGATAGGGCAGGTGCGGGTGCCCCGCGGAAGCCGTGAGCACCCGATTCCCGCGCAGTGCCACCCACGCGTCTCCGCTCAGCAGCCCGGGCGCGACGCGTGGCGAGGTGGTCACAACGATCAGCGGCATAAACCAACCCTATCCACGCCCGTGATCACGCAGAAGCCCCCAGCCACCGCCCGATCGCGCCCAGGAACGGGACGGTGCCGGATACCTCGAACCTGTCCGCGCCTGCGATCACGCGGACACTCACCGGTCGCGGCCCGATCACGGACGGGAAGGGTCAGTTGCTTGTGGCGGCGACGGCGCCGAAGCGGTCGTCCGCGACGAAACCCTGCTGCGCCTCGAACTTGCCGTAGCGGGGACTGAAGCGGACCGGCACGACGGCCTCCGCCTGCTGGGTGACCCTGAGGAGGGCCGCCTGCTGGCTCTGCTGGTCGCTCCCCGCGCCCATCTGGGCCATCAGCTTCTGGCGGATGATCAGCGCGCGGATGGCCGCCCGGCCCTCGGAGAGCGGGATGCCGCTGGCGAGCAGCGTCTGGTTGAGCCTCGCCTGGCCGCCCTGGGCGGTGACGATGGCGTCGATCTCCCCGTTGGTGACCGGAACGCCCTTCTGCCTGCCGAACTCGGCGTACTGCCTGGCGTTGGCCACGTTGAGAAGGATCATCTGCGGGACCGAGAAGGTCAGGCCCAGCTGCTCCTCGGACATCTTGTTCGCGGCCAGGTCCTTGCGGTACTCGCGGACGTCCGCGTCCAGATCACTCGAGGTGATGCGCTCCTTGCCGACGATGGCCGCGGCACCGGCCTGGAGGGGCCCACAGGCGCTCAACGCCACGCTGGCGACGGCCACCGCCACGGCGACGCGCACTCGATACGACTTCACGAACGATCCTCCCGACAACCCGGTCAGGCAATTGTGCCGATTCTCTGTTTTCCCGCAACCTCACGGCGACCCGCTGAGATCGCCGCTTCCGCAACTTCATGCCCGCTTCGGAGATCACGGCTGTCCGAGCGACCTCGCACCTGCTCGTGAAATCGCGCTTTCCGCCATCCCGTGCCGACTGCCGAGATCGCCGTTCCTGCGATCTCATGACTTTTCGCCGATCCGCCGGTCACTGTACCCGCATGGGCTCAAGGAACATCGCCTCGACCAGGTCGCCGCACCATTTGAGCAGGTCGAGGTCCCGCAGCGGCTGCCCGCCGATCGGCTTGGTCTTGGGCACCGGCACCAGCATGGTCTCCGTCGCCTGCTTGAGCAGCGCCTTGGGATAGAGCCGCTGCAGCCGCACCTGCTGGGAGTCCTTCAGGGACACGGGCGCGTACTTGATCTGCTGGCCCTGCAGGGTGACGTCGGTGAGGCCGGCCTTGCGGGCCCTGATCCGGAAGCGCGCCACTTCGAGGAGGTTGCCGACCTCCTGGGGCGGCTTGCCGTACCGGTCGGTCAGCTCGTCGTGGACGGCGGCGATGTCGTCGTCGGAGCCGATCGCGGCGATCCGCTTGTAGGCCTCCAGCCGCAGCCGCTCGGAGGTCACGTAGTCGTGCGGGATGTGCGCGTTGATCGGCAGCTCGACCTTGACGTCCGGCCGCTCCTCCTGCTCGGGCTGCCCGGACAGCTTGGACTTCTGTTCCTGTACGGCTTCCGCCATCATCCGCACGTACAGGTCGAATCCCACTCCGGCGATGAAGCCGGACTGTTCGGCGCCGAGGATGTTGCCCGCGCCGCGGATCTCCAGGTCCTTCATCGCGACGTACATGCCCGCGCCCATCTCGGTGTGCTGGGCGATCGTGGCGAGCCGCTCGTGGGCGGTCTCGGTCAGCGGGGCCTCCGGCGGGTACAGGAAGTAGGCGTAGCCGCGCTCACGCCCCCGGCCCACCCGGCCGCGGAGCTGGTGGAGCTGGGACAGGCCGTAGTTGTCCGCCCGGTCGACGATCAGCGTGTTGGCGTTCGGCACGTCCAGGCCGGACTCGACGATCGTGGTGGAGACGAGCACGTCGAAGTCGCGCTCCCAGAAGTCCACCATGATCTTTTCGAGCTGGTGCTCGTTCATCTGGCCGTGCGCGACCGCGATCCGCGCCTCGGGGACCAGCTCGCGCAGCCGCGCCGCCACCCTGTCGATGCTGCGCACCCGGTTGTGCACGAAGAACGTCTGGCCGTCGCGCATCAGCTCGCGCCGGATCGCCGCCGCGATCTGCTTCTCCTCGTACGGTCCGACGAACGTGAGGATCGGATGGCGCTCCTCCGGCGGGGTCAGGATCGTGGACATCTCCCGAATGCCGGTGAGGCCCATCTCAAGGGTCCGCGGGATCGGCGTGGCGGACATGGCGAGCACGTCGACCTGCGTCCGCATGTGCTTCATGGCCTCCTTGTGCTCGACGCCGAACCGCTGCTCCTCATCGACGATGATCAAGCCGAGATCCTTGAACCTGACCTCGGGCGAGAGCAGCCGGTGGGTGCCGATCACCACGTCGACGCCGCCGGCCTTGAGCCCTTCGAGGGTCTCCTTGACCCCCCCGTCGGTCTGGAACCTGGAGACCGGCTTCACCGACACGGGGAAGCTCGCGAAGCGCTCGCCGAAGGTGGACAGGTGCTGCTGGACGAGCAGGGTGGTGGGCACGAGGACCGCGACCTGCTTGCCGTCCTGCACCGCCTTGAAGGCCGCCCGGACGGCGATCTCGGTCTTGCCGTAGCCGACGTCGCCGCAGATGAGCCGGTCCATCGGGACGGGCCGCTCCATGTCCCGCTTGACCTCGTCGATGGCCTCCAGCTGGTCACCGGTCTCGGCGTAGGGAAACGCGTCCTCCATCTCGTGCTGCCAGGGCGAGTCGGCCGCGAACGCGTGACCCGGTGAGGCCATACGCGCGGAATAGAGCCGGATGAGCTCGCCCGCGATCTCCTTGACGGCCTTCCTGGCCTTCGTCTTCGCCTTGGCCCAGTCGGTGCCGCCCATCCGGTTGAGCGTCGGGGACTCACCGCCGACATATCGGGTGACCTCGTCGAGCTGGTCGGTCGGGACGTAGAGCCGGTCGCCCTTGGCGTACTCGATGACGAGGTATTCGCGGGTGGCGCCCTGGACGGTGCGCTGCACCATCTCGATGTAGCGGCCGACGCCGTGCTGCTCGTGCACCACGTGGTCGCCGACCTTGAGCTGGAGGGGGTCGACCATGTTCCGCCGCCGGGACGGGAGGCGGCGCATGTCCTTGGTCGACGCCTTCTGCCCGACGAGGTCCAGATGGGTCAGCATCGCGAACGCGTCGGTGACGAACCCGTGCTCCAGGCGGCCGGTGGTGACCTGGACGACGTCGTGAACCGGTGGATCGTCCAGCTCCGGCACCAGGCGGGCGGCGACGTCCACCCCCTTGAGCAGCTCGACCATGCGCTCGGCCGTGCCGTGACCCTCGCTGAGCAGCACCACGGCCCTGCCCCCGCCGAGCCAGCCCTTGATGTCGGCGAGCGCCCGCTGGGTGTCGCCCCGGTAGGCCTCGACGTCCTGCGCGGCGACCTCGGCGCCCTCGCCGAACGGGGCGATGCTCCACCAGGGCTGACCGAGCTCTCGGGCGTGCTCCTGAACCTCGTCGAGCGTGCGGAAGGAGGCGGCCTCCAGGTCGATCGGAGCCTCCCCGCCGGCCGCCGCGGTGATCCACGAGGCCTCCAGGAACTCCTGGCTGGTGTGGACGAGCTCGACCGCGCGGCTCCGGATGCGCTCGGGATCGCAGACGAACACCGCCGCGCCGATCGGCAGGTGGTCCACGAGCAGGTCCATGCCTCCCGCGAGGACGGGCGCGAACGCCTCCATGCCCTCGACCGGCACCCCCTCGGCCAGCTGGTCCAGGACCTCCTTCAGCGCCGGGTGCTCCTCGCCGAGCTCACGGGCACGCTCCCGGACCTCATCGGTCAGCAACAGCTCGCGGCACGGCGCGGCGAACAGGCCGTCCTGTGCGACCTCCAGGGACCGCTGGTCGGCCACCTTGAACCAGCGGATCTCCTCGACGGTGTCGCCCCAGAACTCCAGCCGGAGCGGGTGCTCCTCGGTGGGCGGGAAGACGTCGAGCAGGCCACCGCGTACGGCGACCTCGCCACGCCGTTCGACCATGTCCACCCGGTGGTAGCCGTTCCCGACGAGATTCGCCACCACGTCGTCGAGATCGGCGTCGTCGCCCGCGCGCAGCCGTACCGGCTTGAGATCGCCGAGCCCCGACACGATGGGCTGCAGCAGCGAGCGGACCGGGGCCACGACGACCCGCAGCGGCCCCGCGGTCGCGTCGCCCACGACCGGGTGCGCCAGTCGGCGCAGTACGGCCAGGCGCTGGCCGACCGTGTCGCTACGTGGGGAGAGCCGCTCGTGCGGGAGGGTCTCCCACGCGGGGAAGACCGCGACGGAGCTCTCGTCGAGCAGGCTCGTCAGCGCCGCCGCCAGATCCTCGGCCTCACGCCCCGTGGCCGTCACGGCCAGCACGGGTTTGACGCGGGCCAGCCCCGCCACGGCGAACGGCCGGAAGGCCGACGGCGCGATCAAATCGGTGCCGGGATCGGCGGATTCCCTGGCCGCGTCGAGCGCGGCGGCCAATCTCGGTTCGGCGGCGACAACGTCAAGCAGTCCAGAAAGAGACATAGATGACTTCAGAGCCCCACGACGGCAAGCGAAACGGCCCCGAGCCCGCAGCGGACCGGGGTTATAGGGGTACAAGGCTACGCCCGTCGACCCATGCGACGACCGGCGGCGGGTCCGATGGCCACGCACGCCCCGTCGGCCCACGCGGCCATGCCCTGCCGGCCCACTCGACGACCGGAGGCGACATCGCACAGCTCCACGCCGGCCTGGGGATGATCCGACGCGAGGTCACACATGGCTACGCCCGGCCGGCCCAGTCGGCGGCCGGGGGCGGGCCATCATCCAAATCCCCGACTTCACGTGTTCCATTGACTACTCTTCGTAACATGTCAGAGGTTCGATGGTCGCCGGTAGATCAGGACGACGTCTTCACGCAGCGGATCCGTGAGCGGTGGACCGAGCAGCTGGGGCGGCGGCTCGACATCCTCGTCGCCGGATGCGGCCGCGACAGTCCGGGCACGTTCCCCAGCGCCGCCGCCGACCGGTTCGACTGCCGGATCGTCGGCGTGGACGAGGATCTGCCGTCTCTGAACGCCCACACGGCGAGCCGCCAGGACCTCGACTCGTGGTGCGTGGGCGACATGCGGTCGGTGCCGCTGCCGCCGCGCTCCCACGATGTGGCCTATGTGGACTTCCTGCTGGAGCGGATCCAGCACGCCGAGCTCGTTCTGGACCGCATCGTCTCCGCGCTGCGGCCGGGCGGGCTGCTGCTGATCAAGTTGCGGGACAGGCGCACGGCGTACGGCTTCTGCGACCGGATGACGCCCGGGTGGCTGCGGCGGTTGTTCTGGAAGAGCTTCGTCCCGGCGGGATCGGTGGGCCCCCTCCCGGCGATCTACGAGTCGGTGGCCTCGCGAGAGGGGATCCACGCGTACTGCCTGATGCGCGGCCTGGTGATCGCCGACGATCAGGTGACGACCAGCGGCCCGGCCCGGCTCGGTCCCCACTCGCGCCTGGTGGGCGTGGTGTGCCGGATGGTGGAAAAGCTCTCCGGCAGCCGCCTCACCGCGGCCCACGACCAGGTCACCCTCGTCGTGCGGAAGCCGCAGAACCACTTCGCCCGCCTGATCTGAGTCGCCGCCGTCAGATCGGCCCCTGGCTCGCCTGATCCGAGCCGCGAACAGCGTCGATCGCCGCTATGGCGGCCGGGGCGGCTGCCTGATCCGGGCCGCGACCGCCGTCGATCGCCGCTATGGCCCCGTGATCTGCACCGCCGTCTTCGATCGCCTTCGGAGCCGGCGTCACCCTCTCGGGCGTCGTGTCCGCACGACCGGAGTGCTCCGGCGCAGAGTCCGGAGTAAGGTGCGTAACCGGTTGAGTCGATCGGATATGGAAGTCATGACTGAGTGGACCCCCGACGCGCGCGAACTGGCCGACCTGGAGCTGCTGCTCTCGGGGGCGTACGCGCCGCTGACCGGCTTCCTCGGCTCGTCCGACGTGGACGAGGTGATCGAGCGCGGAACGCTCGCCGACGGGACCCCGTGGCCTGATCCGATCACCATCGCGCTTCCCGATGACATCCGGCCCGGCGACCGGGTGACGCTCAAGGACCCCGAAGGCGCGGCGGTGGCCGTACTGACCGTGCGGGAGCGGGACGGGCATCACGCCGCGGGACCGGTCGAAGCGCTGGACGCACCCGTCTACGGGCCGTTCGCCCGGCTGCGCCGTACGACCGAGGACGTCCGCAAGGAGCTGCCCGAGGGCGAGATTCTCGCGGTCACCATGCGTGGGCCACTCGACTCGGGCGCGCTGGAGGACATCGTGGCCACGGCCGAGGAGCTGGCGGCGGCCGTCCTGTTCCTGCCCCTCGTTTTCGGCGAGAGCGGCCCCGCCGTGGTCCGGGCCGCCCTCAAGGCGTCCGCCGAGGTCCCGGGCTCGTCGGTGGTCGCCGTCCCGCTCGCTCCGCGTGAGAACGCCGAGATCGACCTGGAGCTGCGCGAGCATGTGGCGCGGAACTACGGCGCGACCGAGCACTACGCGGGCCCCGCGCCCGTCGTGATCCCCGGGCCGCCGCACCGGCGCGGGCTCGTGGTGTTCTTCACCGGCCTGTCCGGATCCGGCAAGTCGACGATCGCGCGGGGGCTGCGTGACGCGCTGCTGGAGCGGGGCGGGCGCACCGTCACCTACCTGGACGGAGACGTGGTCCGCCACCTTCTGTCGGCCGGACTGACGTTCTCCAAGGAGGATCGCGACCGCAACATCCGGCGGATCGGTTTCGTCGCCGCCGAGGTGGCGCGGCACGGCGGCCTGGCCATCTGCGCGCCCATCGCCCCCTACGCGGCCACCCGGGACGAGGCCCGCGCGATGGCCGAGGAGGTGGGCGCCGACTTCCTGCTCGTCCACGTCGCCACCCCGCTGGAGGAGTGCGAGCGGCGCGACCGGAAGGGCCTGTACGCCAAGGCGCGCGCCGGGCTCATCCCGGAGTTCACCGGGATCTCCGATCCGTACGAGGAGCCGGACGACGCCGAACTGGTCCTGGACACCACCGGCATCACGGTCGACCGGGCCGTCGGCACCGTGCTCAACCTGCTCGTCTCCGGCGGCTGGATCCGCTGAGCCGCGGGCCGGGGCTCTGGTCAGGCGGGTGGAACCTGGGTCGATGTGAAGTGTCGTTCGTTGGCCAGCTCCGAGAACGCCTTGGCGGCGGCGGGGGTCGTGTCGAATCTCGTGTCGCCGCGTGGCGCCAGCGGCGAATCGAAATAGACAAGGGCCTTGACCTGGGGATACTCGTGGACCTGGCGCTTGACCGAGGCGTAGAAGTCCCGCTTGAACCGCGGCACGCCGTACCGCTCGAAGGCGCCCCACTCGGCCACCATGATCGGCTTCCCGGGGTAGCGTGACTGGATCCAGCGGTAGAAGCCGGGCCACTGCGGATGATCCGGGCGGGTCTTGTTGACCAGGCTCGCGAAGTCGCGGACCCGGCTGTCGGCGTAGGGATCCAGGCCGATCCAGTCGACCACGTCGTCACCTGGGTAAAGCTGCTCGAACCATGGCTTGGTCGCCCAGTTGGGGGCGCCCATGTACGTCATCACGGTGACCGCGTTCGTCACGCCCTGCGCCCGCAGGCGGGTGACGACGTGCCGGAACATCGCGGCGTAGTCTTCCGCGGAGTTGCCGCCGCCCCCTCGCACGTCGTTCTCCGGCTCGTGGTGGATCGTGAGGAAGAACCGGCCGGGGAAGGTCCGGGTGATGTGCCGGGCCAGCGCGTCGATCCGCTGGTCCACCGCTCCCTGGGCGATCTGTGCCCAGGTGTGGGTCATCGACGGCTTCCAGTTGATCAGCAGCAGTCGCGGCCCTTTGGCGATCTCCCGCTCCGCCGCGGTCGGGAACAGTTCGCCGCCCCGATGGTAGAAGTGCACGATGTCGGCCTTGCGCCCCATCCGCTCCTCCGCCCGCGCGACGGCACGTGTGGGCCGCGTACCGGTGAAGACGTCTGGAGCGATTCCCCACCACGCCCCGCACGTGGGGATGAGCTTGGCGGTCACCTCGCAGTCCGGCGACTTGTACGCGTCGCCGGGGCGGGCCCCGAGGCTCTTCGACGTGCCGGACGCGGCGGAGCATCCCGCCAGCGACACGACCAGGCCGACGACCAGGCCGACGACCCGTGTTCGTCGCGCCGCGCCCCCTCTTTGCGCCGCGCCCCCTCTTTGCACCATGCCCCCACTTTGCACCATGCCCCCTCCTTTTGAATGACTCGGGACTCACCTTCCCATTAGGAGACGGAGGCCCGGGGCCGACTTTGCCATGTCACATCGCCCGATATTTCAGATAAAGCCACGTTATTGTTCCGTGATTCGATGGAAGAAAATCTTCAATATTCGATGGGGGAAACCTCAACCCGGCCTATAGTTCGAGACCGAGCTCAACCACAGGCACGGAGAGATCTTCATGAGTCTGCCGCCACACAGCCGGGATCTCGCGGAGTACGGTTCCGTGCTCCGCCGTCGACGATCACTCGTCCTGGCCTGCCTGATCGCGGGCATCGGCGGCGGCGGCGCGCTGGTGGCGTCCACACCGGCGGAATACACCTCCACCGCACAGGTTCAGGTGCTGCCGACCGGCGTTCAGGAGCAGACAAATCAGATAACTCCCCGGCAACGTGAACCGCTGAATCTAGACACAGAGGCGCAGATCGCCCAATCTGCCGTAGTGGCCAACAAGGCTGCCGAAATATTGAAAAATACGGATCCAGAGGGGTTGCGAGAGCACGTCGCCGTCTACGTTCCACCTAATTCCGCGATTCTCTCCATTTCGTTCACCGCGCCCGATCCGCTGACGGCGGCCGCGGGCGCCCAGGCCTTCGCCGACGCATATCTGCGCAACCGCTCGGCCGCCGCGACGCAGACCCTGACCGCCCAGCTGAAGGTGCTCGGCGCAAAACTCCGTGACGTCGACGCCGCTCTCGCCAAGGCCGCCGGGAGCGTCGCGACACTCGCCCGGGGGTCGGCCCAGCGGACCGTCGCCGCCCATCAACAGTCCGTCCTCGGCCGGCAGGTCTACAGCCTCACCTTGAAGTACGACGCGCTCAGAACCATCGCGATCACTCCGGGAACAGTGATCAGCAAGGCGCAGCCGCCGTTCACGCCCAGTTCTCCCAGCATCCCGCTCTACCTCGGCAGCGGGCTGTTTCTCGGCCTGTTAGCCGGGGCGGGCGCGGCCTTCGGCCGGGATCGGCTCGACACCCGGCTGCGTACCTCCGCCGACGTGGAGCGCCTCACCGGGCTCCCGCTGCTGGCGGAGATCCCGCCCAAGCCCGACGCCGCCGTCTTCCGCGCGCTCGCGGCGGCCGTGGTGGCCTCGCTCGGCGACGGCTACCACGCGCTTCTCCTCGAAGGGACCGGCGCGGCGGCGGCTCCGGCGCCGATCGCCGAGAGGCTCGGCGCCGCCCTCTCCTACCTCGCCCCGATCTCCGTCGTGACCGATCCGGGCGCCCGTCCCGACGCGGCGCTGCTGCTGATCGACCTGCGACGGGCGACCTCCACGCAGGTGGCGCATGCCGTACGGCAATTGACGAGGCGCGGTGCGACGGTGCTCGGCGCGGTCACCATCCCGCCGACGATCTCGGCACCGGAGCCCCACCCCGTGGAGCAGCCCACGTGAAACCGGCGGTGTGGCCCATCGCCGCGCTGCTCGTCGGTTATCCGGTCTGGTGGGCGCTCGGCTTCGGCGGGCTGTCGATCATCCTGCTCGCCGTCCCGATGGGGGTGGTGCTGTGGAACAGACGGCCGATCAAAGTTCCCAAAGGCATCGGCCTGTGGGCGCTCCTGCTCGCCGGCTACGTGATCAGCGCGCTGACGCTGGCCGAGACGCCCGCCGGCACCTACGGCGAGCTCACCGCCGGCCGGGTCATCGGCTATGTGATGCGGCTCGCTCTCTACGCGGCCCTCCTGATCATGGTGCTCTACCTGGGCAACCTCGCCCTGGACGAGCTGCCGCAGCTCGCCCTGGTGCGCATGCTGGGCGCGCTGTTCGTCACGACCGTCGCAGGCGGGCTACTGGGCGTGTTCGCCCCCGGTTTCCAGTTCACCTCCCCCGTCGAGATGGTGTTGCCGCAATGGATCAGCGGCAACTCGTTCGTCAACAACCTCATCCACCCGACCGCCGCGCAGATGCAGCATGTGCTGGGCCACGCCCTGCCCCGGCCCGAGGCGCCCTTCGAATGGGCGAACGCCTGGGGCAGCAACATGTCCGTGCTGGTCATCTGGTTCGTCGTGGGCTGGTGGGCGTACGGCGGGCCGCTCAGACGGGCCTGCGCCGCGCTGCTGCTCGCCCTCGCCGCGATCCCGGTCGTCTACTCGCTCAACCGTGGACTGTGGATCGGGCTGGGCGCCTCCGTCGCCTACCTCGCCCTGCGCGGGCGACGCCCCCTCCTCATCGGTACGGCTGCCGCGCTGGCGACGGCCGCGTTCCTGCTCTCCCCCCTCGGCGCCATGGTGGGCGAGCGGCTGGACAACCCGCACAGCAACGACATCCGGGCGTTCACCGTCTCATCCACGGTGCGGGCCGCGGCCGCCTCACCGATGATCGGGTACGGCAACACCCGAAACGCCTTCGGCAACCATCGCACCGTGACCACCGGAAAGACCGCCTGGTGCGACACCTGCGGCCATCCACCGCTCGGCAGCGACGGCCAGTTGTGGCTGCTGCTCATCACCCAGGGCTTCGCCGGGGCCCTGCTGTACATCGGCTTCTTCGCGGGGGCGATCCGGCGTTACTGGCCCGACCGGTCGCCCATCGGGCAGGCCGGGACCCTCGTGATGTTGCTCGTGCTCTTGTACATGTTCGTTTACGACGGCCTGGTCACCGCTTTGAGCCTCTATCTGATCTCGTTCGCCCTGCTGTGGCGCAACGCGTCGGCGCAGGAGGCCTTCGCGCGGGACTGTTCCGCGTCTCCTTCCCCGTCCGAAGGCGGGGGTCTCAGCGCTTGAGGAATTCGATGAACGATCGGGACGCCCGCGCGCGCCTGCGATACCTGCACGAGGTGATCACCTTGCTCTACCCGCCGTCCGCCGCGAAGAGCGCCCGGACGCTGCTCCCGCACCGGCTCGCCCCTCGCTGGCTGGTCCCGCGCGCCCGGTGGCACTTCGCCCTCGGCCCCGGTGGCCGGGTGCTCGTGTCGGACGGGGCCGACACGATCGAGACGTACCTGAGCGACGTGCTCGGCCACCCCGTGCGGGCGGTCCTGCACGTGCGGCCCGCCCGCCGCGCCAACCGCAAGCCGGTCCTGGAGGCGCATGGCCCGGCCGGCCTCGTCGGCTTCGTCAAGATCGGCGACTCCACGAAGGCCCAGGCTCTGGTCCGGCACGAGAGCGACGTCCTGAGCATGCTCGCCGAGCACCCGCTGAAGGTGATCAGCACGCCGACGGTGCTCCACCACGGGATCTGGCGCGACCTGGACGTCCTGGTCATGGCCCCGCTGCCGATCACCGGCCGCCCGATCCCCCCTGACCTGCTCAACGCGGCCGTCGCCGAGATCGCCGGCCTCGGCGACTGGGCCTGGCACGGCGACTTCGCCCCGTGGAACATCTCCCCCGCCACGGACGGGCGGCTGCTCGTCTGGGACTGGGAGCGCTTCGCCACTGGCGTTCCGCTGGGCTTCGACGCCGTCCACCACTTCCTCCACCGCGCGCTCAAGCGGATGCGGCCGGTGACGGCGGCCCAGGCCTGCCTGGCGCAGGCCGTACCGATCCTGGAGCCTTTCGGGCTGTCGGCGGCGGAGGCCCGGCGAACCGTCGCCAACTACCTCATCGCACTGGCCGAGCGGCACCACCGGGATGGTCACGAGCCACTCGGCCCGGCCTCGCAATGGCTCAACCCGCTCGTCGACTACCTGGAGTCCTTACTTTGAAGTCGCCGTTGAAGCGCTCGGCCCACGCGGTCTCCCTCACCACGGGCAGGCTCACCGTCGGCGGCCGACTGCTCCCGTCCTTCCTGATCGTCGGGGCGCAGCGGTGCGGCACCACCTCGCTCTATCGCGCCCTCTCCCAGCATCCACTGATCATGAAGCCCGTGCTGCGCAAGGGGGTGCACTACTTCGACGTCGCCTACGACAGGGGCCTGTCGTGGTATCAGGCGCACTTCCCGCTCAGGGTCGGCGCCGCACGGCCCCAGAACCGGTACGGCCACCCGCCCCAGTCCTTCGAATCGTCGCCCTACTACCTGTTCCATCCGCTCGCCGCGGCCCGGATCGCCTGGGACCTTCCCGGGGTCAAGCTGATCGTGCTGGTCCGGGACCCGGTGGAGCGGGCCTGCTCGGCCCACGCTCATGAGCTGGCGCGCGGGTTCGAGACCGAGCCGTCGTTCGAGCGCGCTCTGGATCTGGAAGAGGAGCGCCTCACCGGCGAGGCCGACCGTCTTCGTGCCGTCCCCTCCTCGGTCAGCCACGCGCACCGGCACCAGGCGTACATCGCCCGGGGACGCTACGCGGAGCAACTGTCGCGCCTGGAGCTGCTCATCGGGCGTGATCGCCTGCTCGTCGCGGACAGCGGGACGTTCTTCAGCGACCCCGAGCCCGTCTACGAGCGAGTGCTGGAGTTCCTCGGCCTGCCGCGGCTGACCGACCCGGTGTTCGAGCGGCACAACGCCCGGCCCAGGCCATCCACCATGCCCGCCGCCGTCCGGCGCCGACTGAGCGAGCACTTCGCCCCCTGGGACGCCCTGCTGAAACCCTGGCTCGGCGCGGAGCCCTCATGGCGCCGCTGAATTTTCCCCTGGAAACGGGACCAGAGGCTGAACCCCCGACAGGACCGGAGGCTGGACCGGGGGCGGCAGCACGGACGGGGGCGGCAGCGGGTGACAGCTCCGGTGGCGACCTCGCGCCCGGCAGCAGGAGCGCATACGGAGACCTGGCACGTGGGGGTCTGGCGGGGGTCGTCGGGGCGGGCGTGAACGCCGGCTCCCAGTTCCTGATCGTTCTCCTCGTCACCCGATCACTTGCCCCCGCCTCGGCGGGGGCGTTCTTCACGGCCACCGCCCTGTGCCTCATGCTGGCCGGGATCCTGCGGCTCGACACCGGCAACGGGCTGATCTACGCCCTGGCCAGAAGGCGTCGGGAGGACCGCGACGACGGACGCGCGACCACACCGTCCGACAGGCACACGCCCACACCACCGGACAGGCACGCGCCCACACCGGCTGACCGGTCCGCGTCCTACCCATCGTTGATGCGGATCGCGCTGTCACCGGTGCTGGTTCTGTCCTTGTTGACGGCTGGCGGCGTCGCCGTCTCCGGCGAGTTGCTTGCCCGGCTCACCGGAGTGCCCGAGGCGGTATGGTCCGTGCTGGCCACCGCGCTTCCCGCGATCGTGCTCGCGGACATCCTGGTCGCGGCCACACGTGGCCTCGGTTCGATGCGCCCGACCTTCTTGCTGGACGGCCTCGGGCAGCCGCTGGGCCAGCTCGCGCTCGTCACGGCGGGCCTCCTCTCGGGTGCCACACTCCCCGGCCTTGCTGCGGCGTGGGCGCTGCCCGCCCTTCCCGTCACCCTTTTGGCCGCCCTGTGGCTCCACCCTCGCCTGCGGCGCGGCAACCGTACGGCGACGGGCGACATCCGGGCTGAGACGCCCGGCGACGTACCCGGAGCGCACAGAGACCAGCGGCGGCACGACGATCGTGGTGATGACCGGAGTGATGGCAGTGCTGACACGCACAGCGGTTGGGCGGGGATGACCGGTGGCGACCAGGTGCGTGAGTTCTGGCGGTACACGGGTCCGCGGTCCGCTGCGGCGGCGATCCAGGCGGTGTTCCAGCGGCTCGACGTCGTGATCGTCGCCATGCTGGCCGGACCCGCGGCCGCGGGTGTCTACACGGCTGCCACCCGGTTCAAGGTCGTGGGGCAGCTGGTCAGCCAGGGGCTCGCCCAGGCGGCGCAACCCGGGCTCGTCAGCGCACTCGCGCAAGGGGACCTGACCCGGGCCCGCGAGCTCTACCAGACCACGACGATGTGGCTGATCATGCTCACTTGGCCGGTCTGGGTCGGCTACGCCGCTCTCGCGCCGTGGCTGCTGCGGGTCTTCGGCTCGGGCTACGCCGAAGGCGTCACGGTGGCTCTCGTGCTTTCCGCGACCATGATGGTCGCCACCGCCTGCGGCATGGTCGACGTGGCGCTCATCGCCTCGGGCCGCACCGGGGCGAGCCTGGTCAACGCCGCCACCGCGGTCGCCGTGACCATCACGCTCGATGTGCTGCTGGTGCCCGCCCACGGTGCGCTCGGTGCGGCAGTGGGCTGGTCGGTTGGCGTCCTGGTGAAGAACCTGCTGCCGTTGATCCAGATCTCCCGCCGGTACGGCCTGCGCCCCTTCGGCCGCCACACGTTGACCGCCGTTCAGAGGATCGCCACATGAGCAGGAGCCGCCCACCCGTGCTGGTCACCGGCCTGCCGCGCAGCGGGACGAGCTGGGTGGGGAAGATGCTCGCGGCGGGCGGCCAGGTCGTGTACGTCAACGAGCCGCTGAATCCGGAGCGTCCGCCGGGCCGCTCCCCCGGCGTGCTGAACGCGTCCGTGACGCACCGCTTCCAGTACATCTGCCCGGACGACGAATCTCCCTGGCTGGACGCTTTCTTGGACACGGCCCGGCTGCGCTACCGGTTCCTCGCCGAGTTGCGCCGTAACCGGCGTCCCGGCGATCTCGCCCGCCTGGCCAAGCGCGGCACGGCCTTCACGCTGGGGCGGCTCACCGGCAGGCGGGCCCTGCTGGACGATCCGTTCGCGGTGTTCTCCGCAGCGTGGTTCGCGGAACGGCTCGGCTGCCGCGTCGTCGTCCTCGTGCGGGATCCCGTCTCGTTCGTGGCCAGCTGGCAGCGGCTCGGCTGGACGGTCTACTTCCACGAGCTGCTGGAACAGCCGCTGCTCGTCCGCGACCACCCCGGCGTCGAAGAATTGCGGCCTCTCGTCGGCTCCCAGGACCGCATCGCCAAATCGGCCACGCTGTGGCGGGTGGCCCGCCAAGTGACGGACGACGTGGCCGCGCGAACGCCTGGCATCCGGGTGATCTCCTACGAGGCCCTGGCCGCCGAACCACTGGACGGCTTCCGTGACCTCTACGACTGGTGCGGTCTGCCGTGGACCGGCCACGCCGCCCGCCGGATCACCGCCGCCTGCACGTCGGGCGAGTCCACCGGGGAGGGTTTCGCCTGGACGGGCCTGTCCCGCACCGCTTTTCGCCCGATGGACTCCCGCCAGGCGCTCACCGCGTACCAGCACCGCCTGACCCCCGAGCAGATAGCGCGCGTCAGGACCCTCACGTACCGGTGACCGGCGGCAAGGGCCACCGCCCAATTTCACTACAGCCGCCCGTGTCCCTTTATGACGCCGCTACGGCGTGAAAATCCCGGCACGTCGCCCGCCGTACTTCGCGGGTCGCGGCTACGAGTTGTGTCTTGATCGTTACATGATGGTGCGGCGGGGTCTGGGAGGCTGCTGGGGCGGTCGTTCGCTGACCTCGCTGCCTCATGGCGGGCTCGACCCCGTACTACAGCCGCGCAGCACAACGCACCCCCACGGTCTTGTTCTCGGTCACGGGCCGCCATCCGGCCGAGGTTTCCAAGGCCCTCGCCGATGCCGGCGTCAACGCGCCGTCGGGCCGTTTCTACGCGATCGAGGCGGCCCGCCGCATGGATCTCGCACCAAGCTGGCGCAGTGCGCGCATCGCTGGCCCCCTACAGCACCGACGAAGACGTCGACCGACTGCTGAACGCCCTCGCGGCCCATGCCACCACTCACATGACTCGGCATATCACCGCAACCAGGTCAGGTTACGGAGCACATCCGTAGCGCGTCGATCAGTGCCTCGATCGACGGGCGGTGGCGGGCGCTGGAGCGGACCGCGACGACCACGTGGCGCTCTACGAGATCACGGAGCGGCACCGAGACGATGCCTTCCGAGCGCAGGCGCAGCATCAGATCCGTCACCGGCGCGACGCCGAGCCCTGCCCCGGCCATGGCCAGCGACGTGGCGGTGTCCGTGACCTCGTGGACGACTCGCGGCTCGAAACCGGCGCGTCGGCAGGCCGCGCGGATCGCACGCCCGTAGTAGGTGGCGGGCGCGGGCAGGATCCAGTCCCAGTCGGCCGCGTCGACGAGTTGCAGCGGCGCGGCCGGGGTTTCCCGGGTGAGCGACATCGCCAGGCCGAACCGCTCGGAGCGCAGCCGGACCAGCTCCATCGCCGCATCCCGGGCGATGGGCGCATCCGGATAATCCAGGCCGAGAGCCAGATCCACGCGCCCAGCGGAGACTTCGGCGTAAGCCTGATCCACATCCACTTCTCGGCTCACCACATGCACCCCCGGATGGCACTCGTGCAGCCGGCGCAGGGCCGGAGGCAGGAACGCGGCCGCCGCCGTACCCCACACTCCCAGCCGCAGCCGGCCCGAAACCTCGGCACGCGTTCGCTCGAGGGCGGCGGTGGCCTCGGACTGGGCTTCGAGGATCCGCCCGGCGTGGGTGACCAGCGTGTGACCGGCGTCCGTCAGCTCCACTCCGCGCCCCACCTGCCGTATCAGCTCCACCCCGGCCGCCCGCTCCAGTGCGGCTATCTGCTGGGAAATGGCGCCCGGCGTATATCCCAGGGTTGAAGCCGTCGCTGTCATCGTGCCGCACCGGGACAGCTCGACCAGCGCCTTGAGCTGCACGCCACTCAGTTCCATATAGGACATCTAAAAGATCGCATACAAAACCTGTCAATAGACGCAAACAGATACATGCGCGAGTATCTGTTCATCGGCGAGATTTCGTCGACGAGACATGCGCACCACGCGACCCACAGAGGACGGAAGGCTCTTCATGACGCGCAACACGGCTTCCGCCTCGCTTCCGGAACGTGCCGACGTCGTGATCGTCGGCGGTGGCGTGATGGGGGCGAGCATCGCGTTCCACCTGGCCGAAGCCGGGGTCGAGAAGGTGCTCCTGCTGGAGCGCGACCAGCCCGGTTCCGGATCGTCGGGCAAACCGATCGGAGGGGTACGGGCCCAGTTCTCCGACCCGCTCAACATCATGCTCGGACAGCGCAGTCTCGCGGCCTGGCGGGATTTCACCCGGCGTCCCGGCGCCGATATCGGCCTGGAGAGCGTCGGTTACCTGTTCCTGCTCGGCACCGCCGACGAGGTGGCGACCTTCGAGCGGGGCATCGCCGTACAGAACGAACTCGGGGTGCCCAGCCGGCTCATCACCCCGCGCGAAGCCCATGAGCTGTGCCCCTACATCGATCCGGCCGCCATCGTCGCCGCCGCGTACTCCCCTGACGACGGCTGGGCGCTGCCGAAGCCGGCCGTGTCGGGATACCTGCGGGCGGCGCGCCGGCATGGAGCGATCGTGGTGGGCGACTGCCCCGTCACGGCGATCGGCACCGCCGACGGGGTGCTCCAGAGGGTGCGAACGCCCCGCGGCAGCGTCCGCACCCAGACGGTGATCTGCTGCGCGGGCGCCTGGTCCCGCGTCATCGGTGCCATGGCCGGCGTCGATCTGCCGGTCACGCCGCTGCGGCGGCAGATCGCCTTCACCGGGCCGCTGCGCCCCGCGCCACCGCGGATCCCCTTCACCCTCGACTTCGAGTCCACGCTGTACTTCCACAACGACGGCGCGGACGGCCTCCTCCTGGGCATGTCGGATCGGCGCCAGGAGCCCGGATTCGGCCGTGAGTTCACCCAGGAATGGCTGGAGCCCTTCCGTGAGGTCGCCCGGCATCGTGCTCCGGCCCTCGCGGACGCGCCCGTCATCGGCGGCTGGGCCGGCCTGTACGAGACGACGCCGGACAGCAACGCGTTGATCGGTGAGGCGGCCGATGTCAGCCGGTTCCTGTACGCCACCGGGTTCTCCGGCCACGGCTTCCTGCAGGCGCCCGCCGTCGGTGAGATCATCCGCGACCTCTATCTCGGCAAGACCCCGTTGATCGACGTCGAACCGCTCGCCGCGACCCGTTTCGACGGCCGGGCCGTCCGCCCCGAGGCCCATATCATCTGACGTCCCGCGCCCGGTTTCGCGGGAACGACCACCCCAGGAGGCTCGCATGATTCCCACATGGCGGCTGCGCGCGGCGTTCGCCCGCCGTCTGTCGGACATGTACGGCACCGAAGTGCCCGCCTACACCACGCTCCTCGACGTGGCCGGCCAGGTCAACGACGACGTCATGCGCCAGGACACCGACGCCGAACGCCTCGGCGGCATCGAGCGGGTGACCGCGGAACGACACGGCGCCATCCGCGTCGGCACGCCCCGGGAGATGCGCCAGGCGGCCCAGATCTTCGCCGCTCTCGGCATGCACCCGGTGGGCTTCTACGACCTGCGGGACGCGGCGTCCAGCGCCGTTCCGGTGATTTCCACCGCCTTCCGCCCCATCGATCCCGACGAACTGGACCGCAACCCGTTCCGGGTCTTCACGTCCATGCTGACCCCCGCCGACCGCCGCTTCTTCGACGCCGACCTGCAAGCCCGCCTGGAGGCGTTCCTCGCGCGCCGCGAGCTCTTCCCGCCGGAGCTGCTCAACCTCGCCGCGCGTGCCGAGCGTGAGTCAGGACTGCCCGAGACACAGGCCGAACGGTTTCTCAGCCTGGCCGTCGCCGCCTTCGAACTGTCCGGCGAACCCGTCGACCGTGCCTGGTACACCGAACTGGAACGGGTCTCTGCCGTCGCCGCCGACATCGGCGGGGTGTCCAGCACCCACATCAACCATCTCACCCCTCGTGTGCTGGACATCGACGAGCTCTACCGGCGCATGGAAGAGCGCGGGATCATCATGATCGACCGGATTCAGGGACCACCACGCTGGGACGGTCCCCAGGTCCTGCTGCGCCAGACCTCCTTCCGCGCGCTCGCCGAGCCGCGGAAGTTCCGCGAGTCCGACGGCAGCGTCACCACCGGCTCCCTGCGCGTACGCTTCGGCGAGGTCGAAGCCCGCGGCATCGCGCTCACCCCGGCCGGGCGCGCTCTGTACGACGAGCTCATCGCCGAGACGGACAGGCAGCTGGCCGAGCACCCCGATGAGAACGGGCAGGACCTGGCCAACGCCGTCTGGCGGGCCCGCTTCCCCCGTGACGAACACCGACTGGCCGCCGAACGAATGGCGTACTTCACCTATCGTCCGGCCTCCGAGCGTCCTCGCGACGGGCGGCAGCCGCCCGAGGACCTCGCGGGCCTCCTGGACTCAGGGTGGATCACCGCCCACCCCATCGTCTATGAGGACTTCCTGCCCCGCTCCGCCGCCGGGATCTTCCAGTCCAACCTCACCGACGAGGGCACTCGGGACACCACCCAGGCCGGAGTCCGGTACGACGAGCGGTGGCTTGCCGAAGCCATCGAACGTCCCGTGCACGACCCGTTCGACCTCTACTCCGCACAGCAGAGCACGTCCCTGCACGGGGCCCGGCAGGCCCTCGGCCTGACGCCCCGGCCGACCGCCGACCTGGCCGACACCTGACCCCGGCCCCTCAGGCAACACAGCCGACCTGACCCCTGGCCCCTGGCCCCTGGGCAGCACAGCCGACCTGACCCCCGGCCCCTGGGCAACACAGCCGACACCTGACCCTCCGAAGCCCGCCCCTCAGCCGACACGGCCGATCTGACTCTCCCGAATCCCCGCCCCTCAGCCGACCCGCGTCCACCGACACCCGAGGAAGTTCGACAGTGATCAGCAACTCCCAGCTCCCCGACACCGACACCCTGCGGGCCCAGGCGACGCAGAGTCTGCGCCACTGCGGCGTCGAACTGACCGGGGACGGCGGCGAGGTCGTGTCGCGTACGCCGCTGACCGGCGGCGTCCTCTTCCACCTGCCCGCCGCATCTCCCGAGCAGGTCGACGCGGCGATCACCGACGCCGAACGCGCCTTCCAGCAGTGGCGCACCGTCCCGGCGCCCCGGCGCGGCGCACTCGTCAAAAGGCTCGGCGAACTCATCACCACACACAAGGAGCACCTCGCCGACCTGATCACCATCGAGGCCGGCAAGATCCGCTCCGAAGCCCTCGGCGAAGTGCAGGAGATGATCGACATCTGCGACTTCGCCGTCGGGCTCTCCCGGCAGCTCTACGGTCGCACCATGGCCTCCGAACGCCCCGGCCACCGCCTTTCCGAGGCCTGGCACCCGCTGGGCGTGGTCGGCGTGATCTCCGCCTTCAACTTCCCCGCCGCCGTCTGGTCGTGGAACACCGCCATCGCCCTCGTGTGCGGCGACACCGTGGTGTGGAAGCCTTCCGAACTGACCCCGCTGACCGCGCTGGCCTGCGACGCGCTCCTCACCCGGGCCGCCTCGGACGTCGACGCGCCCGCCGCCCTGCACCGTCTGGTGCTCGGTCACCGGGAGACCGGCGAACGCCTGGTCGACGACCCTCGGGTCGCTCTGGTCAGCGCCACCGGTTCGGTCCGTATGGGACGCGAGGTGAGCCCACGGGTAGCGGCCCGGTTCGGCCGCTGCCTGCTGGAGCTGGGCGGCAACAACGCCGCGATCGTCGCCCCGTCCGCGGACCTCGACCTCGCCGTCCGCGGCATCGTCTTCTCCGCCGCCGGGACAGCCGGCCAGCGCTGCACCACCCTGCGCCGCCTGATCGTTCACGAGGACGTCGTGGACGGGCTCCTGGAAAAGATCGTCCACGCCTACGGGCAACTTCCCGTGGGCAACCCCTTCGACTCCGCCACCCTCGTCGGCCCGCTCATCCACACCGCGGCATACACCGCGATGTCCGAGGCGCTCGACGCCGCCCAAAGTGACGGCGGCAAGCTTCTGACCGGCGGCGACCGCCTCTACCAGCAGGAGGCCCCCGAGGCCGCCTACGTCCGCCCGGCGGTCGTCCGCATGCCCGCACAGACCGACATCGTCCGTGAGGAGACGTTCGCCCCTATCCTCTACGTGCTCACCTACCGCACGCTGGAAGAAGCGATCGCCCTGCAGAACGGTGTCCCCCAGGGCCTGTCATCGAGCATTTTCACGCAGAACCAGCGGGAAGCCGAGCGCTTCCTCGCCGCCGACGGCTCCGACTGCGGCATCGCCAACGTCAACATCGGAACCTCCGGCGCGGAGATCGGTGGAGCATTCGGCGGTGAGAAGGAAACGGGCGGCGGCCGTGAATCGGGCTCCGACTCGTGGCGTGCGTACATGCGCCGCGCGACCAACACCGTGAACTACTCGGACGACCTGCCACTCGCCCAAGGGGTCAACTTCCTTTGACCTCCTCCCTGGCCTGAAGCTGAAGGCCAGGGATTCTTCCCGTCGCACGTGCTAAGCGGCGCGCGGGGGTTGACGCTTCGCAGACCGGGTAACCCCGAGGTCTCCACGTCCTGACACCACCGATCCGGCGGCGTTGTTGATGTTGATGGCGGCGTTGACATCGACGTTATCGGTCCAGCCGCAAGGCGGGTTCTTGCACGCGAACACGGCCTGGGACTCGCGGTTGGCCGCCTCTCGGTAACCGCACTGGTGGCAGGTCTGCGAGGTGCCCGGCGCCGGAACCCGGATGACCTGCCCACCCCGGTCGGCGCTCTTGTACTCCAGCAGGGTGACCGTGCGCCCCCAAATCGGGTGTTCATCGGCACTCATCTGGCCCGGCTGGAGCAGACCTTCCGCTGGTGCGGCTGCGGATCGTCGGTCCACGAATCCACTGACAGGTGTCGCAGGCTTCATCCGGCGGTCGTGATCGGCTGAGCGCCTTACGTCGAAGACTTGCGGAGCTTGCGGTTGAGCGCGCGGCGGGCCACGGGGCCGAGATCGTCCACGACCTCCACGAGCGTCGCCAGTCGGTCCAGCGCGTCCAGTGCCGCCTGGGCTCCATCGGGATCGACACCCTCGAACAGCTCGAAGCCGATGAACCCGGCGCACATGGCGCGTGCCAGCCCAGCGGTGTCGAGCAGCTCGGCCAGCGGGCTACTGGCAAGCAGCCGTTGGAGTACCTGCTCGACCGGCGTGATCCACAGTCGAAGCGCCGTTGCGGTCGCTTCAGCGAGCTGAGGGTCCGCCTGGGCGCCCGCCAGCATCTGGGCGAGCACCATGACATTGCCCAGCGCACGCTCCTCGGCGTGCAGTTCACGGCCCACGGCCGACAGCTCACGGAGGTTGGTGACCTCGTCCAGCCGGGCCAGGAATGCCTCGACCCGGGCTTGGGTGGCCGCCAGGCAGGCCGCCTTGATCAGCTCGTTCACGCTGCCGAAGTGGTAGAAGACCAGAGCCTGATTGGCACCGGCCGTGGCGGCGATCGTCCGCGCGGACGTGTTGGCGATGCCATGGGTCCGGATCGTCTCGATCGCACCGTCGATCAGTCGCTGTCGGGTGTCGGCCATGGTCCTCACCGTAGGTGCTGTGGCGTACCGGGATCGCGCACAGATAGGGGCGCGCGAGGATCAGGGCCGTCACGGTGAGGCCGATCCCGATGTACACCGGCAGCAGATGACCGAAGTCGGTGTAGTGGATCGTGCCGTGCACGACGACCGCGGGGAGGAATCCGGTGATCGCGGCCCCCGCCAGCGACCACCAGACCCACGACTCACCCCGCCGCCACCCCCACGCGCTGAGCAGCGTGATCGCTGTGGCAGCGGCGATCAACGCCCCACCGAAACCGGCCCGGTCGTGCGCGATGAACGACAGCAGCAGTGGATTGGCGGCCTGCAGCGCCTCACGGCCGGTCTGCAGGAAGTCCAGGTCGCTGGACACGAATACCCCGGTGACGCCCACCACCGACACCGCCACGCCTCCGGCGAACAGCCCGATTCCGGTGACCACCAGCAGGAGTTGACCGACCAGCGCCCGGCGGCGCTCGCGCTCCGGTCCCTCCGGCTGAAGTATCCATCGGGGACGAATCGGGCCGCGGCGGGTGGCCGCGAGGAACATCGGAAAGAGGACGGCGGTGGCCGCGGTGTGCAACGGTTCCACGTACCCGAACCCCAGGAAGTAGAACAAGGTGGGAAAGCCGATCCATCCGGAGATGAGGTAGGCCTCGCGAGCCCACGGCCAGCCACGTCGCATACCGCCGGCGGCCAGGCCGATGTAGAGGATCCCGATCGTCACCGCCGTGGCGGCCATGGTGATCCGGTCGTGTTGCAGGAAGTGCACCAGATGATGGTTCACCGCGTGCAGCTGATCCACTCCCATGCCCAGATAGTCACGGTCGTACCAGAGCAGCACCGGCCCAAGCGTGATCGCGACCGACGCTAAGCCGATGCAGATCATGGCGATGCCGACGAGCAGACCCCACCACCATGCCGGCCATCGTCGAGGGTCGAGCCCGACGCCACGCTCGGGAGGCTCCGGATCAGTGGGCGTCGCGGCCTCGGTCACCCGCGCGAACCAGCCCGGACCGGCCCGCACCAGCACGGCGGGCGTGGCCAGCACCGCCGTGGCCGGTTCGGCGAGGGCGCTGGCGGCGTCGGCCACCGACGCGGAAGTCAGGTGCACCACGTTCGGGTCGGGTTCGGTTCTGATCGCGTCGACGTACGGCGACAGCGCCGTCACCACGGCCGAAGCGTCCGGCCCGACGGCATGCACCACCAACGGGACGCGCCGGCCGACGGCGGCCTCGCGCACCGCCGGGACGTCGGCCAAACCCACCGACGACACTTCGATCAGCCCCGCACCCAGCGGGGGTAACGCGCGCACAGCGTCGCGCGCCACGCCGGGCGGCACCGCCGCGCCGAGCCGCGTCGTCACCGCGACACCGAGGACCGTGCCGGCATGCTCCTGCGGCGGGTGACGGTGTCCGAATCCCTGGGCGATCAGTCGCCCACCGCCAGGCATGGACCCGATCGCGGCCAGAGTACGCAGCGCGGCCCGCTGCGACCGGCGCACGCCGAGCAGAGCCGCCGCGATGCCGCGTAATGGGTGATATGTCCAGTCAGGCATCAGCGCACCACCGAACCGGTGGCTTCGGGCCCGGTGGCTTCGGGCCCGGTGGTTTCCGGCCCGGTGGTTTCCGGCCTGGTCGTTTTGGGCGCGGTGGTTTCGGGCGCGGTGGTTTCCGGCGGCGCCCAGTTGAGGATCGGCGCCACGGACCGCAGGGTCGCCGACTCAGGGGTCAGCCGGGCGGCGAGATCGCGGACCAGCGCCGCGGGCGCCCATGACCATTGGCCCACCGCCCCGAGCCGGGCGGAGCGGCGGACGATCGCCTGGGTTCGTGGCCGCCGCAGCAGGTCATATTCCGCCAGCGCCGCGCCGACGTCCGGGGCCGTGTCCAGGCAGGCGGCCAGAGTGACCGCGTCCTCCAAGGCCTGGCATGCGCCTTGACCCAGGCTCGGGGTCATCGCGTGCGCCGCGTCCCCCAGCAACGCGACTCTTCCGGACACATACGTGGACAGCGGCGGCAGGTCATACACATCATGACGGAGCACTCGATCATCGGATATCGACGCCAGCAGCGCCGGGATCGGGTCGGGCCAGTCACCGAACCGTCGCAGAACGGCGGCATACTCACCGTCCGGACTGGCACCGCCGGTCGGCACCGTCGCGGTCGCGAAACAGTAGACCCGCCCGCCGGGCAACGACGTGAATCCGAATCGTTCGCCGCGGCCCCAGGTCGCGGCGCCTTCGGTCTGCGGTTCGGCGAGGGGCTCAGTGACCATGCGCCACGCGGTGTGCCCGGCATAGCGCGGGCTACTGGCATGCGGCCACAGCTGTCCGCGGACAACACTGCCAAGTCCGTCGGCTCCGACGACCAGATCCGCCCGTAATATCCCACCCTGGTGCTCGACCACCACGTCGTCGCCTTCAGCGCGTACGGCGTGAACCGCGCTGCCGGGCCGCAACACGTCCGGCGGCAGCGCCTCGACGAGCGCGCGCACCAGGTCCGCTCTGTGCACCACAACCAGCGGCCAGCCGTAACGCCGTTCAATCTCGGCATTGTCCGTTCGGGACAGCCAGCGGCCCTTGCGGTCACGGATGCCTCCCCCGGTTTCCACTGCGCCGAGGGTGCGCACTCGTTCGGCCAGGCCGAGCGCGGAAAGCGCGCGAAACGCGTTCGGCCACAGCGACAGGCCCGCCCCGATCTCGGTGAACTCCGCAGCGCGTTCCACCACTTCAACCCGCCAGCCCCGCCGGTGCAACGCAACCGCCGCGGCCAACCCGCCGATCCCACCACCCACGACGACAACGGTGCCCCTGGTCATCCCCTTCTCCTTCAGATTGAGCGACTGCTCAACCCGGACCATAGGCCATTTTGAGCGATCGCTCAATCCACTTCAATCGGGTTCATGCCACCGCAGGCCATCAGGGGCAGCAGTCACGGCTGATTCGGCCGACTACTGTATCGACCATGATCGAATCAGCCCACCTGGCCACTGTCCGGGCGGCCTACAACAGCATCGCCCCCGAATACGCCGAGCACTTCCGCGCCGCTCTTGACGCCAAGCCGCTGGACCGGGCGATGCTGGGCGCTCTCGCCGAGCTGGTACGGCAATCCGACGTGGGACCTGTCGCCGATATCGGGTGCGGTCCCGGCCGCGTGACGGCGTACCTGCACTCGCTGGGGGTGGAGGCGTTCGGTGTCGACCTGTCACCGGCCATGGTGGCCGAGGCCCGGCGAGCACACCCCGAGCTGCGGTTCGAGGAAGGTTCGATGACTCGCCTGGACCTTGCGGACGGAGTCCTCGGCGGCATCGTCGCCTGGTACTCGATCATCCACATTCCACCGGAGCCGCTGTCCACAGTGTTCGACGAGTTCCACCGGGTGCTGGCCCCCGGCGCCCCTCTGCTGCTCGCCTTCCAGGTCGGCGACGAGCCACTGCACCTGGCGGAGGCGTTCGGCCACACGATTTCACTCGACTTCCACCGGTTGTCGCCCGACCACGTCGCCGAACTGCTGGACCAGGCCGGGCTTGCCGTACAAGCTCGACTGCTGCGCGAACCTGACGAGACCGAGAAAGCCCAGCAGGCCTACCTCCTGGCCCGCAAACAGGCGAAGACATAGAAAACATAGGTGTCGAACAACAAGCCGATCGCGGCCTCGGCGGAGGGGCCGTGCGGTCAGATATCAAGAGCGAGTGCTCAGAAGCCGACCTGATCCTTACCACGACGCGATCACGGCCTATTCCGCACGCGCCTGGCCCGCGCATGCCATAGCCGGAGACGTTGAAGCCACCACGACCACGGCGCTCAAGCGGCACCGCTGCACAGCAGCCAAGTAGGATCGATCCCGGCCAAGCACTGTATCCAAAGGAGCCCGATGTGCCCCTCCCTGCCTGGGCGACGGAACCGTCCAGCCTGCTGATCACGGAGGCGGAGTATGAGGCGTTGCCCGAGGGGGTCTGCAAGACGATCGAGGTGGTGGACGGCCGCGTTGTGTTCTGCGAGTCCCCAACTCCGGCCCATCAGCGAGTGTCCCGCAATCTGACCTTCGCCCTGCTGGCTGTCCGTCCTTCGATTCCGCGCATCGACATCCTTCAGGACACCGACATGCGCTACCGGCATCGGAATCCGCATGTGACTCAATCGGGAAAGAAATTCACCTTCCGGCGTCCGGACATCAGCATTCTGAGATGCCTAGAGCCTGGATCCAAGCTATGGTCCGATGACGTGCTGGCGGCCATCGAGATCACCTCGTCCGACGACGAGGTGGACTTCAACGACAAGCGCGCTGAATACGCCGCCCAGGGAATTCCCATCTATCTGATCGTGGTCATGGAAGGCGACCGGGTCGGCTCAATTGAGGAATACCGCCTGGACTGGAGCGGCCGCAATTACCAACTGGCGGCCGTACACAGGGGGATGCTCGTCACCGAGCTGCCCGAAGGAATAAAAATCGACACATCCTTCCAAGATCTGGAACGGATCTGACCACCCTGACGGAGCCTGTCGGCCCACAGGCAGGACATCGGTGGTTGATGTAGCCCGGCAGCGGGATCCGCTGAGCGATATGCCAGGGCGCTGGGGCGTCTTCCAGACGGATACGGAACGCCGCCCCCCGTGCACATCGCCTGCCAACCATCGTCAACGAAAGGTTGACGTGAGTCGATCGTCAACTTATGGTTGACGCATGACGAATCCCGTTCCCATTACGGCTCACGTACGGCTCGACGACCTGATCGAAGGCATCAAGAAGGCACGCCCGGACGTGCTCGATCAGCTCTCCGACGCGGTGATCGCCGCCGACCACTTCGGTGAACTGGCCGACCATCTGATCGGCCACTTCGTCGATCAGGCA
>JBIOWF010000326.1:0-2279 GCA_044868295.1 Microtetraspora sp. | reverse complement strand
TGCGGTGAGCACGGCGGCACCGGTCACCGCGCCGTCGGCCAGGTCGTCCAGTGCCCGGTCGGCCGCGGACAGAGGGTACGTCGTCACCCGCGGCGTGACGTGCAGCGCCGTGGCCAGCCGCAGCAGCTCCTCGCCGTCGGAGCGGGTGTTGGCGGTGACGCTGGTGAGGGTCCTCTCGCGGAACAGCTCGCGCTGGTAGTCCAGAGCAGGGATGTCGCTGAGGTGGATGCCGGCGACCGCCAGCGTGCCCCCCTGGTCCAGCGCCGCCATCGCGACGGGCACCAGGTCACCGACCGGCGCGAACAGGATCGCCGCGTCGAGGGGGACCGGCGGATGGCCGTAGGCGTCGCCTGCCGACGCCGCGCCCAGCTCGAGCGCAAGCCGCCTCGCATCCTCCCCACGGGTGAGCACGTGCACCTCGGCGCCCTGCGCGATCGCGATCTGCGCGGTCAGGTGCGCACTCGCCCCGAAGCCGTAGATGCCCAGCCTCCCACCCGGCGGCAGGCACGCCCGCCGCAGCGCGCGGTAGCCGATGATCCCCGAGCACAGCAGCGGCGCTGCCTCCTCGTCGGGCACGCCGCCGGGGATGCGGTAGGCGAACGCCTCCGGCACGACGGCGTACTCGGCGTAGCCGCCGTCCGCGTCCCAGCCGGTGTACTCCGACTGCAGGCAGAGGTTCTCCCGGCCCGTGCGACACATTCGGCAGGCCCCGCAGGTACGCCGCAGCCAGGCGATGCCGACCCGGTCTCCCGGCTCGAAGCGGCTCGCCCCGGCACCGGCGCCGACCACCTCCCCGACCACCTCGTGCCCCGGCACCCGCAGATCGGCGCGTGGTTCGAGGTCCCGGTCGGCCAGGTGCAGGTCGGTCCGGCAGACCCCGCACGCGCGCACCCGGACCAGCACCTCGTCGTCAGTGGGGGCCGGCACCTCCCGGCGCACCCGGACCAGCCGGCGCCTGGCGTCCGGCGGCGCGACCGCCCAGACGTCCATCTCGGTGGGGGGGCGGCGGGACGACGGGGACATGGGGTGATTCTCGCGCGCACCCCATCGACGGGGGCATCGATCGTCGGGCAGCAGTGCACCACGCGTGCTCTTGGCTGGGCGTGGACCCTGTCCTGGGGCGGCGGTCTTTGGCAGAATCGCGCCCGTGCGGACGTACGTCGGCGTCACGGATGGGGGCTGGTTCCGGTTCCTTGCAGCACGTGGCCTGACGGAGGTCAACTTCTGGCAGCCGAGGGGTGGCCGCAGGTTCCAGGCACTCAGGTCCGGCGAGATGTTTCTGTTCAAGACGCACTACCGCGACCCGGTGAGCAACCGGATCGTCGGGGGAGGCTTCTTCCTGGATCAAGTTGTCCTGACCGTCAGCGAGGCCTGGCGGTTCTTCGGCCAGGCGAACGGGGCGTCCACGATGGAGGAGATGGTCTCGCGGATCGCGCGCTACCGCGGAGAGCCCATACGACCCGGGGAGGACCCTGTGATCGGCTGCCTCATCCTCGAAGACGTCCACTTCTTCCCTGACGGCGATGACCTCGCCGCGCCGCCGGACTGGTCGCCGAACCTGGTTCAGGGCAAGACATATGACACGTCAACGATGGAGGACTACTTCAGCGAGATCGTGAATCGCTTCCGCGGAACACACGTGCCTGCCCTAGTTGAGGACAACCCCTGGCACAGGTACGGTCCGGTCTACGGTGATCCTCGCCTTATGCGCCCACGCCTCGGGCAGGGCGGCTTCCAGGCGGTTGTCCTGAAGGCGTACAAGTATCACTGCGCGGTCACTGGTGACAAGATCCGCCCAGTCCTCCAAGCAGCGCATATTCGCCCCCTTCCCAGCGGCGGAGAGCATCGCATCGACAACGGCCTGCTCTTGCGGTCCGATGTGCACACGCTATTTGATGCTGGTTATCTTGGAATCGACCCAGGGCACCGGTTACATGTGAGTCCCCGGTTGCGACGGGAGTTCGGCAACGGCGAGGAGCTCTACGCGCGAGCTGCACGCGGCCCCATCGAGGTCCCGGCGCGGGCGGTAGACCGGCCGAATCGCGAGTTCTTGGAGTGGCACCTGGACGAAGTGTTCAAGGCAAGTTGAGGGTTCTTGGCCCGCTCCCTGGCCGAGCGGCATCAGGCGGTTGAGTTGAGCGGGCGCGGTGGTTGGCGACCTGCGTCGAAGTGCCCACCTGCGTGCCCGGCAAGGGCGGTGCTCGCGCTGGCAACTGCGCCGGTCAGTCCTTCTCCGGCGCCAGCTGGGTGTCCGGGCCGCCGGTGTCCTGGTCGTCGGG
>JBIOWF010000325.1:0-6655 GCA_044868295.1 Microtetraspora sp. | reverse complement strand
GACTTCGTCTGCTCGGCGAGCTCGGTTCGCAGCGCCAACAGGGATGTGGTCGTCCCCGCGGGGCACTGCGTGAAGGACGGCACCGGCGCCTGGGCCGAGAACTGGACGTTCGTCCCGGGCTACGACGAGGGCCAGGAGCCGTACGGCTCCTATCCGGCCCGGCAGATGTTCGTCGCCGGGCCGTGGTCACGCAGCGGCGACGACAGCTATGACGTGGGCATGGTGGCCGTGAGCAGCCGCGGCGGCCGGCATCTGACCGACGTGGTCGGGGCCCAGCAGATCGGCTTCAACGTCGAGCGCGGCCTGCCGGTCCACGGGTTCGGATTCCCCGCCGACCCGCCGTACGACGGCGAGCATCTGCTCTACTGCGCCGGCCCGGTCCACGGCGATCCGTACGAGCAGACCCGGGACCAGGGCGTGCGCTGCGACCTGACGGCCGGCGCGAGCGGCGGACCGTGGCTCACCGGCTTCGACCGCGCCACCGGCCTGGGCACCGTGACCTCGGTGAGCAGCTTCAAGTACAGCAACGACCGCGGCACGATGTACGGCCCCTACTTCGGGGACGCGGTGAAGCAACTGTTCGAGGCAGCGGAACGCTCGTGACACCACGAACCGCCGCCCCCGCGAAACAGCCCTACAGGGACAGGCCGGTGAGGACCATCACCTTCTCGAAGGTGTAGTCCGCCATGGCGGAACGGAGCCCCTCACGACCGACGCCGGACTCCTTGACCCCTCCATACGGCATCTGGTCGGCGCGGTAGGACGGCACGTCACCGATGATCACACCGCCCACCTCCAGCTCCCGGTTGGCCCGGAAGGCGAGGTCCAGGCTGCGGGTGAAGACACCCGCCTGCAGGCCGTACTTCGAGTCGTTTACCGTGGCGAACGCCTCGCCGGCCGAGCCGACCGGCTGGAGGATCATCACCGGGCCGAAGACCTCCTCGGAGGCCACCTTGGCGTCGGCCGGGACGTCGGTCAGCACGGTGGGGGCGATCGTCGCGCCGTCCCGGGTGCCGCCGGCCAGGACCCGGGCTCCCGCGGCTACGGCCTCCTTGACCCACTGCTCGACCCGCTCCGCCGCCGCGACCGACACGAGCGGCCCGACCTGGGTCTTCTCGTCGTCCGGGTCACCGGTGACGAGCCCTGCCACAGCGGAGACCAGCTTGTCGGTGAACTCCGCCCGGACGGACTCCTCCACGATCACGCGTTGTACGGCGATGCAGCTCTGCCCGGCCTGGTAGTTCGAGTACAGAGCGACCCGGGAGGCCGCCCAGTCCAGGTCGGCGTCCCCCAGCACGACGGCCGCGGCGTTGCCGCCGAGTTCCAGAGTGACGTGCTTACGGGGCACCTCGTCCATGATCGCGAAGCCGACCGGCCCCGAGCCGGTGAAGGAGATCACCGGCAGGCGCGGGTCCTCGACGAGGGACGCGGCACGGTCGTTCGGGACCGGGAGCACCGAGAACATGCCCTCGGGCAGGTCGGTCTCGGCCAGAATCTCCCCGAGCACCAGCGCCGAGAGCGGCGTCGCCGGGGCGGGCTTGACGACGATCGGCGCGCCGACGGCGATGGCCGGGGCGACCTTGTGGGCCACCAGGTTGAGCGGGAAATTGAAGGGCGTGATCGCGAGGACGGGCCCGCGCGGCACGCGGGAGATGTACGCCAGGCGGCCCTGCGCGGCCGGCTCGGTGTCCAGCCGTTGCACGTCACCACTGAACCGGCGGGTCTCCTCGGCCGCGAACCGGAACGTGGAGATCGCACGGTTGACCTCGCCGCGGGCCCAGAAGATGGGCTTGCCGTTCTCCCCGGAGATGAGCTTGGCGATCTCGTCCGCTCGCTCGGACAGGCGGCGCGCGACATGCGCGAGGGCCTCGGCGCGGACGTGGATCGGCAGCGCGGCGGCCCGCTTCTGGACGGCGGCGGCCGCTGCCACGGCCTCCTCGACCTGCTCGGCCGTCGGTACGGAGTACACGCCGACGACACGACCGTCGTGGGAGTTGGTCACCGTGAGCTCGGCGTCCCCCTTCGCGGGGCGACCGGCGAGCCAGAAGGGCGAGACGGGATAGGTGTCCATGTCTCTGACGCTATGCCACCTGGGCACGGGGCACCCTACTCCTCGTCGGACAATCACGCATCTCTGACGCTCCGATGTGGACAAGTTTAGATGTTTCGGATACATGTCACGGATGCGCCCTAATTTCAGGAGTTTTCCGGTTCGGAGCGGTTTGAAAGCCTCGCGCCATGGTTAAGTCATCATCCGGGTCCATGCGGGGCCCCATGATTGAGAAGGGCTCGTCGCTCATGGCTACGCCGGCGCCGCTCGGACTGCAGGCCGCCTATGCGCAGGGCCAGAGAAGCGCCTACGACGAGCTGCGCACCCGATTACTTGACGTGGCCGGCGAGCTGCTGGTCGCCGCAGGCCCCGAGAGCCTCACCGTCCGCCGGATCGCCGCCGAGGCGAGCTGCTCGACCACCGTCATCTACACGATGTTCGGCAGCAAGGAAGGTCTCGCCGAGGCCCTGTACCTGGAAGGCTTCGAACGCTTCCGCCGCCATCTCGCGGCGACGCCCCCGCGCAGCAACCCGCTGGAGTTCCTTGAGGCGCTCGGCCCCGCCTACCGGGAGGCCGCCCTGGCCGAGCCTGGTTACTACAGCCTGATGTTCGAGCGGGCCATCCCCGGGTTCGTGCCGAGCGAGCGGGCCCGCACCCTGGCCCGGGCCGCGCTGAACATCCTCGACCGGACGATCTCCGACTGCATCGCCGCCGGATATCTCGTCCCCACCCAGCCGCGGAAGATCGCCGACACCTTGTGGGCGGCCGCCCAGGGCGCGCTCAGCCTGGAACGTGCCGGGCACCTCCAGGCCGGTGGCCACACCTACCATGCCGTGACCACCGCCGCGATCGCCCGCTACCTCGTCCACCATCACTAGGTCGTGGAGCCGCAGGCTCGGTCCGTTACAACCGGGACGCTGACAGGGACAGCGCGAACCAGAGCTCTGCCCGTGCGGCGGGATCGTCGAGATCTCTGCCGATCAGTTCGCTGACCCGTTTCATCCGATACCGCAAGGTATGCCGGTGCACTCCCAGTCGCTGGGCCGCCGCGTCCCAATGGCCGTTGCAGGCGAGATAGGCGCGCAGCGACTCGATCAGATCGGCGCGGGAGCCGTACCCCCGCAACGGAGCCAGCAGTGCGGCGGCGAACGAGGCGGCGGCGACCGGGTCGAGGAGGGAGAGGAGCCCCTCCCCCGCCAGATCGGCGAACCGCGCGACCGGCGCGGCGGCGGCCAGGGCACGCTCCGCCTGGTCCACCGCGTCGGCCAGATCGACCGCCCTGGCGACGGCGCGTATCGTCTTCGAATCCCCTGCCCCGGCCGGCCCGCCGCCCTGGTCACTCTCGCGAGCCGAGGCGCTCCCCCCGACCAGGGCACTCCCGCGGACCGGGGCGCTTACACCGACGCGGCCGTAGGCGGCGGCTCGGGCCATGAGGTGATCGCCCTTCTCCTCGGGTATGAGCGCCACCACCGACTTCCCCCACGGCGCTGTGAAACACGGCAGGGCGTCCGCGAGCCCCTCGGGATCGTCGGGCGCGCACATCAACACCAGAACAGGCCCGTCCGGAAGGTCACCGCCGATCGCCGCCAGCGTCTCCCGCGCGGCTCGCCCTTGCCCGGCGAGCAGCAGGCGCAGTACGGCAGAGCGCACCCGGCCCTCGGCGACCCGCTGATCACGCCCCTGTTCGAGGGCGAGCGTCAGCAGTGAGCCGGCCGCGTTGACGATGGTGTGCCCGATCGGAGTGAACGGGCGCGCCCGGCCCACGGCGAAGAACCCCCGTCGGCCGAGGGGCTGCACGATCACATGCTCGTCCGGCGTGGCCAGCGCCAGGCTGGTAGGAGACGTGATCCGTCTCAACCGGGCCAGCTCGGGCTCCAGCATGCGCGCCTTCTCGGCGGCATCCCGGCCGTCCGCCCGTGCGCGCGCTTTCTCGGCCGCATCCCGGCCGTCCTCTTGTATGTGCGGCTTCCCCGCTACTTGTATGCGCGGCTTCCCCGCGACACCCGGGACCTCCTCCACGAACCCGGCGGCGTCCCGTACGGCTCCCGCGTCGTCCAGGAGCAGTGCCCACCCGTCGATCTCGCGGGCCAGCCGGTCGATGACCGCGCTCGGGCCCGCAGCCTGGAGTGCGGCCCTGGTCAGACGGCCCTGGGCGGCGAAGGCCCGGCTGATCTCCTCGTACTGCTCGGCGGCGAGTAGTTCGCTGACCGCCTTGCCGATCGCGATGAACGGGGTGTTCCTGGGGATCTCGATCAACGGAAGCCCGGCCTCGGCGGCCGCTTCGACGAAGCTCTCCGGCACGACGGCGTGGCTGAGCCCGACACCGAAGCCGAGGCCCGCGACACCTCGTGCGACAAGTCGCGAAATGTACGGCACGGCGTCGGCGGAATGAAGGCGCATCCCCGTGGTGAGCAGCAGCTCGGCACCCTCGAGGAACGGCGTGGGGTCCTCCAGTTCGCTGACGGCGACCCAGCGGACCGGCCGCTCCAGATCCTCACCACCGGCGAGCACACCCAGCCGGAGTGATGCCATCGCCGTCACGCGGCGCAGAGTCGGCGCCACGGCCCCTCCCCCGGTCGAACAGTCGAACGGCCGAATTTGTCCATATAGGCCAAATTCGCGCTTCTATTGTGCCATAGCGACACATCGGCAGGCCGGGGGCGGCAGCCGTACCGTCGAAGTATGAGCACTGCCACCACGCACGGCGGCCCGCTGCTTCCGCAGGAGCGCCGCCTCGTCACCGAAATCCCCGGGCCCAAGTCCCGGGAACTGTTCGCGCGCAAGCAGTCTGCCGTACCGCCCGGCATCGGCACCACGCTGCCTGTCTTCGTGACCCACGCAGGTGGCGGTGTCGTCGTCGACGCCGACGGCAACTCCCTGATCGATTTCGGCTCCGGCATCGCGGTGACCAGCGTCGGCAACTCCGCTCCCCGCGTGGTCGAGCGCGTGCGCAAGCAGGCCGCGGACTTCACCCACACCTGTTTCATGGTCACGCCGTACGAGTCGTACGTGACGGTCTGCGAGAGGCTGAACGAGCTCACTCCCGGCGACCACGAGAAGCGCACGTTCCTGGTGAACAGCGGCGCCGAGGCCGTCGAGAACGCGGTCAAGGTCGCCCGGCACGCCACCGGACGGCAGGCGATCGTCGTGTTCGACCACGGCTACCACGGCCGGACGCTGCTCACGATGACGCTCACCGCCAAGAACATGCCGTACAAGCACCGGTTCGGGCCGTTCGCGCCAGAGGTGTACCGGGCGCCGCTGGCGTACCCGTTCCGCTGGCCGAGCGGGCCGGAGAACTGTGCCGCGGAGGCGGCCGCCCAGACCATCGACATGATCAGCAAGCAGATCGGCGCGGACAACGTCGCCGCCGTGGTCATCGAGCCGATCGCGGGTGAGGGCGGCTTCGTCGAGCCCGCGAAGGGCTTCCTTCCGGCGATCCTGGAGTTCTGCAAGGCGAACGGCATCGTCTTCATCGCCGACGAGGTCCAGACCGGCTTCGCCCGCACCGGCGACCTGTTCGCCTCCGAGGACGAGGGCATCGTGCCCGACATCATCTGCACCGCCAAGGGCATCGCGGGCGGCCTGCCGCTCGCCGCCGTGACCGGCCGCGCCGAGTTGCTCGACGCCGTGCACGTCGGCGGTCTCGGCGGCACCTACGGCGGCAACCCGCTCGCCTGCGAGGCGGCGCTCGGCGTGCTGGAGACGATCGAAGAGGACAAGCTGGTCGAGCGCGCGGCGCACATCGGCGACGTGATGCTGCCGCGTCTGCGCGCGCTCAAGGAGCGTTTCGGCGTCATCGGCGACGTCCGGGGTCGTGGCGCGATGGTCGCGATCGAGCTCGTACTGCCCGGCGGCAAGGAGCCCAACCCGGCCGCCACCGCCGAGATCGCGCGCAGGTGCCACGCGGAGGGCCTGCTCGTGCTCACCGCCGGCACCTACGGCAACGTGCTGCGCTTCCTTCCCCCGCTGGTCATCCCCGACCACCTGCTGGAAGAGGGCCTTTCCATTCTGGAGAGGGCGATCGCGGCGCAGGACGCACAGGAGCAGGACGCACAGGAGCAGGACGCATAGGAGCAGGACGCACAGGAAACGCGCAGAACGTTTAGCGAACGCGCGGAACGTTTAGCAGGAGACCAACCAGGGCACCCGGCTTGCCACCGGGTGTCCCTTTTGTTGTTGTACGGCCAGTACAATGCCTCGATTTAACCGCCGCTTGGCTTCGACCTCGCGGATCACAAACGGTAACCGCGTTATAACGGTTCCGATATACACGACCGAGGGGGACGGGAATGGGCTGGAACTCGAGTGGCGCCAAGCGGCTCATGCTGCTGTTCGACCCCGGCGGGCTGACACCGACCCAGCGTGACGGCGATGCCTGCGTCGTGTGCCACAAGAAGTGGCCCCGTCCCCGCATCAAGGTCGGCAGGCTGCCGAACGACGCCCCTGTGCACGCGTGCGACGACTGCGCCGAAGCGCTCCTCCCCGCCCCCGAGGGCAAGGTTCCCCTCCCCCGCCGCTCCCGCGCCTTCTCGTGACGTTCTTACCGGCGAAATCCCGGTCGGGCACAAAAGTCGGGGGCAAAGAAGGGGCGCTCCGGGGTCG
>JBIOWF010000324.1:0-3286 GCA_044868295.1 Microtetraspora sp. | reverse complement strand
TTCTTGGGACTTACGACCTACAACCTACGACCTACGACTTACGACCTGCGACTTACGACCTGCGACTTACACCCACCCACACGCCCTCCGCACTCGCCATCAGATCGATCACCTCCGGCGGCGGGTCGGCCCCTTCGCCCACTACACGCAGCCCCGGCAGCACTACCCGTGCGGCTTCGGATACCCATGCGCGCGCGTCGGCGTAGGGCCGGCCGAGGACGACGCCGCGCATCGAGTTGGTCTTGAGGGGCAGGCGGCCGCCGCGCAGCACGCTGATCCCGTTCTCGTCCGCGACCTCCGCCGGCGGATTCACCGCCACCAGTCCCACCCCCGGCAGCAGCTCCGCCACCTCCCGCCAGCCGGCCGCGGGCGGGCCGACCAGCACCAGGTAGCCGCCGGGGCCGCCCAGTCCGACGATTGGCGCCAGCGCGTCGGGGCGGAGCAACGCGGCGCCGGGCGCCCCGGCTGGTGCTGGGAGTGCGCCGCCTACATCGAGGACACCGTCGCGCAGAGTGAAGCGCCGGTCGCAGATGGGGCAGCCGAGCGTTCCGGTGCGTACCGATCGTCCCTCGACGAGATCGGGAAGGAGTACGAGGAACGCCTCGTCGTGATCGGCGGGACAGCGGAGATGGTCGGTGAGCTCGATGAACATCAGGGCTTGAACACCACCCAGCTCAGCTTGCCGGCCTCCACGGTCACCCGTCGGTACAGCTTCCTCCCGCCGACTTCGGTCCCCAGGACATAGCTGCCCGCCGGCACGTCACTCACCGCGAAGTGCTCGCCGTAGAGCGGGTGGCCGTGCGCCTTGTCGCCGTAGGTCTCGACATAGGAGAAGGGGGTCTCGATCGGATCGCGCTTGGTGATGCCGTAGATCCGGGCCTGCGGGACGGGTGCACCGTCGGCGTCGAACACCTGCCCGGCCACGATCCCCGTACCCGGCAGCGGCTCGAGCCAGAGCTCGGGATTCACCGTGTAGGGCGGGAACCGCTGCAGCGAATCCACGATCGCACCGATCGAGTCGGTCGGCGAGGCCGCCAACTCGAAGTGCAGATGGTCGTTGGTGGCGCGGCCGGTGTTGCCGACCCGCGAGATGATCTGTCCGGTCTTCACCCGGTCGCCGACCTTCACCGCCAGCGACGAGTTGTGGTAATAGATCGAATAGAGCCGGAAGGTCTTGCCGTGCGCCGTGACGGTCGTGTCGTGCCGGATCGCGACCGTCCGCGCGCCCGCCTCCGCCGGTCCCGCGTACACCACCCGGCCGCCGAGGGCGGCCATCACCGGCGTCCCGTCGGGATTATTGAACTCGACGCCTTGATGCTGCTGGAAGAACCCGCCCATCGTCGAGCCGTAGCGGTAGGTCTGGTCGATGAACGGGTTGTCGGCGCGGGCGATCGGGCGGCGAAGCCAGACGGTGAGCGGCGCGCGCGGGGCGCCGGCGTCAGGGGCGTTCCTCCGGATGCAGGACAGCGTGTCGCTCGTCGGGCGCAGGCCGCACTGGGTGCCGCGGAACTGCTGCCGGCCGATCAGGATGGCGTTGCGCGGCGGGAACGCGGCGGCCGCGAGTGGCTGCGCCTGCCAGCCGGCCTCGCCATGCCAGAGCCGCTGGTTGCCGCGCAGGGTGGTGACGTTCCAGCCACGCCGGTCGGCGGCCAGGCGGCGCACGTACTCGTTCGTCAGGAGGGGGAGGGCTGTGTCGGCGGGCCCGCGGGCGGGCGGACCGATCGCGTCGCCGATGGCGGTCCAGTGGGCGCCATCGTCGGTCGTGATCTGGAGGCCGTCCGCGGTGCCGACGACCGTGGTATCGCCGCGGACGACGATGCCGTCGGGGATCACGTACTGCCATTCCGGACCCAGTTGAGCGTAGGCCCAGTTCTGCCAGGTTCGCCCGCCGTCGCGCGAGAGGCCCCAACCATTCCCCACGGTCCCGTACCAGACCTCGCCCCCGCGGCCGAAGGCGATCGCCTGCACGAAGTCCATCGAGATGGACGTCCCCGAGGTGTCGTGCCGGATGGATTCCCAGGCCGATCCCCCGGCCGGCAGCCGGTAGATCCCCTGTCCGTACGTCCCCACCCAGATCGTGCCGCCAGGGTCGCGCGCCACCGTGAGCACGTGAACGCCCCAGCCGGCGCTGTCCGGCAGGGGAGGGAGCGCGGCGGGTGCGTCCTGCGCGGTGAGGCGGCCGACGAGCACGAGCCCGGCGAGCAGAACGATGGCGTGGCGAGACGGCATGGAAGAGCGGCTCGATGAGTGAAGGTATCAGACCGGTCCCAGCCGCAGCCAGTCGATCAGCACGTGCGGCGGACGGGTGGCCACGAAGAGCACGGCGTCGGCGACGTCGGCCGGGCGGAGCATCCGGGCCCGCGTCGGGAACCCCTTGCGATGGTCAGGGTCGAATGGCTCCCAGATATCGGTGTCGGTCGGGCCCGGTGAGATGAGGGTCAGCCTGACGCCGCTCCCGCGGTACTCTGCGAGCAGCGTCTCATGCAGCCCGCGGACCCCGTACTTCCCGGCAGCGTACGCCGCGTTCTCCGGGAACCCGACGTGGTCCGCGACGCTGCCCACGGTGATGTAGCTGCCGCGGCCGGCGGACTCGAGCATGGGGAGCAGCTTCCGCGCGAGCAGAAAAGCCGCCCGCAGGTTGATGCCCACCTGGGCGTCGAACTCCTCGACCGAGGTTTCGGCCAGCGGCCTGAGGAGGAATCCGCCCGCGTTGCTCACGACGACGTCGGGCGGGCCGACCTCCCGCTCGATCCGCGCGGCCAGCGACGCCACCTGCTTTGGGTCGGTGAGATCGGCCGGCAGGTCGAGGTACCCGCCGGCGGGTGGGAGCGTCCGCGCCACCCGTATCACCCGCGCGCCGGCCTTCGCCAGCGCCTGGGCAGTCGCCGCCCCGATCCCGCGGGACGCGCCGGTCACCAACGCGACGCGGCCGGCGAGCGGCGTCACTCGGACTGGTTGTGCGCCAGGCGGAGGAACTCCACTCGCGTCTTCGAGTCGTCCCGGAAGATCCCGCGCAGGGCACTCGTCACGGTGCGGGAGTTCTGCTTCTCCACCCCGCGCATCATCATGCAGAAGTGCGCCGCCTGGATGACCACACCCACGCCGGTGGGCTTCAGCACGTCCATGATCGCATCGGCTATCTGATCGGTGAGCCGTTCCTGAACCTGCAGGCGCCGGGCAAAAACGTCGACGATGCGCGCGACCTTGGAGAGCCCGAGAATTTTCCCGTTGGGGATGTACGCCACGTGGGCGCGGCCAAAGAAGGGCAACAGGTGGTGCTCACAAA
>JBIOWF010000323.1:0-5435 GCA_044868295.1 Microtetraspora sp. | reverse complement strand
GAGTCAAGGTGCTGTTCACCGACACCCACCTTCCCTACCTGGTGCCCGCGCGATGGCGACCGGCCGTGCGCGGGGCGCTCACCGACGTCACCGTCTTGACCCCGCGTCCGAATGGGACGACCCGCATCGTGCGCCGGGTCCGGTTCTCCGCCGAGCCGCCCGCATTCCGGCTGCTGGCGGTCCCCGTGGTGCTGATCTGGGGCGAGGCGATCACCAGCCGGCGGTTCCTGCGCGGTGTGAGATCGCGCGCCGAACGTCAGACTGCGTGAACGGCGGGTGCCGCGGACGCCCCCCGCCGGCCGTCAACCCCGCGCCTCGAGCCCCTGTTACGTCCTTCGGTGGAGCGGGAATCGGCCGTGGCGGCCGGGTTTGAGGGTCGTCCCGGGTTGGTGGGCGGCGGTGTGGTGGCGGGGACACACCAACGCAAGGTCGGCCAGGTTCGTCTTGCCGCCGTCGACCCAGGCCCGGCGCCAGTGGTGGGCCTCGCACGCGTGGGCGGCCCGGCGCAGTGCTCGACCGCGCAGATGCCGTGGATGTGGACGCGGAGGGCGAGGATCTGTGCCGGGGGTCGCGAACCGGCGTTTGCGGCCCAGGTCAAGCACCCGGCCGGTCCCGTCGAGGACGGCGGGGATGATCCCGGCGGCGCACGCCATCCGGCGGGCCTGGCCGGGGGAGAGCAGGGTACTGGTGCCGAGGATCGCGGCGGCGGCCAGCCCGCCCATCAGCGTGCTCACCGGGATGGTGACCACCACGGTGGGGGACAGCCCACCGGTGGTGGGCAGGGTGTCGGGGTTGAGGGTCTCCAGCAGCCCGGCACAACGCCTCCCCGCGGACCAGCGGGGACAGCCGGGCATTGAGGGTAAGCGAATCGCTGCTGACGTGTCGAAACTTAGAGATGACATGGAAACCGGGGTGTCAATGCGATCCCGGGATGAGCCTGGCGGGTGCCCGTCTATTGGCAAGGCGGGTGTCCGGCATGCAGGCGACGCGAGCCCGGTCTGCGGCGTGCGTGTGGAACAGGAGAAGGCGTGTCCGGACATGTCTCGCCTGGTCAGGCGGGTGAGAGGGAGCGTCTCAAGCGGTCCGAAGCCGTGAGGGATTGAGTGCACGGTCGTGCGCCTTGCGGTGCGCGGCCAGCCAGCGCGACACCTGGCAGACGGTCCCGGCCGGGACGTCGAGGGTGGCACGACAAGTGATCACGGGACGGGTTCTTGGTCGGTTCTTGGTCGAAGCGACCCTGTCGAGGCAGGGCCCCCACGTCCGTGGACCGACATGCCTTGACCTCACCAGTCACACAAGTCACTCTGGTAAGAAAACTCAGTAGGGCGCCGATGATCAACGGCGGCGTGCCCCCAGAAGACAAGGTCGGAGTCGATCACGGCAGCGATGGAGCACTCCTCCGATGCCTGACCCACATGGTCGACCCACGGAGCCGCGAACTCCACAGCCACAGCCTGCGGACGGAGTCGGCTCGTCCCCTTGTGCGACACTCGGGTTGTGGAGTATTGGCCGAACCCGGCCCACAAGCGGGAGACGACAGAGGCCGGACCGCCTCAATGGCGGCCGACGAAGTCCCTATGCCCTGACGACATGACTGTGCAGGAGCGCGACGCACTTCTGGAGACTGCGGTGCCGCAACACGATGGCGATCCGTCGTCTCGCCGCTTCAACGTTCGCCGACTGCCCGATGGAAGCCTTCAGGTGTTCGATGCGAAGTGCCATGACCCATTAGGGCCCGCCTTCCATGCGCATCCAGCGACGTTTGTTCCCTCCAGAGTGCTTCGTGTCTTTCGCGACAACGGACTCATAACCGGTCCGGAGTACAAGCGACTCGTCAAGGACTTTGGACAACCGTGATCGGCAACTCTGAGACATTCGGGATCCGACTCCTGCCGTTGCAGCCTTCATGGGAGACCAGGTACGCACCAGAGCGAGCCGGCTGGGCAGGACTGGAGATCTGGATTGGCGGTACAAACCTGTGTCGCCATGTGATCACCGGCGAGTCCGTGATCCGTGACCAGGTCTTCGTTCCGCTGGCCCCGGTGGTGGACTGGCTAGTCAATTCTATGACTAGGATCGCGTTCGAGGAACGTACTGGTCCCTTTCCGGGGTCTGGCCAGTGGCACCTCGACAAGATCCGCTGGGCGGACACCTCGCCTGAGCCCGGGCTGTCGGAAGATGACTGGCTCGACGAGCGTGACGCCTGGTGGCAGGCGCATTTCCTAAGAGCAGGAGCCGACGGTTCGCTGCTTCCTGACATGGCAGTCGGGCGTGATGACGAGATGATGGTCCTGCAATGGGACGACGGGTCCCACTCGGGCGCTCGCCTCCCGCTCCGGTTCATCGCTCCTTCGGGCGCCGCCCGACTTCCGTGGAATGTTGGTCTTGAGGTGCTTGAGGAATTTGCCCGGCAAGTTGCTGCGTCCATCTCGCCCGTTGCCGATATGGGATACGATTGGGTGTCGTCGGCCAACCCAATCACCGCCGGTCCGCGCGATGACGAGCGGGCTCTCGAAATGTTCGTTGGCCGATCGCTCAGCCAGCTGCGCAATCTGATCGATGCCGACGGAGGCGACGCAGTGTACGACGCCCTAGGACTCGGACCCGGCTGGCATGAACCTGCCGAGAGCGTGTCGTGCCAAGTCTTGCGAGACTTCACCCCAACGATCTCTGCAGATCTGCTGTACTCAGTTCTGAATCTAGGGGCTGTCAAGGGCGCGGGCGATACCAATGCGTGGCGCGACCTGCGCGCTCGGGTCCACGAGGCGGTCAGGCCCGCCAAGACCGACGTCGACGCTGGCTACCTCGCCGCCGCCGAGGTACGTCGGCACTTCGGTCACGACGGCCACCCGCTCACAGATTTGAAGGCAGCCCTATTCGCCCCGCTGAGCATCTCGGTGCAGGATGTTCAGGTGGCGGGGGGCGGAAACGACATGGCGGTCGCCGCAACCAAGACCGACGCTCCCGTGATCCAACTATTTCAAACCCCGAAGAACCAGTCCTCCTGGGGACGCCGTTTCGAGCAGGCTCGCGCACTCGGGCACTTGCTGTGCGATCCGCTGCGGCACGATCGCGTAGGCGCAGGGTCAGGTGACTTCGCGCAAGGGATGCGTCGACGGCGATCAGGCGCGTTCGCAGCGGAGCTCCTCCTGCCCACGTCAGGTGTCCGAGCACACTTGGGTGACACGCGGGTCGAGGATGCCTTTCCGGGACTTCTCGCCACATACGGTATCGGCGCGCGTGCAGCTGCGTACCAAATGTGGAACCATGGATTCATCGCCGGTGAGGAACGTCGCGACGACCTCATTGACGCCTACGCGCGATCCGGCACTCATTGAGGTCTTCTCACCGGGTGGGTCGTTGCAGGTGCAAGAGGACGAGGGCCGCGGCGGTGATGTCTCCGATGCGCCATGGGTCGAGGGTGACGCGCTCCAGCGCCTTCCAGGTCCGTTTGAGGAGGGCGTTGGTGCGTTCGGCCGGCGCGCGGTCGGGTTGGCTCGCTTCGACCTCCTCACTCTGACGCCGCCAGCGACGGAACGTCGCCTCCAGATACTCGCCGAGTCAGAGGACTGGCGTCCGCGCGTACTGGTGGGCGTTCTGCGTTCCTTGCCAACCGCTCGCCGCGGCCGGCGTCACACCGCCGTCAGCCGAGCGATTCGCGAGCCGCATCATGCCGGCTCTTACTATGACCCAAGCTGCTCGCACGGTGCTCTGATGCGGGTGTCCGCGGCTAGAGCCGGTGGTCCAGGGCGTCGTGCGGGCCGGGGGACGTCACGCAAGGCCGAGCAGGGTCAGCAGCGCCAGCGCGAGGACCCCGAGCCCCGCGACGGCCCAGGTTCGGCCCAGGAAGGCGCCGTCGAGCGGCTTCAGCGGGGGCAGCATCGACGCCGCGATCACGAGGGTCGCAACCGCCAGCGACGAGGTGAGTGGGACGGGGAACCAGGCGGCCTCGACGAACAGCGCTGCGGCCAGTACGGCGGCGGTGATCGGCGCTGCGGCGTGGACGCGGCCGACCTGCTCCTCCGCGCAGGTCCCGGCGACCCGCGTGACCGGCATGGGCGCCCACAGCCCGCCGAACGGGGCCAGCGTGACGCCCAGCACCACGCTTGGCAGCCAGGTCTCTTGGATCGTGGCTGTTCCCGCGCGGCGAGCGAGCAGCACCCTCGCTCGCAGCGCTGCGGCGACGACGACGGCCAGCGAACCGACGTATGTCACCGCGGCCGCGACACCCGTCCCGCCGCGCACGACGACCGGCACGGTCAGGCAGGCGAGGAGGGCGGCCACCGACCACCCAGGACGCCGCAGCCACCGGGCCGGGTGCAGGCGGGCGAGCCTGGTCGTCGCCGGCTCCAGCCACGTCTCGAGGAACTCGCGCCCCCGCCCACCGCGCGCCCGCGCGAGGCTCACCGCGGCGACCAGCACGGCGACCAGCCCGACCGTGGTGAGCGGTCGCCTGCGCTCGACGTCGGCGAAGCTCCATGCGGGCGGCAGGGGCTTCGACACGTCCAGCCCGGTGACGTACGTCGAGGTGTCGACGGCCAGCGACCGGGAGCGGTCCTCGAGCTCGGGGTTGAGAGCGAAGGCGCGCGCGAGCGCACCCTGCGACGAAAGGACGTCGCCCGGGCCACCGTCGGCCTGGAGGACACCGAGGTTGAACCAGGCGAGCGCATAGTCCGGTCGCACGCCGAGCGCGAGTCTGAAGGCGCGCGCCGCCCCCTCTTCGTCACCCTGGTCGGCCAGAACGACACCCAGGTCGTTGGCCACCGGATAGGCACCCGGATCGCTGTCCAGCGCCGCGCGGTCGGCCGCCTCGGCGGCCTCGGGGTCCCCGGACAGCCAGGCGGCATAGCCGGCGGTCATGAGGGACGGCGGGCTTTGCGGGTCCTGCGCAATCGCCATCCGCATGAGGCGGCGCGCCTTCTGCGGGCGGTCCAGCCCGATCTCGGCCACGGCGTGGTTGGCGTAGACCGCGTCCGGGTGGATGCCCCGGGCGCCCAGCCAGGTCAGCGCCGGCACCAGCTCACCCGCCGCGACGTAGTCCTCGACGGCGGCCTCGTGTTCGTCGGTGCGGAGCTGGTCATCGGCAAGCTTCGCTCGGGCGTAGTAGGCCACGGCCGCGAAGCCCCGCACTCCGTCGTCGTTTTCCCGGTCCTGCTGGTAGGCGTATCCGCGGGTCGCCCCGCTGTCGACGCCGCGCAACAGGGCGCGGCCTTCCTCGGACCTACCGGCAGCGAGCAGCGCGACGCCGCGGTCGAGCAGCGCCTGAAGGACCCCGAGGTCGTTGTCCCACTGCGTGCCCCTGGTGCGCCGCGCGGCCACCCCGAAGGACGCGGCCGCATCGTCGTACTCGCCGCGGAGGTACTGGATCTCTCCGAGCCTGAGCATCGGGAGGGACGAGCGGTGTCGTGCGGGCTTCGGCCAGGAGGCCACCACGG
>JBIOWF010000322.1:0-3003 GCA_044868295.1 Microtetraspora sp. | reverse complement strand
CCCGATCGGAATCTTCACCAAGGACGAGATCGGCGAAGTGGCGCGCGCGTTCGACGAGGTCCACCGCGAGGCGGTCCGCCTGGCGGGCGACGAGGCCCGCCTGCGCAGCAACGTCAACGCCATGTTCGTCAACCTCTCCCGGCGCAGCCAGACGCTGGTCGAGCGGCAGCTCAGCCTGATCGAGGGCCTTGAACAGGGCGAGCAGGACGATCAGCGGCTCGGCAACCTGTTCAAGCTCGACCACCTGGCCACCCGCATGCGGCGCAACAGCGAGAACCTCCTCGTTCTGGCGGGCCAGGAGCCCGCACGCCGATGGGGCCAGCCGATTCCGATCATCGACGTCGTCCGCGCCTCCCTGTCGGAGGTCGAGAGCTACGAGCGCGTGAACATCCAGGTGTCGCCGGGCACGGCGGTCGTCGGCCAGGCCGTCAACGACGTCGTGCACCTGGTCGCCGAGCTCGTCGAGAACGCCATCTCCTTCTCCCCGAGAGAGACGAAGGTCACCGTCTCCAGCAACCGCATCGACGGCGGCGGACTGATGATCTCCGTCAGCGACGTGGGCATCGGCATGACCTCGGATGAGCTCGCCCAGACCAACTGGCGGCTGGCCAACCCGCCGGTCGTGGACGTCTCCGTGTCGCGGCGCATGGGCCTGTTCGTGGTCGGCCGACTCGCCCTGCGGCACGGCATCCGTGTGCAGTTGCGCCAGCAGGACACAGGCGGCCTGACCGCGATGGTGCTCCTCCCGGAGGCGTTGCTGTCCCAGCCGAACGCCTTCCCCGCGGTCCCGGGGATGCCGCAGCCCGAGGTCACCGGCCCCGCGCAGCAGTTCGGAGCCCCCTCGTTCGGCATGCCGGCACTCGCCAGCCCCACCTCGTTCGAGCCCATGCCGCGGACGCCGGTGTTCGGCGCCGACGCGCCGGGAGTCGGTGCTCCGCAGCGCGATCCGTTCGACCGTGGCCCGTTCGAGACCTTCGATTCCAACTCGTTCGGAGGCCCGCCCGCGCAGCGCAATCCGTTCGATCCGGGTCCGGCCCCGGCGAACCCGTTCGGGACCGGACCCCTGCCGCGTGATCCGTTCGATTCCGGCCGGCTTCCGGGGAACCCGTTCGATTCGCAACCGGTGGACAGGAACCCGTTCGATTCCGGCCCGCTTCCGGGGAACCCGTTCGATTCGCAACCGGTGGACAGAAACCCGTTCGCCTCCGGACCGCCCCAGCGCAACCCGTTCGATCCGGCCCCGAAGCAGGGCAACGCGCTCGGCTCGGCTGCGCCGCCGGGGAGTCCGTTCGAGATCGATCCGTTCGACGCCGCGTTCGACCCCCGGCCCTTCGACACCGGCCACTTCGGCGAGGCGCCGATCGACACCCCATGGCCGGGGCAGTTGCCGCCACCGGGGTCCACGGCGTGGCCAGGCCCTGAACTGGAGTCCGGCGGCTGGGCGCTGCCGGGGCGTGGCCAGTTCGACTCCGACATCGACAACACCGGTCCGCTCCCGGCGGTGCGGACCTCTCCGCTGGAGGCGGAGGAGGAGTTCCTCCCGATCTTCGCGGCGGTGGAGTCGGACTGGTTCAGGAGAGTGGACCTCGGAGAGACGCCGGAATCCAACACGGAGACCACGCCGCCGCAGGCGAAGGCGTGGTCGTCTCCGGCGGACGCCGGCTGGCAGGCGGCGCAGGCCGCCAGCGAGCCCGCGCTCGGCGGAGTCACCTCCTCCGGCCTGCCGAAGCGCGTGCCGAAGGCCAACCTTGTGCCCGGCTCCGCGGAATCCACTATGCCGAAGCGCGTGCCGAAGGCCAGCCTGGCCTCCGGCGCCGCGGACTCCACGCCGACGCCGGCCGCGGCGCCGGCACCGCCCGTCCCCGTCTCCGCGCTCTCCCCCGAGCGGGTTCGCAGTCGCCTGTCGAGCTTCCAGCAGGGTGTACGGCAGGCCAGGGCGGTGGCTCGCGGTGACGTCAGCGAAGACCAGGGGTATCCGGGGGCGAAGCCGGTCGGCGGCGACTTCACGGCGGGCCTCCCCAGGACCGACCCGGAAAGTGAGAAGGAGGACTCGTGAGAGAAATGAGCCAGGCCGCCCGGGGCGTCAATTGGCTGATCACTGACTTCGTGAACAACGTTCCCGGTGTGGCGCACACGGTGGTGGTGTCCGCGGACGGGCTGCCGCTGGCCTATTCCGAGGGCTTTCCGAAGGATCGGGCGGATCAGTTGGCGGCGGTGGCGGCCGGGTTGATCAGTTTGACGCAGGGCGCGTCGCGGGTGTTCGAGGGCGGCGCGGTCACCCAGACGGTGGTCGAGATGCAGCGAGGGCTGCTGTTGATCATGTCGATCAGCGACGGGTCGTGTCTGGCGGTGCTCGCTTCGGCGGATTGCGACATGGGTCTTGTGGCGTATCAGATGACGCTGCTGGTCGAGCGTGCGGGTCAGGTGCTCACGCCCGCGGTGCGGGCCGAACTTTCGGCGACCCACCCCCGGTGATGGCGATGACAGGAGGACGTTATGGCAGGCGGCAGCTGGACTAACGAGCCTTTCCCGCCGGTGGACGACGCTCACCGGTACTACGGCGGAACGAACCCGGTTCCGCCCTCCGCGCCGACGGAGTCCAGCTCTCTGGTGCGGCCTTACGCCGTGACGGGAGGGCGTTCGGGGCCGACGCTCCATCTCGCCATGGAGGCACTCGTGTCCTCCGCCACCTCGGTTCATCATGATCTGTCGATGCTCACCCCTGAGCGCCAGGCGATCAGCTCTTTGTGCCGTCAGATCCGGTCGGTGGCGGAGGTTTCGGCGATGTTGCGCATGCCGCTCGGCGTGGTCCGGGTGGTGATCTCCGACATGGTGGCGGAGGGGCTGGTGCACGTGCACCAGCCGCAGCTGGACGCGGGTAAGCCGGATCTGAACTTGCTGGAAAGGGTGCTCAGTGGACTTCGCAGGCTCTAGCCGCGGCCTGACCTCGACGAAGATCGTGGTGGCGGGCGGTTTCGGTGTGGGGAAGACGACCTTCGTGGG
>JBIOWF010000321.1:0-3525 GCA_044868295.1 Microtetraspora sp. | reverse complement strand
CTCGAATGGCAGCACCGCGACCATGACCCTTCCCTCGGGAGCGAGAGTCCGCGATCGAGGGAGGATGACTGCAACGGCGCCTCCGACGCCGAGCAGGAGCAGCGCCAACCCGGGTCCGAGCCACGCGCGGGCCCTCGGCTCAGATCCTGACGGCGTCTCTGCTGGCTGGCTGAGCGCTGCCACGCCCGCCCGGGGTTCTTCGGCATCACGAAGGAGGGCGATGAAACGATACCCGCGCCCGGTGACCGTTTGGATGAAACGAGGGTGTTCGGGATCGTCTTTTAGGACTTGTCGGATCTTGCGAATCGCGCCATTGATGCTGTTGTCCGCATCGAGGTTTGTGTCCTTCCCCCAAACACGCTCCACGATCTGCTCCCGGGTGACCAGCTGCCCCCAGTGCTGGGTGAGGAGCAGCAGGATCTCCATCGGGATGCGCTCTAGCCTGAGTGTCTGGCCCGAGTGCCGGAGCTGGTACGCGCCGGGATCGAGCTCGAAACTCTCGCCAAACCGGAGGGGAGGCATTGGTGCAAGACCTGTTTCCGCAATTGCTTACGGGAATAGAGAAGGTAAGACAACCATAAGACGCCCGACAGGTCTCCACTATTGCGCCGCCGCAACACCATTCCCTAAGAACTAGGAAGGAGAATCCGCTCGCGAATCCGCGAGACACACGTTGGTGGAGGAGGGGCACATGACGTTCGCCATTGTCAGCTCGTCACCGGTCGGCTCCCGGCTCATCGCGGTCGTCATGGCGACCGTGCTGTTGGGCTGTGAGCCGGACCGCACCCCCGTGTCGCCGAGCCTGCCCGCTCTCACCGCCGACAGGGCCGGTAGCCTGGTCAAGTCGCCCGATCCCAGCGGTCAGATCGCGACCCTGAGCACGACCGGATCCATCGACTTCGGCAATCCGTTCTTCCAGAGCCTTGGGACCAACGGCCGGACCTGCGGGACCTGTCACTTGCAGGCCGATGGGTTTGGGCTGAGCGCCGCGTCTGTGCAGGCCACGTTTGCGAGCGGCGGAACCGACCCCTTGTTCGCGGCGGTGGACGGGGCCAATTGCCCTTCGGTCACGCCTGCCGACGGAGCTCCCGGTCACAGCCTGCTCCTGAACAACGCGCTTATCCGCATCCCACTGACCGTGCCGGCGAGCGCCGAGTTCACCATTACGGCGGTCCATGACCCGTACGGCTGTGCGCTCCAAGGCTCACCTGCGGTCGTGTCGGTGTACCGCCGACCTTTGCCCACGACCAACCTGCGCTTCTTAAGCGCGGTGATGTTCGACGGGCGGGAAACGCTCCAGCCGCTGAACGACGGCGCGACGTTCCTAGCGAACCTCAAGGCGGACCTCGCCCACCAGGCGATGGACGCCACGCTGGGGCACGCCGAAGCTGCTGCGTCGCCGACCACGGCGCAGCTCAACGCCATGGTGGACTTGGAGCTCGCGCTCTTCACAGCGCAACGCGTCGATGACGCCGCGGGTGTGCTCAATGCCCAGGGGGCGAGCGGGGGTCCGGAGGCGCTCGCGGGCGCGCCCTACTATCCCGGCATCAACGACCCGCTCGGCGGCAATCCAACCGGGGCGGCCTTCACACCAGAAGCCTTCACGATCTATGCGCCGTGGAACACCCAGACGAGTTCGAACGCGCGGAAGGCAGTTGCACGGGGTCAAACGGTTTTCAATACCCACCCCCTGTCGATTACCAACGTGGCGGGGCTCAACGACGCGCTCGGGGTTGGGGCGATCAACGGGACCTGCACGACGTGTCACGATACGCCGAACGTCGGCAACCATTCGCTCCCCGTACCGCTCGATATCGGCACCAGCCATGCCGCATCGTACGAGTCCGATGGACAGATCGCAGCGGCCCTCGCGCAGTTGAGTGCGCCGGACGTACCGATCTTCCAGGTGACATGCACCTCGGGCCCGCTGGTGGGGACGGCTCGGTACACCTCAGATCCCGGCCGCGCGTTGATCACGGGGCGCTGCGCCGACCTTGGCCGCATCAAGGGGCCGATCCTCCGCGGTCTCCCCTCCCGGGCACCGTTCTTCCACAACGGCGCCGCGTCGACCCTGGAACAGGTGGTCGCGTTCTACAATCTGCGCTTTCAGATGGGTCTCACACCGGGGGAAATGGCGGATCTCGTCGCCTTCCTGAAGGCGCTCTAGTGGCGACGCTCCTCGGCGGCGCCGACTTCGCCAGGGCAACAACTTCAACGTCGACCGATCACCGGAGACTCATTGACGCGTTGATTGCTTGAGACACGCTGCTTAGAGGAGGTTACCCATCTCACGCCGTAGCTGCGCAAGTCTAATCGTCGCTGTCCTCGCTGCAGGTGCGTCTGTCACATGCTCAAAGGAGGCGCCCCTTGCGCCCGACGCCACCCACAACATGACGCACAACATGACGGGGGATGCCGTCGCGACAGTAGCCCTTGACCCGTTCACCTTCCGCGCACCGGCCAGGTGTATTCCGAGCTCGTAACCAGGTTCACCGAGCGGTGGTCGTGAGCGCTCAACCCGCCGTGCTCCTGGTCACACGATTCAATATCCCGGTAGGTGGAGCGATCACGATCCCGGCAGCTGATCCGGGTTGCTAAGTAGGGAGCGAAAGTCTTGCTAGAGGTCGTGGCTGCAATTGCCGGACCCCGCGATCACGGTCGTCGCGACGGTCGGGAAGCCCAACCACTCGTCATATCCCTCGGGGCACAGCTGCGTCTCCTCGTCGGCCGCGGACGTGCTGAGCGCCTTCTTCCCCGAACAGCGCGCGGAATTGGACGCGATGGTCATCGAGGCGGGGCTATCGCGCATGTACGGCGGCATTCACTACCGGTTTGACATTGAGGCCGGGCAACAACTTGGGCGGAGCGTCGCGCAGTTCAGCATCGCAGCTGACAGATCGGGCCACTCCGTGCTGACGCCGAACGACGACTGAGGAAGCCGGCCGTTAGCCCCGGAGCGACGCCGGCGACGTCGGCGCGCGTAGATCAAGAGCTGCTATGATGAGCGCGCACCGGGTCAGGCGGCACATTCACTCGTACCGCAGCGACTCCACGGGATCCACGGCGGCGGCGCGGCGCGCCGGCAGGACGCCGGCCACGAGTCCCACGCCGATCAGGATGCTCACGCACGTGAGGGCGATGGGCCACGACAGCTTCGGGTTCAGGATGTATTGCATCGCGGGGTTGTCTTCCGTCGGGATCGCGTCCACCCCGAACACGAGGAGCGTCGCCACCGCGAGTCCCACCAGCCCGCCGGACACGGCGATCGTCATGGCCTCGAACAGAAACTGCGCCATGATGTGACGGCGGCGGGCACCCAGCGCCAGCTTGATGCCGATCTCCTGCGTCCGCTCCTTCACCACGACGTACATGATGTTCGCGACCCCGACGCCGGCGATGAGCAGGGTGAAGACGCCCACCAGCCCCATGAAGATCTGGATGCCGAGTCCGACGGCCGTGGTTTCCTTCTCGTCCTCGATGAAATCCCACAAACCCAAGGCACGCTGATCCGTGGGGTCGAAGCGG
>JBIOWF010000320.1:0-10249 GCA_044868295.1 Microtetraspora sp. | reverse complement strand
GTCACCGTTAATTCACTTTCATGCGGATTTGCTCCATCTCGCCACCACCGAGACATCGCGATTGGTCCAATTTCGCCACATTTGGCGACAATCTTCATAATGACCACTTTCGCCCCCTCTATAACCTGACGGATTCTCCGCCTGCCCTACGCTCACGACCTTTGCCGCGTACCAAACCAGAGATCGGCGACCACCTGGGGATACGTGGCAAGTATTCAAGGTTTTCGATTACGCGTCCTTAGGTTCTCCCTAGTGGGCGCGTCGTGTTTTACTCTCCAACATGCGACGATGTCGCTTCTCGCCCGAATTGGCGTGGCCTCACCTGTCGCCAACGCCACCGGATTCGCAGCCTCGGCCCGACTCGACTTCCTCTTGGGCGCGGCCTTCGCCCAGAGCGACAGGGAACGCCCTCCGCTCGCGGCAGATCGGGCCGCTCCGCCTCTCCTGCAACGACACCGCCCTGATCGCCTGGCCGTCGCCACGGCTGTGTTCTTCGCAGCGATCCAGCCGATGAATCCGCCGCCCGCGACCTTTCTCGGCGGCGCCGCCTGCACAATGCTCACATACCTATTCCGTTTCCTCACATCCAGCCGATCTGGCAGCCATTTAATGGCCCTTTACCAGCAGAAACAGCAATGCCCTTTTGGTGGCGATTTCATTCGGCGAGGTTATCGAAACGTGCAGTACTAGTTACAGAACTAGTCATCAACATCAGCTGTTGGAACGATACTTTTTTCTCGACACGATCACGCACAGTCCTAGTTGGGAGGAAATGCGTGGACAACGATCCGATGGTCGTACGGCAGGCGGTCATCCTCGCGGGCGGCCAGGCGATCCGGCTGCACCCCGGGTGAGTCATCCCGATTCCCACCGATTCGCGAATACGAAACGATCTAAGGAGTCTCTCCCAGAAATGGCACGAATCTTCATTATCGGATCGGGCGTCGTCGGCACTGCCACCGGCAAGGGCTTCGTTCACGCCGGGCATGACGTCACCTTCATCGATATCGCCCCGGCCCGCATCGACACGCTGACGGCGGAGGGACTCGACGCCCGGACCACACTCGATCTGCGGGAGGAGCCGCCCTCGTTCATCTTCCTCACCCTTCCCACGCCCAACGTGGGCCACCTCTACGACCTGTCCGCCTTCGAGGGGGGCGTCGCATCCGTCGGCACGGCGCTGAAGGGCGCCGCCGCCGTGCACACCGTCGTCGTCCGGTCGACCGTCCCACCCGGGACCACCGAGGGTCTCGTCCGCAGGACGCTGGACGAGCACTCCGGCAAGGCCCTCGGAGAGGGGTACGCGCTGGCCGCCAACCCCGAGTTCCTCCGCGCCGCCTCCGCGGTCGAGGACTTCCGCTGGCCGCGGATGACCGTGATCGGCTCGGAGAGTGTCCGCACCGTCGAGCGCCTGCGCGAACTGCTCAGCCCGTTCGGTGGAACGATCCAAACATTCACCAACCCCGCCGCCGCCGAGTTCGTCAAGTGCGCGCACAACATCTACAACGCCACGAAGATCAGCTTCTGGAACGAGATGTGGCTGGTCGCCAAGGAGTTGGAGCTGGACCTCGATCCCATCGCGCAGACGGTGGCGCGGTCCGCCGAGGCCTCCTTCAACCCGCTCTACGGCATCCGGGGCGGAGCGCCGTACGGCGGCGTCTGCCTGCCGAAGGACACCCAGGGCTTCCTCGGCTTCGCCAAGGACAAATCGATCGAGATGCCACTGCTGCGCGCCGTCGTCGAGGTCAACGACCGGCTTGCCGACGTGATCACTGAAGAGGCCGAGACCTGGGACGCCGCCGTCGGGCGAGCCAAGGAACCCACCGCCGCGGCCTGACCCAGCCGGTTCCCACCCTGTACGGCTACCGCGCCCGCGACAGCCGTACAGGTGTGGGCACCGGATCGACTGCTCCCGAAGGGATGGCATGACGCTCCGCTACTACCTGGCGTACCTTCCGCTGGGCATTCTCGGGCTGGTCCGCTGGATGTGCTGGCTCATCCGGCGGGTGCCCGCGTCGCTGTACCGGCCGGCGGAAGGCGGCGCCAGGCTGCCGATCAGCGTCGTGGTCCCGGTGTACCAGGAAGATCCGCTGATCTTCGCCAGGGCGATCGAGTCCTGGCTCGCCAACGACGTCGACGACATCGTGCTGGTCATCGACGTGACCGACGCCACCTGCAAGGCGGTCGCCCAGCGTTATCCGGTGCGGACCGTCATGACGGACGTGCCGGGCAAGCGCGACGCTCTGGTCCGCGGCTGGGAGACCTGCGCCACGGAGCTGGTGGCGCTGGTCGACTCCGACACGATCTGGGCCGACGACGTGGCCGACGAGGTCGGCAAACCCTTCGCCGACCCGCGGGTCGGAGGTGTCGGCACCCGGCAGAACGTCTACAACCCGAAAGGGTTTCTGCAGCGCGTCACCGACATGTACCTGGACTACCGGTACTTCGACGAGAACGCCTCGCAGACCGCGCTCGGCAAGGCGGTGTCCTGCCTGTCCGGGCGGACCGCGATCTACCGGCGCGAGTTACTCGTGGAGATCCGCGACGACTTCATGAACGAGACCTTCATGGGTGTTCCGTGCATGTCGGGGGACGACAAGCGCCTCACGACCCTGATCCTCGAGCGCGGGCACCTCACCTATATGCAGCGCACCGCCCGGGTGTGGTCGACGTTCCCCGACACATGGCGGATCTTCTTCAAGCAGCGGCTGCGCTGGGCCCGCAACACCTGGCGCTCGGACCTTCGGGCGCTGTCGCGGCGCTGGGTGTGGCGGCACCCGTTCCTGGCCTACACGATGATCGACAAGGCCGTCTCCAGCTTCACGCTGCTGCTGTCGCCCGTTTTCATGGGCATGGCCATCGCCCGGCAGGACTGGTTCTTCGTCACGTGCCTCGGCGTGTGGTGGTGGCTCAGCCGGGCGGCCAAGATCCTCCCGCACCTGGCCCGCAAGCCCTCCTCCTTCTTCCTCGTCCCGGGATTCGTCCTGGTCTCCTTCGTCATGGCCGTGATCAAGATCGGCGCGCTCGTGACGATCCGCAAGCAGCGCTGGCTCACCCGTCAGGTGGCCGTCGAGAACGGCGTCGTGGTCCGCACGGCCCCCGCCGGGATGGCCGAGGTGCCGGCATGAGGCGGGCCCTCGCGAGCGTGCTCGCCTTGGGTCTCGCGCTGCTCGCCGCACCCCCCGCGCGGGCCGCCGCACCCCCCGCGCAGGCGGTCGCGCCTCCCGCGCAGGCCGCCGCGCCGAGCCCGGCGAAGGCGGTCGCCGCCTGGAAGCGCGCCGGCAAGCCGGACCGCCTGATCATCGTCCGGCGCACGACCATCGAGCTGGTCGACGCCGCTGGCCTGGTCGCCCGGCTGTCCCGGCCCGGCGGGCCGGTATCGCTCGACTGGGTGGCCACCCGGGTCCAGGGCGTGCCCTGGCTGGCCAGGACGGACAAGTGGATCTCCCGGCCGGTCAAGGGCACGATCGCGCTGTCCGCCGCGCTGCTCCTCGGCGGCGGGACCACTCTCACCGTGGGGGGCGCCACCGACCGGCTGCTGCTCGCGGGCGGCGACGCTCCCTCCCGGGCGGCCTGGATCCGCGCCGGACGGGCGCGCCTGGCGCTCACCGCGGTCAAGGTGTTCTCGTGGAACCCTGAGTCCGGCCGGGCCGTCGCGCCCGGATCCACCGGCCGGCCGTACATCAGGGTCGGCGCGGGCGGGCGGCTGGAGATCAGCCGCAGCGAGCTGAGCTACCTCGGCGTCCCCGGCCACGACTCGGGCCTCACCTGGGGCCGGGACAGCGGCGGCCGGATCGCCGACTCGACCGTCAAAGGCAACCAGATCGGCCTGGCTCTCATGGGATCCCGCGGTGTCGAGATCGATCACGTCACCGTGACGGCCTCCACCGGCCTCGGCGTGGTCCTGCGCGGTGACACGGGCACCCAGGTCGAGGAGCTGACCGCCGACCGCGGCGGGCAGGACGGGGTGCGGATCACCGGAGGGGCGGGGCGGACGGTGACCGGGCTGACCACTCGCCGCAACCGGGGCTTCGGGGTGAGCTCCACCGGCGCGGTGCGGCTCACCCTGGTCGGCAGCAGCACCAGCGCGAACATGAAGGGCGGCGTCCACCTCTCGGGCTGCCTCGGCTGCCGGGTGGACCGTCCGGGCGCGTTGGACGAGCCGGTCGCCGTGGACATCACCGGTGCGGGAGGCGGCGGCATCGAGGTGCTCGACCCCCACATCGTCGGCGGCGGCACCGGGGTCCGGATCGTCGCGCCCGCGCACGACGTGGACATCGACGGTGGAGTGATCAGCGGGGTGAAGACCGCCCTGTCCGTCTCCGGCCGCGCGGTCACGGCGAGGTCGGGCGTCTGGCGGCCCGTCCAGACCGGAGCCTCACTGTTCGGGAAGGCGTCCGGCGTCGACCTGACCGGGGTGACCATCCACGGCGGCGTCGACGGCGTCCTGGCCACCCGTACGGTCACCGGAACGCGGCTGACCGACCTGACCGTCACCGGCGTGTCCAACAGGGCGGTGAGCTCGGCTTCCCCCGGACTCACCATGGTCGGCGGGCACCTCGACCGGGCCGCCACCGGGGTCGCCCTGCGCGCCGACGCCAGCGTGAGCGGCCTGCGAATGGACGGCGTCACCCAGGGGCTCCGGGCCGCCCCCGGCGTCCTGCTCTCGGCTCGCGGCATCGACGTCCTGGCCACCAAGACGGGCATCGCGGCCGAGACGGGCGCACGCGTCGCGCTCGCGGGATCCCGCGTGCGCGCGCCCATCGCCCTGCGCGGCGACATCGCCCAGGGCGACGGCAACACGATCACCCTCCCGCCCTTCCCCTGGCTGGGCGTCGTCGCCATCGGGGTGCTGCTGGCGGCACTCCTCCTCTACGCGGTGCACCGGGTCAGGCAGGGACAGATCCAGCCGCTCCGGGCGCCCGCATACATCCTCAATCGCTAGGAGCGGACTCGATGAAGGTTCTCAGGATCGCCGCGGCGGCCACGCTCGCCCTGGGGAGTGCGGGCGTGACGCCCGACTCCGCGGGGGCGGCCGCCTGCACGGGACAGGTCAGATACGCGTCCTCGACTAACACGATCTATCTCACGTCGGGAACGGCCACGCCGACCGACATCAAGACGCTGTGCCCCAGCGCGCCGCTCACGCTCGTGAGCTCGGGGCTGTGGCAGCTCGACGCCGACCTGGTCATCCAGAACGGCGCGCGGCTCACGCTGAAGGGCACCGCCGTGGGCGGCGACGTCGACACCCTCCGGCTGCGGTCCGCCGCCGGCAACCTCAAGACCGAGGTCACCGCGCTGACCGCGCAGTACGGCACCATCACGATCGATCACGTGGCGGTGACCTCGTGGGACCCGGCGGCCGGGGGCCCGGACACCAACGCGTCCCTGCCGCCGGGCGCCACGTCCACCGACCGGGCCCGCGCCTTCATCCGGGTCATCTCCTACCTGGACGGCGGCACGCCGCGCGAGTCCCGCATGGACATCACCGACAGCGACCTCGGCTATCTCGGCTGGCACGCGGCCGAGAGCTACGGCGTCAGCTACAAGGGGCGTGGCTGCGACGCCGACAACATCCCGGCCTGCGACGCGCTCAACGTGTACGGCAAGCAGTTACGCAGCCGGTTCCACCACAACTACTTCGGCGTCTACACCTACAACGCCAAGGACATGGACTTCATCGACAACGAGTACGACGACAACATCGCCTACGGCCTGGACCCGCATGACGACTCCGACCACCTGACGATCACCGGGAACCACTTCCACCACAACGGCAACCACGGCGTGATCTGCTCCCAGCGCTGCGACCACCTGCTGATCTCCGGCAACGAGAGCGACCACAACGGCATCCCGCCGTACGTGCCGGAAGGCGACGACGACCCGTCCGACAACCAGGTTCACGGCATCATGATCCACCGTGGCGTCACGGACACGGTCATCGAGAACAACGATGTCCACGACCAGCCGAACGGTGCGGGCATCGCGGTTTTCGACAGCGTCGGCAACACCGTCAGGAACAACACCGTCACCGGCGCGAGGTACGGCCTCCGGTACAGCGTCGGCACCAGGGACACACAGACCACGGGCAATGTCGTGACCGGCAGCGGCCAGTACGCGGTGTTCACCTACAAGGGCAGCGACCAGCCGGTCTACACGGGCACGTCGGGCCGCCCCTCCGATCTCGTGTTCAGCGCGAACACGTTCGACGGGTCCGAAAGCAACATCGTGAAGATCAACGATGCGGAGGGCGTGAGCTTCACCGGGAACACCTTCACCGGCGCGATCGGCAGCGCGCGCATGCAGAACAGCGTCGGCACGTCGTTCGGCGGCAACACCGTGCCCTCGTCACTGCTGTACTCGACCGTCGGCTCGGCCGCGACCGCGTCGACGACCGTCTTCCCGTCGATCTCCGGCGCCACGAAGGTCGGCGTCGACGCCTACAGCACGGTGAAGTTCACCAACGCCGACGGGACCGTCTACAGCGGGACCGCGCCGACCGCGCTCACCGCGAGCGGCGGCCTGCTGACGCTCGCCTCCGCCGAGATCGGCGCCTCGCCCGCGACGATCTCCCCCACCCAGGTGAAAGCGGTGCCGGCGTCGGGTACGGCCACGGCCCGCGTGGCGGGGTCGGCGAGCAGCGTCCTGCACGCGTACGTGAACGGCTCTGCCGGGGTCGCGCTGTCCTTCACGGTCGGCGGGCTGACCGCCGGCACGACCTACCGGGTGACGGCCGGCGGGACCACGGTCGCCACGGCGACGGCGAACGCCTCCGGGGTGGTCACCTTCAGCGTGACCCCGACCACATCGGCCGAGGTCGACTACCAGATCTCGGCGACTTCGTGATCGCACGGCTTGTGATCAAGACCCCGTTGGCGGTCGCCGCGCTCGCGACGTGCGCCCTCCTCGCCTCGTGCGGGGAGGGCTCCGACGCGGGGCCACCCGTCGTGCTGCCCCAGGAGAGCGTCACGGAGGCGGCACCCAGCGCTCTGGCGGAGGGCCGGCCACTGGAGCAGGCGGCGCCCGTGTTCTTCGGCCCGAGGCTCACCGTGACGGACCACGGCTCGTTCGGCGTCGCCGACCGGGCGCGCGTGCTCCCCTCGCCGGAGTTCGGCGCCCTCCTACGGGTGCGATATCCGGCCGGGTCGGCCAGCCAGAAGTCCTCCCGGGTCGACGGGACGCCGGAGGGCGGCGCGCAGCTCTACCTGACCCTCGGCGGCGGTCCGGTCGACGCCGCCCTGCTGGCGTACCACGTCAGGTTCCCCGCGGACTTCGACTTCGTGAAGGGCGGCAAGCTGCCCGGCCTGTACGGTGGCACCCGGACCGGCGGCGGTCACATCCCGGACGGCACGAACGGCCTGTCCACCCGGTTCATGTGGCGCGCCGCAGGGGCCGGTGAGGTGTACGCGTACCTGCCCTCGTCACACGTGCACGGGACCTCACTCGGCCGTGGCGCCTGGACGTTCCCGAAGGGTCGCTGGGTCCGCCTGCGGCAGGAGGTCCGGCTGAACACGCCGGGCACGGCCGACGGGTCGATCACGGTGTGGCTCGACGACCGTCAGGTCCTGCGCCAGGACGGTCTCGTCTTCCGCGACACCACCGACCTCAAGATCGACGGCTTGTTCTTCTCCACCTTCTTCGGCGGGGACGACGCCGGGTGGTCCAGCCCGACCGAGCAGCACGCCGACTTCGCCGGATTCACCCTCACCCCGGCGGACTCCTGACCTGCCGCGAGGCCCGGCCCACAAGGCGTCATGAGTACGGCTCACGCCCATCGAAATCGTTGGGCGTGAGCCATGCTCATCGGTGGCCTACGGCGTCACCGTCACGCCGTCGAACACTGTCGTGTTCAACTGGCCCGCCTCGTGGGAGGTGACGAACAGGCCGATCGTCGCGGGCCCGGACAGAGTGGCCGTGCCGACGGGTGTCCAGTCCGATCCGTTGGCCGACCGGTACGTCGACACGAGGTCCCCGGCACGGGTGATCCGCAGCCAGACGGGCGTGGTGGCCGCTCCGCCGTCGGCGTCGGTGGCGAAGTTCGCCTGCTGGTGCACCCCGTGGCCCGGAGTGACCATCAGGGCGACATACGGCGCGAGCGCCGTGGCCGACTGCTTGATCATGACGCCGGACTTGGCCCATTCGTCGGTGTTCGTCTGGGTCACGACCCGGGCGACGAGCTCCCCGTCCGCCGGCAGCGACCGGTAGGCGTAGTGGAACTGGTCGGAGTCACCCCAGATGTCGCCACCGGCGCCCACCACCGCGAACTGACGCCCGTCATGGCTGGCCGTCCCGGCGAGCGCGGGTGACCCGACGTCGCCGTGACTCCATCCCGGGGGCAGGCCGCCGCCGGTCGCCGGTGTCACGGTCACGTCGGTGAACGTGGCGGTGCTCGGCCGGCTGCCGTTGTGCGAGGTCACCCAGAGGCCCACCTGGGCGGCGGCGGCCATGGTGACCGACCTGCTCCCGATGCGGGTCCAGGTGAGGCCGTCCGGCGAATCGTAGGCGGTGAACGTGTTCCCGGCCCTGACCAGCTTGAGCCACACGTTCGGCGTGGTCAGCGCCGCCCCGGTCACGTCGTGCAGGCCTGTCGTCTGCAGGTGGACGCCGTGGTCCGGGCTGAGCAGCAGCCCCGCGTAGGGCGCGCCCTCCGTCGCGGACTCCTTGAACATGATCCCGGCCTTGCTCCACGCCTCCGCCCTCGTCTGCGAGGTCACCCTCGCGACGAGCGTGCCGTCGCCGGTGAGCGGCTGGTGCACGAAGTGGAACTGGTCGGTGTCGCCCCACACGTCGTCGCCGGTCCCGGTGACCGTGAACTCACCGTCGAGCTCGGTCGCGGAGCCGGGCAGGTCGGGCGCGCCGACGTCCTCGTTCACCCACGGGCTGGGCAGGCCAGGGTCGTCCGCCGACTGGAAGGTGACGTTGTCGAAAGTGGCCGTGCCGAGGACGGTGCCGCCTCCATGTGAGGTGACGAACAGGCCCGCGGTCAGCGTTGTGGGCAGGTCGGGCACCGTCACCTCGCCCACCAGCGTCCACTCGGTGCCATCCGCCGACTGGTAGCCGCGCAGCGTGTTCCCCTCGCGCGTGAGCCGTACCCACGCGTTGGGGAAGGTGAACGCGGCGCCGGCCGAGTCCGACGGCGTGAAGGTCTGGAACCGGGCGCCGTTGGCGGGGGTGACGAGCATGTCCGCGTACGGCGTGCCCGTCGCGGTGCCCGCCTTGATCATCACTCCGGCCTTCGCCCAGTCCCCGGTCTCCGACTGGCTCGTCACCCGGGCCGTGATCGAACCGTCGGTGCTGAGCTGCCGCCAGAGGTAGGAGTGCTCCTCTGTCGCGCCCCACACGTCGTGCCCGCCGCCGTTCAGGGTGAAGGTGCCCGTCGACGAGTCGAATGTGGCGGAGCCGGCCGGAGTCGCACCGCCGACGTCCGCCCGCTGCCATGGCGACGGCGGGGGCCCGGACGTGCTGCCCTGGTGGACGCTGACGTCGTCGAAGACCACCTCGCTGAGCGCGGTCATGTCGTGGGCGCTGACCCACAGGCCGACCGTCACATCGGCGGCCATCGGCAGTTGGGTCGTGCCGATCGAGGTCCACACCACGCCGTCGGCGGAGCGGTAGGCGGTGAACGCGTCGCCGACGCGGGTGAGCTTCATCCAGCCGCCCAGCGGGGCGTATCCGCCGCCGTCGCCGGTGAAGTCGTACTGGAAGTGCATCCCGTGTTCCGGGGTGAGCGCGACGGCGGCGTACCTGGCGTGCTCGGCCGCCGATTCTTTGATCATCACTCCGGACTTGGCCCACGGGTTCGTGTCGGTCTGCGAGACCACCCGCGCGACGATCGAGCCGTCTCCGCTCAGCGGCCGGTGGACGTACCGGAATTCGTCGGTGGTGTCCCAGACGTCGTTGCCGCCGCCCTTGATGGTGAAGTTTCCGTCGTTGAAGTAGGTGGTCCCCGCCACGGTCCGGGCGCCGATGTCGGCGCTCGCCCAGGGGGCCGGAGGCTGGGTGAGTTCGAGGAAGCCCGCCGTGTAGGTGGTGTCGGTGGCCGGTGTCTGAATCGTGTGTGTCTGCGCCCCGCCGTCGGACCAGGTGTCGAACGCGTACTGCGTGCCGTTCACGAACTGCGTCGCGGGCGCGCCGAGTACGCGTTCCACCCCGACGACCGCGCTCTCCGTTTTGGTCCCCGTGTACGGCAGGCCGTCGACCGTGTAGGCCGGGCCCGAGGGGTCGGTGGCGAAGGTCAGGTTCACCAGGT
>JBIOWF010000319.1:0-12820 GCA_044868295.1 Microtetraspora sp. | reverse complement strand
CGGACCCTCCACGGGCATGATCCCGATCAGCTTGAACCGCGGGTCGTCGGCGCACGACTTGACCATGCCGTCGGACACCCCTGCCGCCTTGATGTACATGCAGTAGGGACCGTTGGCGACGTGCTTCTCGAACCGGACCGCGATGGCCTGGGTGCTGTTTGCGATGATCTTGAACTTCGAGAGGCCGTCAATGGCGCTGATGTCGGGGTTGTCCTTCTCCCAGATCTCGTGCTTGCCGCCGCCATCGCTGTGCTGCCAGGCCAGCACCTTGACCAGGGCGCCGACCTTGACCGACTTGAATCGGTCGTTGAGCTCCTCGGGATAGTGGAACGTCACGTCATCGTTCTCGTTGTAAATGTGCTCCTTGCCGGTGTAGTTGGGACCCTCGTAGAAGCACACCTGAGTAGCGTCCATGTGCCCGTCCTTTCGTGAAGTCGTGGCGCAGTCGTGGCGCAGTCGTGGCGGGCCTGGGTGCGGGATCGTCGGTTTCCTCGTCCGGATGTCGCGAGCGGTACGGCGACGGTCCGGCGGGTCGGTGGCGGTCCTTGCCGGCTGGGCCGGATATTCGGCGAGCGCCCGCCATCAGTCAGCGACTGAGTAACTACTATCCGTAATTAACGTGGGCGAAACGGGGCTTCATCCCCCTTGGACAACCCTTGGATGAGCCGAGTACACAGGTTGAACGAGCCGCTGCGCCTTCTTCGCCACCCCCTGACAGCGCGGGCCATGCGGCGAGGGAAGCCGAACTAGGCAGGCGTGCCCAGCAGTGGGGCGATGGCCTCGCGCACCGCATCGCCGATCGGGCTCGGCCGGAGCGTCGCCGGATCCAGCTTCACCTGGACGCGACGGCCTTCGGCGTGGACGACGGAGTGATCGCCGGACAGGACGCGGAAGCCGTACACCGCGCTGCTGGTGCCGAGGTGCTCGACCCAGAAGTGCACGGCGACCTCGCCCACGGTGGCGATGGGCAGGTGGTAAGTGATGACGAACTCGCGCACCACGAAGAAGATGTCGGCGAAATGCGGGCGGGCGGGGTCGAACGGCCAGCCCCGCTCGGCCCAGTACGCCGACAGCGCGCGCTCCAGCAGCAGGACATAGCGGCCGTTGTGGACGACGCCCATAGCGTCGAGGTCCTCGAAGTGGATCTGGACCGGCTGGATGTGCCCGATCCGCAGAGCGGTCGTCATGTCAGGCCTCCGGGAGGATGCTGGGGTCGGTTGCGAGAGCACGGAGCCGGTCGAGCACGGCACGTCTCGCGTATTCGTAGGAGCGCCCTCGGCGGAGCAGGTGCGTGTGGACGACCACGGCCTCGCCGAGCGCCTGGATTTCGAACGCGAGTTGGCCCGCGTCGGTGCCCCGTGGCAGCTCTCCGCGTTCAACGGCCTGAATGACGTTCCAGGCGAGCAGGTCCATCCACTGATCGTTGGCCTGGGCGATCGCGTCGCCGACCGGCCCCGGGCGGTCGGCGAACTCCGCGCCGACGGCGGCGAAGAAGCAGCCCCCGGGCAACACTCCCGCCTCGTAGAAGGCCAGCCGCCACACGTGCAGGGCCCAGAGCCGGCGCACGCCCCTCGGCTCGCGCAGCGCGGGCTCCACGATCCGCTCGATCCACTGCCGACGGGCGTGCTCCACGATCGCGAGCTGGAGCCGCTGCTTGTCCGGCCAGTGGGCGAACAGTCCGGACTTGCTCACGCCCTGGGCCTCGGCGACCCTGGCGAGCGAAAGACCCTCCAGACCCTCCACCGAGGCCAGCGAGACAGCTGTATCAAGCACCGCCCGCCGGGTCCGCTCCCCGCGCTGAAGCCGTCCGTCGATCACCCCCAAACCCTACCAAACAATATGACCGACCGGTCGCTAATATTTAATCCTCACCCCAGACCCGCCGACGCGACGTGCCCGAACCGGGTCGCCTCCCCCCTTCCGGCAGGCCAGGGTTCTTCGCTAGTCGCGTGCTTTGGACGGCTGGACGCGTTTGGGCTCGCCGGGCATCTTGGGATAGTTGGGCGGGTATGGGAGATCGCCGCGCTCGTCCTTCTCATACCATTCGAGCAGCGTGCCGATGTCGAACGCCTCGTCGTCGATGGCCTTGTGCACGTCGCCGAGCCGGGCGAACCGCTCCGGCATCGTCCTGACGTCGAAGTCACGCGGGTCGCAGTCTGCCAGCTCCGCCCAGGTCACCGGCGCCGAGACCGTGGCGTCGGGTCTGGCGCGCACGGAGTAGGCGCCGGCCACCGTCCGGTCATGCGCGTTCTGGTTGTAATCGATGAAGACCTTCTCTCCGCGCTCCTCCTTCCACCACGCGCTGGTGGCCAGACCGGGAAGACGCCGCTCCACCTCACGGGCGAAGGCGATGGCGGCATGCCGTACGTCCGTGAACGTCCAGCGGGGCTGGATGCGCACGTTGACGTGGATGCCCCGATTGCCCGAGGTCTTGGGGAAACCGGCGATGCCGAGCTCGTCGAGGATCTCCCTGGCGACGAAAGCGACCTCGCGGGCCTGCTCGAAACCGGTGCCCGGCTGCGGGTCCACGTCGATGCGCAACTCGTCCGGATGCTCCAGGTCGGACCTGCGCGCGTGCCACGGATGGAAGTCGATCGTGCCCAGGTTGGCGCACCACGCGAGGGCGGCGATCTCCGTCGGGCAGAGGGCGTCGGCCGTCCGCCCGCTGGGGAACCGCACCGTGACGGTCTCGATCCAGTCCGGGTGCCTGGGCAGCCGCTTCTGGTAGATCGCCTCGTTTTCGACGCCGTCAGGGTGCCGCTTGAGGTAGGTGGGGCGCTCGTGGACCGCCCGGAGCGCGCCCTCGCCGACGCTCACGTAGTACTCCACCAGCTCACGCTTGGTGGCCCCGATCGCGGGGAAGTAGATCTTGCCGGGGTTGCTGACCTTGATCGTCCGGCCCCCGACCTCGATTTCTATATACGGCGAAGCCATGATTCCGACCCTACCCAGGGTGGGCAGGTCCGTCCCGGGCTGCCAACGGCGGCCGAACCGGGAGCTCACACGAGCTCCTTGCCTTGCGGCGGCTCGGAGCTCGCTTCGCGAATCCCGCAGGCGCGTGTGTCCGCTCACTGCGTTCGCGAACGGGACGGACCCGACGGACCACTCGAAACAGCATCTATCACGGCGGTGCCCAGCACGGGTCGGGCCCTTCGCCGCCGTGACGGCCGGACGAGTGATCTCACCCTCGGTGGTGGGCGATCAGCCCCCCACGTATATAGAGACGCCAAAACAGCCCCGTAAGGATGCTTCCTCGCGAAAGACTCTTGCGGGAAGGTGTCGCACCCTGAGGTAGTTCTTACGGAGTGACTACGCGAACCGCTCGCGAAGCTGCCGAGAAATAGGCTGGTGAACATGGACAAGGTGGTCAAGAGCGACGCCGAGTGGCGCGTCCAGCTGTCGCCCGAGGAGTTCCGCGTGCTGCGCCAGGCAGGCACGGAACGCCCCTTCACCGGCGAGTACGTCGACACGAAGACAATCGGGATCTACTCCTGCCGAGCCTGCGGAGCGGAGCTGTTCCGGTCGGAGTCGAAGTTCGACTCGCACTGCGGCTGGCCGTCGTTCTTCGAGCCGTCGAAGTCGGAGGCGGTGACCCTCATCGAAGACCGCTCTCTCGGCATGACGCGCGTGGAGGTCCGCTGCGCGGCCTGCGACTCCCACCTCGGCCACGTGTTCCACGGCGAGGGCTACCCCACGCCGACCGACGACCGCTACTGCATCAACTCCGTCTCCCTCACCCTGCACCCCGCTGAGTAGGTCTCACGCTTGAGCACCGGCACGTATTCGGGCCACACGCGCCGGTGAGCACCGCCCGTGACCCTGACGATCTCCTGCCAGCATCGACGACCTGCTGGAAGAGTGGGAAGAGGTGCCGTGCGCTGAACACCCGGAGGAGCTCAGATGGATGAACTGCTCGCCTTTTTCAAGGCCCGACTGGATGAGCGAGCGAGGAACCTCGGCAGGGACGTCGCCCGCTTCGAGCCGTCATCCGGCAGCCCCCGAGACCAGTGGATCACGGAGCTGATCGAACAGGCACAACGTGATATCGACGCTGATCGTCGCCTGGTCGCCCTGAACAAGGAGGCTCTCGCCTGGTACTCCAAGCATGCGGAATCGCCGGTGGGTGAGCTTCAGGGGTTCTTGACCGCGATCAAGTTGCGAGCGAGTGTCTACGACCAGCATCCCGACTACAGCGAGGAATGGCGCCCGTGAACGACATGCCGACCCGGCGACGAGGTTAGCGCGGTGCCATCCCTGGATCGATCAACCGGGGTGGGGATGGCTGACTCGGCAGTCGGTGTCGTCGGGGCCGAGGATGTTGGCCAGGACGGGGTTGCCGTTCTCACCGAACTCGGCGTGGACGAACACGACAGGGTAGGGCTCTCCCAGCTCGGCGAGGTACTCCAGGCCCCGCTTGCACAGCGTGATGGCCGCTCTGGAGTTGTCCGCGTCCTCCGGCAGGTCGGTGTAGATGCGCAGGTATCGCCCGGCCGTGCGGATGTCGCTGACCCGCTCGGTCGTGGCGTCCTTCCACCGGCCCGTGAAGTAGGCCACCGCCCTCGTGTCCGTGTACTTCGACGGCCCGGAGGCTCTGGTCTCCGCTTTCGACGGGGCGCCGTCGACGCTTGCCACGGTGAGGTCGCCGGCGGGAGCGGGCGGCGCCGCGGGGGCGGCAACCGTACCGACCTGGGGACGCCCGCCGTCCTGGAGCAGCGGCCGGGCGACGGCGAGGCCCGCGAGCGCGAGCGCCGCGACCCCGATGGACACCTCGAGAACCCGCGACCTGGCCCGCCCTTTCCGACGGCGCCCTCTGGAACGTGCCATCCCCGTGGCCACCTTGCCTCACAACGATGTGGAGATTTCGTTCGAGTATGGCAAAGGTCACGAGATCATATCGGCGATCTCAGAAGTTGACATGAGATTACGGGCAATGCGGCCCATTTCCGACATCTCGCATAGGGCCGCACGCCTTCGCCGGCTGGTCAGGGCAGTGTGGCGACGAGCTCGCTGACCGGCTTGCGGGTGCCCGTGTAGAACGGGATCTCGATCCTCGTGTGCCGCCGTGCCTCGGCTCCGCGCAGGTGGCGCATTAGATCGACGATGCGGTGCAGCTCGTCGGCCTCGAACGCCAGCATCCACTCGAAGTCGTTCAGCGCGAAGCAGGCGACCGTGTTCGAGCGCACGTCGGGGTAGTCACGGGCCATCTTCCCGTGCTCGGCGAGCATGGCCCGGCGCTCGGAGTCCTCCAGCAGATACCACTCCAGGGACCGCACGAAGGGATAGACGCAGACGAACCCCTTCGGCTCCTCGTCGGCCAGGAAGGCCGGGACGTGTGACTTGTTGAACTCGGCCGGCCGGTGCAGCGCCATCGCCGACCAGACCGGCTCGCTGGCGCGGCCGAGGGCCGTACGGCGGAAGCGGGAGTAGGTCTCCTGCAGGTCCTCGGGCGTCGGCGCGTGCCACCAGAACATGTAGTCCGCGTCGGCGCGGAAGCCGGAGACGTCGTAGCAGCCGCGGGTGGTGACGTCCTTCTCCGCCGACTGGGCCAGCAGATCGCCGACCTCGTCGGCGACACCCTCACGATTGGGCGGCAACTGGTCGCGCAGCCGGAAGACCGACCACATCGTGTACCGGATCACCTGGTTGAGATCGCGAGCCTTGGGTCGCGCGCTGCCGTCCGTCATACCGACATTCTGCCGTGTCTCTCGAGGTGGTCCAGAATCCGGGCGGCGGCCGTACGGCCGGTGGCGATGCAGGCCGGGATGCCGAGGCCGTCGTAGGCGGCGCCGCAGACGGCCAGTCCGGGCTGTACGGCCACGGCCGCGCGGATGCGGGCCACCCGGTCGAGATGGCCGACGTTGTACTGCGGGAGCGCGCCGCCCCACCGGGTGACCCTGGTGTCGAGCGGCAACCCGCGCACCCCCATGACCTCGGTCATCTCGTTCATCGCGAGGGCGACGAGCTCGGCGTCGTCGCGCTGGAGCACGAGCTCCTCCCCCAGCCGCCCCATCGAGCAACGGACGATCACCAGGTTGCGGTCGGCCTCGGCCAGGTGCGGCCACTTCGTCGTGCTGAAGGTCACGGCCTTGACCGGCCTGCCCTCCACGGGCGGCACCAGGTAGCCGCTGCCGGTCGGCGCGTCGGGGAACGCCGCCTTGGGGTAGGCCAGTGTGACGATGGCCATGCCGGCGTATTCGACCCTGGCCAGCTCCGCCGCGGCCTTCGGGACCTCGCGCTCCAGGAGCCGCGACGCGGCCGTGGCCGGAACGGCCAGGATCACGGCGTCGGCCTCTATGACGGCCTCGTCCCGGGTCGGGCCGGTGACGAGCCGCCAGCCGTGCTCGGTCCGGATGAGCTCGCGCACCATGACGTCCGTACGGATGTCCGCGCCGGAGGCATCGGCGACCGCCCGCGGCAGGCCGCCCAGCCCGCCCCTGAGAGTCGTGAACACCGGCCCGGCATCCGCGGGCGTCTCGTCGACGATGTCCTTCGCGGCCCGCAGCAGGGAACGCTCGGTCCGGGCCACGGTGGCGATGCGGGGCATCGTGGCGTCGAGGGACAGCATGTCCGAACGGCCCGCGTAGACGCCGCCCAGCATCGGCTCGATCAGCCGTTCGACGACCTCGCTGCCCATGCGGGCCCGGATGTAGGCGGCCACCGAGACATCCGTCGTGACGAGCGTCGGCGGGAGGATCTGGTCCAGCGGCACCCGGAGGAGCCCGCCTGGCGAGAGGATGCCCGACCTGCCCAGCGTGGTCAGGTCTCCGGGCACACCCATGACGTGGCCCTTGGGCAGCACGTGCAGCGATCCCCTGGACAGGATGGACGCCTGGGTGGTGCCCGGGTCGGCCAGCTCGTCGCCCAGGCCCACGAGCCGGGCGAGTTCCTTGCCCTCCGGCCGGCGGGCGAGCATGGCCTCGGCGCCCGCGTCGACCTCGACACCCGCCACCTCGGAGGAGTGCAGCTTGCCGCCGATCCGGGCGGCGCCGTCGAGCACCGTGATCCGCAGCCGGTCATCGGCACCGCGGCTCAAATACCAGGCCGCGGCCAGACCGGCGATACCGCCCCCGATGACCACGACATGACTTGCGCCGGACAGAGAATGCGTCCCTTCCATGTCAGCAAACGCTACCGGCCTGCGTGCCCCCCTTCTCCACCGCCATGACCATCCGGGTGCCGCATCTGACTCCATCGGGATCTGCCGCAGGTGGCGGGATGCGCCGCAAGCGTGACGCCATCGTGACCAAGGCAGCCAAACCGCCCTCACCGGCGAACCGTCTTGAGGGCATGACCAGATTCCGGTACGGCATCGCCGCCCTCGCGGCGGTTTCCTTTCTCATCTCCGGCTGCGGGGGCGGGCAGGCGACCAGCACGGAGGCGGGTGCGCCGCTGCCCGCCTCCGACAGGGCCTTCGGCGGCTCCGGCTCGTCCGAGGCCGCGGGCAAGGCCGTTCCCGAGGCGGCCCAGGACTCCGTCAGCGAGTCGCGGCAGGAGCCGACGGAGCAAATCGAGATCACACAGGTGGACCGGTCGATCATCTACACCGCCGAGCTCACCGTGCGCGCCAAAGACGTGGCGGCGGCGTCGGACAAGGCCAAGCAGATCGTGACGGCCGCGGGTGGCCACGTCTCCGACGAGAAGAGCGACTCGTACTCCCAGAGCAACGAGGCGGTGATCACGTTCAAGATCCCGCCCACCCGTTACCCCGACGTGCTGGCGCAACTGGGCCGGGACCTCGGCAAGCGCGAGTCGATCCACCAGGGCGCGCAGGACGTCACCGAAGAGGTCGCCGACGTGGAGAGCCGGGTGAAGTCGGCCACCGCCGCCCTCGACCAGTTCCGCACGCTGCTGACGAAGGCCAACAAGATCGGTGAGATCCTCGAGATCGAGCGGGAGATCTCCAACCGTGAGGCCGAACTGGAGGCGCTGCAGGCCCGGCAGAAGGCCCTCGCCGCGCAGACCGGCATGGCGACCGTCACCCTCAGCCTGGTCGGCCCCGCGGCCAAGCTGCCCGAGCCCGAGAAGGCGCCGTCCGGCTTCTTCAGCGGCCTCAAGGCCGGGTGGAAGTCCCTGGTCGAGGCCGTCGACGTCGGCCTGACCGTGATCGGCGCGCTGCTCCCGTGGCTGGTCGTGTTCGCCGTGATCTGGCTGATCGTGGCGACGCTCTGGCGCCGGATCCGGCCACGCCGCACGCCTCCGCCTCCCGCGCCGGTCGCACCCCCGGCACCACCGGCGCCACCGGCCCCGGTCACGCCGCCGGCGCCCACCGAGCAGGAGTCGGAGAAGTCACCCGCCTGACGCGCGGCGGTGACGCCGACGGCCGCAGGCGCTGAGGCCTCGTGAAAACGAGGCCTCAGCGGTCGGTCAGCGGGCCGAGGCCTCCTGGACGAGGACTCCGGGACGAGGTCCGTCGACGCTTGGCCGGCGGATCATGGGCCCGTGGACGCGGCCCGTCGGCGGCCGGTCAGGAGGCCGAGGCCTCACGGACCCGGCACGTCGGCGCTTGTTCAGCGGGCCGAGGCCTGGTGGACGAGGTCGGTGAGGCGGGCGAGCTGGTCGGGGTCGGTGGACGGGAGCACACCGTGGCCAAGGTTGAATACGTGTCCCTCCGCCACTCGGCCGCGCTCCAGGACGGCCCTGGCCCGCTCCTCGACGACCCCCCAGGGGGCCAGCAGGATGGCCGGGTCCAGGTTGCCCTGCAGCGCCTTGCCGGCTCCGACGCGGAGCGCGGCCTCGTCCAGCGGCACCCGCCAGTCGACGCCGACCACGTCGGCCCCGGCCTCTCCCATCACGCCGAGCAGCTCGCCGGTGCCGACGCCGAAGTGGATGCGTGGCACGTCGAGGTCGGCCAGCCCGGCGAAGATCCGGCTGGTGTGCGGGAGCACGAGGGTCCGGTAGTCCTCGGGCGCGACCGCGCCGACCCAGGAGTCGAAGAGCTGGATCGCCGAGGCTCCGGCGTCGACCTGGATCCGCAGGAAGCCCAGGGTGATCGTGGTGAGCCGGTCCATGAGCTCGTGCCACAGCTCCGGCCGGCCGTACATCATGGCCTTGGTGTGGTCGTGGTTCTTGGAAGGTCCGCCCTCGATCAGGTAGGACGCCAGGGTGAACGGGCCGCCCGCGAAGCCGATGAGCGGGATCCCGTCGAGCTCCTTGACCAGCGCCTGCACGGCCTCCGTGACGTACGGAACGTCGATCGGCTCGATGGGCCGCAGGGTGGCCGCCCCGGACGCGTCACGGATCGGGGAGTCGACGACCGGGCCCACGCCGGGCTTGATGTCCAGATCGATGCCGATGGCCTTGAGCGGGACCACGATGTCGCTGAAGAAGATCGCCGCATCCGTGCCGTATCGGCGGACCGGCTGCATCGTGATCTCGACCACGAGGTCCGGCGTGGCGCACGCGTCCAGCATCGCGGTGCCCTCACGCAGGCGGCGGTACTCGGGCAGTGACCGGCCGGCCTGGCGCATGAACCAGACGGGCGTGTGCGGGACGGGCTCCCGGCGGCAGGCGCGGATGAAGGGGGACTCGGCAAGCTGGGCGTTCACCCGTCCAGCCTGCCATGTCGAGGCACCGGTCGGTGCGGCAACCCTCCACCTTGAGGCCCGCGAAAAGGCGGCGAAGAGCCGGGCGAGCTGCGAGTTCCCGCCGATACGGCCGCGCGCCGCGGGTACAGAGCCGCCCAATGATCGATAGGGTGGACACCACGCATCGCGAGGGCGGCCCTGCGCCAGGCAAAGTGTTCGCCAATCGGCTGTCAGGCATCGATTCCAATACCACTTTCGAGACACGCCGAGCGCGTTGCGGGGAAATGTCGCCGGGACATGCCAACGTCAGAGCAGTCCCGACCGACAGCGGAACGTCCCGCGGATCTTGCCGTAGCGAGGATCGGCCAGATAGAGAGGCGGTATCTGGCGACCGTGGAGGCAGGAGATCCGAGGGGCGCGACCGTGGACCCGACGAGAGGCCCGGAGCGATGACTTCGATGTGGAGTTCCCCCGAACGCCGCACTGAACACTGTGCCGGCTGTGACGCCGAGCGCGTGTTCGAGCAGCCACCATGCCCGGACGGCCACGATGAGTGTCCGGAATGGGTGTGCATGGACTGCGGATCCGTCGTGCTGCTTGTGACGGCCTCGGCTTGACCACCACATATGCCCCCCATAGCCACCCCCCTGCTTCGCGCGCAGCCGAATCCGACCTACGCTTCGGTCATGACCCTCGGTGACGTGCCGCCGGCTCCCGCCGCCTTCCGGCGGGCGCTGGAGACGCTGCGGCCTACCGAGACGAGACCGGAGATCGAGCTGGAGGACATTCCGGCACCGCAGCGCCTGGCGCCCTATTCGGGAGCGGTCGGCGCCTCCGTCTATCGCGACGACGACGAGCTCGCCGTCGGACGCCTCATCCTGCTGTTCGACCCCGACGGCCAGCGTGGCTGGGAGGGGCCGTTCCGCCTGGTCGCCTACGTCCGGGCCGACATGGAGCCCGAGATCACCTCCGACCCCCTCCTCGGCCCGGTAGCCTGGAGTTGGCTCACCGACTCCCTGGACGCCCACGGAGCGGCGTACGCCGCCGCCGGGGGCACGGTGACCCGTGCGGTGTCGGAGGGCTTCGGCAACAAGGCCGACGATCCCGTCAGCACCGAGCTGGAGCTGCGTGCGTCGTGGTCTCCGCTCGACGAGGACCTGTCGGTGCACGTGTCCGCGTGGTGTGACCTGATGTGTCTCGCAGCGGGCATGCCACCCCTCCCACCCGACGTCGCGGCGCTGCATCCGCGCTCCGCACGCCGTGAAGACCCGAAAGTTCCATGAACCAGTGACCGAACCTGAAGTCCAGCTGCTGTTGGAGCCGCGTGAGGGAATTCCGCCCGTCATCGAGGACGCCGCCGCGCTGGCGGCGGCCGTGGAGGCCTTCGCCCGGGGCACCGGGCCGGTCGCGGTGGACGCCGAGCGCGCCTCGGGATACCGCTACAGCGGCCGTGCCTACCTGGTCCAGCTGCGCCGGGCCGGAGCGGGCAGCGCGCTGATCGACCCGATCGCCTGCCCCGACCTGAGCGCCCTGGACACGGCGGTCAAGGACGCCGAGATCGTCCTGCACGCGGCCACGCAGGACCTGCCCTGTCTGGCCGAGCTGGGCTTCCGGCCGCGTCAGATCTTCGACACAGAGCTGGCCGGACGGCTCCTCGGCTACGAGCGGGTCGGGCTGGGCACGATGGTCGAGGTGGTCCTCGGCCTGCGGCTGGAGAAGGGCCACTCGGCCGCCGACTGGTCCAACCGCCCTCTCCCCGAGGGCTGGCTGCGCTATGCGGCGCTCGACGTGGAGGTGCTGATCGAGCTCCGCGAGGTGCTGCACGCGGAGCTGGCGGAGTCCGGGAAGCTGGACTGGGCAATGGAGGAGTTCGCCGCGATCCTGGCGGCGCCGGTCGCCCCGCCGCGGCATGACCCGTGGCGGCGCACGTCGGGCATCCACCGCGTACGGTCGCTGCGCGGTCTCGCCGTGGTCCGCGAGCTGTGGACGCTGCGTGACGGGATCGCCCAGGACGCCGACCTGGCGCCGGGCCGGGTGCTGCCCGACTCGGCCATCGTCCAGGCCGCGCTCGACCAGCCGCGCGCCACGAAGGCGCTCACCGAGATCGCGCCTTTCACCGGCCGCAGCGCCCGCCGTCACCTGCGCGACTGGCTCGCCGCGGTGACGCGGGGACGCACGATGCCGGACTCGGCGCTGCCGCAGCCCATGGGGCCGGGTGACGGTCCGCCGCCGGCCAACCGGGGGCCGGACCGTGATCCGGCCGCCGCCAAGCGGCTCGCGGCGGCGCGTGCGGTGGTCGCCGCGCTCGCCGACGAGCACCGGATGCCGACGGAGAACCTGCTGCAGCCGGACGCGATCCGGCGGCTCACGTGGGAGCCGCCGGCTGAGGTGACCGACGATTCGGTGACGGCCCGGCTGAGGGAGCTCGGCGCCCGCGAGTGGCAGGTCGGGTTGGCCGCCCACGCGCTGGCGAAGGCCCTGCAGCGGTTGGAGACCAAGGGCGAGATCTGAGGAAAAGGCCGGACGGCGTGATCGACTTCACGTCGCCGACCTTGGCCGTGAGCGCGGCGACTTCACCCGCGCGGAAACCCGTCCCGGCGAGCGGCAGCTGTACCGTCGTCAGGGACGCCGGCTGGTCACGGAGCATCGCGATGTCGCCGGACCGGGCCGCGGGCCTGCTTCGGGGGTAGTTCGCCGGAGCCGCGTCTGACGAGGACGCTGGGGAGTGTGATCGTGCGGGTGGGCGCGTCCGGTTTGGCGATTCGTTCGATGGCCAGCAAGGCCGCCTGCCGGCCTATTTCCTGGAAGTCGTGGGTGATGGCTGTGATCCCGAGCTCCGCGGACAGCTCGGTCTCGTCGACGGCGATGAAGGCGGCTTCACGATGGTTGGCGATCCGGTCCATCAGCACCGCGGTGCTGATGCCCAGGTTGAGGGCGAGCACCGCGGTCGGCGGCTCGGGCAGTTCCATCATCCGCGCCACGGCGGCGCGAGCGCCGTCGGTGGTGGTCAGCTCCGTGACGACGAGGTCGGGGATCTCGCCGACGCCCCACTCGGCGAGAGCGGCGCGAAAGCCCCTGAGCCGCTGGGCGGCTCGGAAGGAGGCGACGCGACCGGCCAGCGCGGCGATTCGCCGGTGGCCCAGACTGAGCAGCTGGTTCGTGGCTTCGCGCGCGGGCCAGCGAGTGGTTTCTCACCATGTTGCGGACGGTCAGGTCTTCCACGGCGATCACTTGGTTCTCGCGAACAAGCCGTGTGGTGACCTTGTGCAGGTGGTCGCGCCTGCGGTCGGTGATCC
>JBIOWF010000318.1:0-10355 GCA_044868295.1 Microtetraspora sp. | reverse complement strand
ACATCACGCGGGCGGGCTGTTCCCCGCTCGCTCGAAGGTGGATCAGGTTAAGAGCGGTTACCTCGTCGGAGCAGTGCGTATGCCACGAGCATCAACACAACGCTCGCGGGCACCCACATCAGCGGGTACCAATAGAAGAACGGCATTCCTGACAAGGTTGGGCGTTCCTTGGCATACGACGGCACCCAGAGCAGCGCCACGAAGGGGGCGGCCAGGCATATGGCCGCCAGGACCCGCGACAGCGTCCTTCCTCGTGCTGCGCCCTCGCTTGGCATGGCTCCTCCAAGGTCTTCTCGTGTCTGGTTACTTGTTGCCGAGTGATCGGTTTTGGTTTACATCAAATTTCGCCTAGATTTCCCGTCAACCAATTGCCACCTGAGCGCAACATCCAGGTGACATCTGCACCCCATGGCGGTGGGTATGACCAACAACCCGGCGACGGTCGCGGCTTTCCTCGCCGTGCTCGGTGGGACGTCCCTCGTCGCGGTGACGGCCCGCTGGTTCTGGCGCGCCGACGAGCTGCCGACGCTCGATGACTGGGCGCTGGCGAGCCGCCGATTCGGCTCCGTCGTCACGTGGTTCCTGCTCGGCGGCACGATTTACACCGCGTACACATTCGCCGCGGTGCCCGGCCTAGTGTACGGAGTCGGCGCGATCGGCTTCTTCGCCCTGCCGTACACGGTGATCGTCTACCCGCTCGCGTTCGTGCTGCTGCCGCGGCTGTGGACCGCGGCCAGGGAGCACGGCTGCGTGACGGTCGCCGAATACGTCAAGGCGAGGTACGGCTCGGCGCCCCTGGCCCTGGTGGTCGCGCTCACCGGGATCCTCGCCACGATGCCCTACATAGCGCTGCAGGTGCTCGGAATCCGGGCGGTGCTCACCGCCGGCGGGCTCTACCCCAGCGGCTGGACCGGCGACCTGGCGCTCGTCGCGGTCTTCGCCGTGCTCGCCGCGGCGACCTACAAGTACGGCCTGCGCGCCCCGGCGGTGATCTCACTCGTGAAGGGGGCGGCCATCTTCGGTGCCGTGCTCGGCGTCGTCGCGGTCGTGCTGGATCGGCTCGGCGGCACCGGTCGCATCTTCGCCACCGCGGAGCGCAACCTGCTCGGCACGGGGCTGCCGGAAGCGTCGCTGACGTTGCAGCCGGAGATGTACCCGGTGTTCGCCACCCTCGCCCTGGGGTCGGCGCTGGCGCTGCTCATGTACCCGCACGTGCTGACCGCGGCCTTCGCCGCGTCGAGCGCGGAGACCGTGCGCAAGGTGACGATCGCGCTCCCGGCCTGGACGGCGGTCCTGGGGCTCTTCGGCCTCCTCGGGGTGGCCGCGCTCGCGGCGGGCGTCGACGCCCCGCCGGGCAGCGCGGAGGCGGCCCTGCCGCTGCTCATCAAGCAGCTCATGCCGGCCGCGCTGACCGGCGTCCTCTTGGGCGCGTTCGCGGTGGGCGCCCTCGTCCCGGCGGCCGTGATGTCGATCGCGGCGGCGACGTCGTTCGTCCGGGACATCTACGTGGAGTACTTCCACCCCCTCGCCACGCCCAAGCACCAGGCCCGGGTGGCGCAGTGGGTCTCGCTGACCGCGAAATTCGGCGCGATCGCGTTCGTGCTGGGCCTGCGCAACCAGGACGCGATCAACCTCCAACTGCTCGGCGGGGTCTGGATCCTGCAGACCTTCCCGACCGTGGCTCTGGGAGTGTTCACCCGATGGCCGCACCGGTGGGCGCTGCTCTCCGGATGGGCGGTCGGCATGGCCTCCGGCACGCTGATGGTCGTCTGGGGCGGGTTCTCGTCGGTGGTCACCGTCGACCTGCTGGGCGTGCGGGTGCCGGCGTATGCCGCGGTGGTGGCCCTCCTCATCAACCTCGTGGTCGCGGCGGCGCTCACGCCGCTCTTCGGCCGGATGACGGCCCGGGGCACCGCGACCGCTCCGTTCCCGACCACACCTGTGAGGCCGGCATGAGCCTTCGCCCACTGCCTCCGGTCCTACGGCCCGCCATGGAAGCCGTCGACGACCACGACCCCACGGCCGATGTGGAGAACCAGAACACCGTCGAGGGCCAAGGCATGCCGGCTGATGTGCAGAGTCTGGACAAGGAGGCCGCGCTGGCCCAGCTGTTCGCGGCGCACTACACGCCGATGCTCCGGCTGGCCGTGCTGCTCGGCGCGGACGACGCCGAGGACATCGTGGCGGAGGCCTTCTGGCAGCTCTACCGGCGCTGGAACAAGCTGCGAAGCGCGGACGCCGCGCTGGCCTACCTGCGCGGGGTCGTCGTCAACCTGATCCGGATGCGGGTACGGCACCTGCAGGTCGCGCGCAAGCACACGGAGAACGTCGAGGACGGAGTGGTGTCCGCGGAGAGCGAAGCCCTGCTCCGCGATGACCAGCGGGAACTCGTGGCCGCCCTCAAACGGCTGCCCGACCGCCAGCGGGAGGCACTGGTGCTGCGATACTGGCTTGGCCTGCGGGAGAGCGAAATCGCCGCCGCCATGGGCATCTCCTGCGGCGCGGTCAAGTCACACACGGCACGCGGCATGGCGACGCTAACGCGGGCAATGGAGGAACGATCATGACTCGGGGTCCCGTCGGCGAGGAGAGGCTGCGCGAGACGCTCGACGCGCTGGCCGCCCAAGTGCACGCGCCTCCCCACGCCTACCGGCAGGCGCGGGCCGACTGGAGGCGCCGCGAACGGCGGCGCCGCCTCATCCTCGCCAGCCTGGTCGCGATCGTGTTCGCCTGCGCCAACGTCATCGGCCTGTGGGCGCTGAACCAGACCCATGAGGGTCCGCACGTCATCTTCAACGGCCCCGCCCACGTCCAGCAACGCGACCCGGTCCAACAGGTCGGCCAGCCCTGAGCCGGGGCCGCCGTCTCCTTGCCGGTGGGGCGGCCGTGGCCCGGCGGCCGGCGGGTCCGCCAGGACCCGGCCTCTGGGGCGACGTCCCGGCCGGTAGGTAACCGGGATTCAACAGCTCGACCGCCTGAGCCCCATCCGCCGTCCGGCCGGTAGGGCGGGAGGCGTGCCCGTTCAGGCCGATCGGCGCCTCCGCTCGGCCGCGTCCATCGCCGCCGCCTCCTCCGGGGTGGGAGCCGTGCCGCCGAGGTGGGCGGGTTGCCACCACACGCCCGGCGGGATCTCCGGGTACGTCCGCTGAGCGCGGTCGAGCAGCTGCGACATGCGCTGGCGGAGGTCGGCCGTGGCCTTGCCGAAGCCGTCCTCCTCGCCGGGGTGCACGGGTTCGCCGACCAGGATCGTGACAGGGACGTGCCGCTGGGTCAGGGCACGGGGGCGGCCCTTGGTCCAGAGCCGCTGGGTCCCCCAAAGGGCCATCGGAATGAGCGGGACCCCGGCGGCGGCCGCCATCCGGACCGGGCCGCTCTTGATGGTCTTGATCGTGAAGGAACGGCTGATCGTGGCCTCGGCGAAGTTCCCGATGATCTCCCCGCCTTTCAGCGCGCGCACCGCCTCGTCGTACGCGCCGGCGCCCGCCGACCTGTCCACGGGGATGTGGTGCATCCCGCGCATCAGAGGCCCGGAGATCGGGTGATCGAACACCTGCTTCTTGGCCATGAACCGCACCAGGCGCCGCGACGGCCGGGCGGCGAACCCGGCGAAGATGAAGTCGAGATAGCTGATGTGGTTGCTGACCAGCACGGCCCCGCCGGTCCGGGGGACGCGCTCCGAACCTTCCACGTGGATTTTGACGTCCAGCATCTTGAAGAGCGCCAGGGCGGTCCGGATCACCGGCGGGTACACGATCTCAGCCATGCCTGAACCGTAACCTACGGGTGAGTAACCTGCACCGTCAGTGGCCCCGGAACGCCTCCTCCAACCACCATGACCCGTGCTTGGTGACCTTGGCATGCACGACCAGGGGCCTGTCCCGCCTGCCCTTCAGCCACTCGGCGACTCCGGCCAGATCGGCGCTCTCCCGTACTGTCACCGTGTCGCAGCCGAAGCCTCGGGCGATCCGCGCGATGTCCGCCGGGGGGAACGTGACGGTGTCCAGCGGGAACCCGCCCGGGCCGAAGTGGTGGACCTCCGCGCCATAGGCCTCGTCGTCGTAGATCACGATCACCATGGGCAGGCCGAGCCGTACCACCCCCAGCGCCTCCAGCTCACGCCGCGCCCCGCGGGCCCCACGCCCGGCCACGAACACGGGCCGCTCGGCCGCGGCCAGCAGCTCGGCGAGGTCGGTCACCGCCTGGGACGGCCCGCCGGGCTCGTCCGCCTGCTCGCCGGACGCCTGCCCCCTCGGGAAGGTGAGCCCCCACGCCGCCTGCCTCTGAGCCCCCTGCGCTTTCTGGGCCCGCTGCGCTTCCTGCCTCCCCTGCGCTTCCTGGGTTCCCCCCGCACCCTGTCCGGTCCGGCCCGCGCGCAGTTCCCGTACGGCCCGCAGCGCCTCGTCGGGCAACTCGGCGGCCTGGACGTCCAGAGGTAAGTTGAGCACGACCGTGCGGCGTCCCAGCAACGCGGCCAGAAAGGCCATGACGGTGTCGTCGACCACGGTCTCGGCCGATCCGACCCTGGCCGCGAGCGCACCTACCGCGGAGGCGAGGCCGGACTGGTCGATCCAGAAGTTGGAGCCCGGTGCGGTGGCCTCCGGGGCCAGCACCAGCAGGGGGGTGCGGCTCTTGGCGGCCTCGGTGACGCCGGTCAGCGCGTTGGTGAGCCCCGGCCCCTGATGGACGCTGAGCACGGCGACGGTGCCGCTCATCCGGGCGTACGCGTCGGCCATGGTCGCCGCGCCGCCCTCATGACGAGCGGCGACGAACCGCACGCCGTGCGCCACGAGCGCGTTGGTCACGTGGAAGTTGCCGCTGCCGACGACGCCGAAAGCGGTGTTGACGCCGAGCGAGGCGAGGATCGCCCCAACGGCCTCGGCGACGTTCATCGCTCGACCAGCGCCAGGACCCGGGCGGGGCTGCCGGAGCCCCCGACGATCGGCAGCGGCCCCGCGATGACGACGGCGCCGGTGGGCGGGAGCCGATCGAGATTGCGCAGCTGGGTCAGGCCGTACTTGCCCGCTCCGAGCAGGAACGAGTGACAGGGGAACGCGGGATCGAACGAGTGGGCGGCCCCGGCGTCGGTGCCGACCGTCTCGACGCCCAGCCCCGCGATAGGCGTCCGCTCGGCGAGATGGCGGGCGCACTCCACGGAGACGCCGGGCGTGTGCGGGCCGGTCTCGTCGGCGTTGAGGAACTCCGCCTGATCGTGCGCGCGGACGTCCCAGCCGGTGCGCAGGAGCAGCCACCCGCCGTCCGGCAGCGGGCCGTGCTCCTTCTCCCACGCCGTCACGTGGTCTATCTCCACCAGGAAGTCGGGGTCCTGAGCGGCCTCGGCCACGAAGTCGAGCACCACGGCGGGCGCCACCAGTTTGCTCGCGGGAACCTGCGACACGTCCTCGCCGTCACGGGCGGTCACCCAGTGGATCGGCGCGTCGAAGTGGGTGCCCGTGTGCTCGCCGGTCGAGATGTTGTTCCAGTACCACGCGGGTCCGCGCTCGTCATACCTGCTGATCTCCTGGAGGCCGAACGGGACGGTGTTCCCGAAGGGCTCGGGCAGCATCAGGATCGGCGTCGTCCCGGAGAGCGGCGCCGTCAGGTCGACGACCTCGATCCCACCACCCCGGATGCTCTCCACCAGATCCCGCAACACCGCCATGCCGCCTCCGATCACTCAGGGAATCCCCAGATCCTCCTACAGCCCACTCTCGCACGCCAGATCAACCTCTCCGCCGAGCCTGGTCGCACAGATCCCAATAATCCACACCCGAAATCCATGCATCCAGCACATACCCCAGCCAACTACCACAGTTCAAGCGTTTTGGTGATCGGTACAGTCACTTGGCGTTACTGTGGCCGACCATCAATTGATATGTCGAAAGCTGCGTTGTGCCTGGTGCCAAGGAAAGGCACGGAGGCTCTCATCCAGTGGTTGATGAAGAAGGGTCTTCCGGCGGACTCTGTCGTTGGGGTGGCGACACTCTACCTAGCAAGAAATATCGGGAAACTTGGCTGGCCGCATATATGGACACCGCCAGAATAGCCACTTACGAGTGTCCGAAAACCACGATTCGTGCACGGATGGAACACCCCCTCCGGGCCGTCATCATGGACCGCCTGACGACAGCGCGACTACCGGCGCCCGTGATCCGCTTGGCCAGGGCGCTGGGGTTCAGGCCTTGTGTGTGGTGTCTCTACGTGGGAGCGGGCGGTCCACAGTTCCGGGAAAACGTCGCGCAGTGCCCGTTTCTCCAGCCAGGCCACACCGGCGGAGCCGCCGGTGCCGGTTTTGGAGCCCATCGCGCGGCGGGTGGCGGTCAGATGGTCGTAGCGCCAGCGCATGAACTCCTCGGCGACATCGGTCAGCGCCTCGCCGAGCGCCGCCAGCTCTCCGGGCTCGCCACGGTAGATGTCCGCCCACACCCGCTCCACGCCGAGCGATGGCGTGTACGGCTGGGCGAGGTCGCGATACAGCACCTCGACGGGTACGGCATGGCCCCGGCGGGACAGCAGGGCCAGGACGTCGTCGTACAGGCTGGGCTCGTCCAGCGCCGCGGTCAGTTCGGCGTGCGTCGACGGGACCGAGCGATGCGGGACGAGCATCGAAGGCGCCTTCTCCCCGAACAGGAACTCCAGGTGCCGGTACGCCCCGGACTGGAATCCCGACCCCTCCCCCAGTGCCGCACGGAAGGAGTTGAACTCACGAGGGGTCATCCGCGCGAGCGGCAGCCACGCGGCGCGCAACGCCTGGAAATGCAGGACGCTTCGCCGTACGGCCATCGTCGCGCCATCAACGTCGTCGGCGCGTAGCCGGTCCTGGGCGTGCCGGAACTCGAAGACCAGCAACCCGAAGTACAGCTCCATGATCTGGGTGATGACCAGGAAGGACATCTCCCGTGGATCCTCGCTGACGGTGCGCTGGAGCGAGTGCAGCACCGAGGCGTGCACGTAGTCCTCGTACGGGGTGGTCCCGCCGAAGTCGAGCTTGGGCCCCTCATCGGCGGAGTGCATGACCGGACAACCGGATCCGGGCTCGGTGATCACAGGAGTTCGCCTCCAGGGGTGAATCTGATGGTGGGCACCATTCTGCAAGGCTTTTTCGGGAAAACGAATGGGCATGGCACGGTGCACACGCCGTTTCTTCTTATGATCGAAAGCAGATCGCTCGACTAGTCTTACGAATGTGAAAATCGAACTCGACGCTGTCGACCGGGCCCTGCTGGGCGCGCTGCAGGCCAACGCGCGGCTGTCCTACAACGAACTGGCCCGCATGGTGCACGTCTCCGCGCCGACGGTGGCCCAGAGGGTGCGCCGCCTGGAGGACTCTGGCGTCATCACCGGCTATCATGCGCGGATCGACCCGGTGGCGGCCGGACTTCCGGTGGTCGCCCATGTCCGCATGAAGTGTTACGGATCGCGGTGCATCACCGTGTTTCCCGAACTCCTCGACGACCTTCCCGAGGTGGTCGAGGTGTCCCGGCTGACCGGCGACGTCTGCTCGATGGCCAGGGTCGTGACCACGTCGGTCACGGAGCTGGAGCGGGTGCTGGTACGGCTGGCCTCCTATGGAGAGACGGCGTCCGCCATGGTGTTGTCGACGCCGATCCCCTGGCGCCCGCTCACTCCAGGCTGATCGTCCGGGCGCTTTCGCCGACGGCATGCGGGCCGTCCGACTACGTCGGCCCGTTCCTGGTGACCGCCGCCTTCGGCGGCATGGTGGGCCGGGGCCGGGTGCCCGCCCACCTGATCGGCCACTTCGCCGGCGGCCTCATCGGCACCGTCGCCTGCGCGTCGCCTGCACGGCGCTTGCCGTACGCGTCAACGGGCACAGGAAGAGAGCACGACTTCAGTGAGGACGGCCACATCATGAAGAAGCTCATCAACAGCGCCGACTCGGTGGTCACCGACGCGCTGCGCGGCATCGCCGCCGCGCACCCCTCCCTGCGGGTGGACGTCGAGAACAAGGTCATATACCGGAAGGACGCCCCCCGGCCGGGGAAGGTCGGGCTGGTGTCCGGCGGCGGCTCCGGACACGAGCCACTCCACGGCGGGTTCGTCGGGTACGGCATGCTCGACGCGGCCTGCCCCGGAGAGGTCTTCACCTCTCCCGTCCCCGACCAGATGATCGAGGCGACCAAGGGTGTCGACGGCGGCGCCGGGGTGCTGCACGTCGTCAAGAACTACACCGGCGACGTCCTCAACTTCGAGATGGCCGCCGAGCTGTGCGGGGACGAGGGCATCGAAGTCGCCAGCGTTCTGGTCAACGACGACGTGGCCGTGCAGGACTCGCTCTACACAGCGGGCCGCCGGGGCACCGGCGCGACGGTGTTCGTCGAGAAGATCGCCGGAGCGCTGGCCGAGACGGGGGCCGGCCTCGCCGACGTCGCCCGGATCGGGCGGGAGGTCAACGAGCGCAGCCGCTCGTTCGGCGTCGCGCTGACCGCGTGCACCGTACCCGCCGCCGGGAAGGCCACGTTCGAGCTGGGTGACGGGGAGATCGAGCTCGGCATCGGCATCCACGGCGAGCCCGGGCGCACCCGCACCGCCCACCGGGAGGCCAGGGAGATCGTCCGGCTCGCCATGGACGCGATCAACGACGACCTGCCGCTGTCCGGCGACACGCTGGTCATGGTCAACGGCATGGGCGGCACCCCGCTCATCGAGTTGTACGTCGCCTTCGCCGAGGTCTCCGCGTACCTCCGGGAGAAGGGGGCGACGGCCGTCCGCAGCCTGGTCGGCAACTACGTGACCAGCCTCGACATGCAGGGCGTCTCGGTGACCACCTGCGCGTTGACCGACGAGCTGATCCGGCTCTGGGACGCGCCCGTGGAGACACCGGGCCTGCGCTGGGGCCGCTGATCGTCATCCACCGTCTGGAGCCCCTCTTGGACACGCAGTTCTTCACCGCATGGATCGAGGAGATCGCGACGGCCGTACAGGCTCAGCGCGATCACCTCACGCAACTGGACGCGGCCATCGGCGACGCCGACCACGGCACGAACCTGGACCGCGGGTTCACCGCGGTCGGCGAGGCGCTGACCGGCGGGCCTCCGGACACTCCGGGCGCCCTGCTCGTGCTCGTCGGCTCCACCCTGATCCGCAAGGTCGGCGGAGCCTCCGGACCGTTGTACGGCACCGCGTTCCGGCAGATGGGCAAGTCGCTCGGGGACACGTCCGAGGTGTCGGCGGCGGACCTCGCGACGGCTCTGGACGAGGCACTCGCCGGCGTCCAGCGGCTGGGGGCCGCGGTGGAGGGTGACAAGACCATGGTCGACGCCCTGGCCCCGGCGGCCAGGGCGCTGGCGCAAGCCGTACGGGACGGGCTGAAGCCGCAGGAGGCGCTCGACGCGGCGGCGGTCGCGGCCGAGGGGGGCGCGAAGGCGACCATCCCGCTGGAGGCGCGTAAGGGGCGGGCCAGCTATCTCGGTCCGCGGAGCGTGGGCCACGAGGATCCGGGGGCCGCCTCCACTGCTCTCATTCTCGGCGCGCTCAGGGCTGTCGGATCCCGATGACCGCCCGTCCGCCCTGGTCAGGCCGCCCCGCGCGGCGCGCCGAGGTCGCGGGACAGGGCCGCGCGGTCTCCCGTACGGCGAGCGCGATGTCGTTCTTCCTGGACAGGTCGAGCAGCCGCTCGACGGGGCCGACGATGCCGATGACCCCCGCTGCCATGCCGTCGTGGGAGATGACCGGCGCCCGCGTATCCCGCGTCGCCGAGAGCGGCCTCCTGGTCCTCGATCGCGTGGCTTAGGTGTTGATCATGCCGAACGGGCTTCAGGGACACCGAATGGTTGGCATCGTTCTCATTTCGCACAGCAGCGGGCTGGCCGCGGAGGTGGCCTCGCTCGCGACGCAGATCGGCGGCGCCGACGTTCCGGTGGCGGCGGCCGGAGGCACCGACGAAGGCGGCCTCGGCACCAGTCCCGACCGGGTGACCGCCGCGATCAAGGAGGTGGACCGGGGCGCCGGGGTGCTCCTGATCCCCGATCTCGGCAGCTCGGTGCTCACGGCCCGGCTGCTGGAGAGCCCGGGTTCGGTCGTGATCGCCGATGTGCCGTTCGTCGAGGGGGCGATCGCCGCGGTGGTCGCCGCGGGCGGCGGCGCGTCACTGGACGGTGTGCTCGCCGCCGCTCAGGAGGCACGCGATTTCCGCAAGCTCTGAACAGCGCCCCGCACCAGCCCTGTGATCAGGCCCGCCCGCGCGGCCCATGGCATGCGCAGCGCCACCTGACTTGACATCCTCCCCACGGATAAATCCGGGGGATTCCAACCCTCACGGGTCGGGTTTCCTGCTTCACAGCCAGTTGCCCGCCGGGCTTTCGCCTTTGAGGTCTTACACCGGCTCCACAGGCGTTTTA
>JBIOWF010000317.1:0-13826 GCA_044868295.1 Microtetraspora sp. | reverse complement strand
ACCGTTGTTTCCATGGCGAGAAATGAACCAGTCGTGGTGACCGGAATCGGCGTGATGCTGCCGAACACGGTCACGGTAGAAGAGTTCTGGAACAACATCTCGGCCGGCCGCTCACAGGTGGGCCGGCTCACCCGGTTCGATCAGGACGCGGCGGGACTTCCGGTGCACGCGGCGGCGGAGATCGGCGACTTCGACCACCGGGCCTTCCTGCCCGAGCTGGCCGAGGTTCACTCCCGGAAGTACTCGCGGGAGGTCCTGATCACGATGTCGGCGGTGGCCGAGGCACGACGAGACGCCGGACTGGGCCAGGGGGACGTCGACCCCCGCCGGCTGAGCGTCGTGCTGTCCTCCTCACGTGGCCCCCTGGCCTGGTGGCGAAGCGCCGTCACAGGCGAGGACTCCGGCGCGTTCGCGGACAAGGGAGCCATGTTCCGTGGCCTGCCGGGCTGCCCGGCCGGCCTGTCCGCGATCTACACCGGAGCGCAGGGCCTGGTGACCACGGTCAGCAACGCCTGCGTCGGCGGCCACCAGGCGATCGGCTTCGCGTTGCGCGAGCTGGCCTTCGGCGGCAGCGACGCGGTGCTCGTCGGCGGTCACGAGTTCCCGATCATTCCCGAGGTCGCCAAGTGCTATCTGGCCCTGGGCAAGGGCGTCCTGTCCACCGAGCGGGACGACCCGGCCAGGGCGGTGCGTCCGTACAGTGCCGACAGGGAGGGCTTCGCGCTGGGCGAGGGCTCCGTCGTGCTGTGCCTGGAACGCGAGTCACACGCCAGAAGACGCGGGGCGAAGATCTACGCGCGTGTCCTCGCCCATCACTCGCTGAACGAGGCCGCCCATCCGACCACGATGGACCTGACCGGCAAGGTCACCGCCAGCGCGATCACCGCGGTGCTCGACGAGGCCGGGCGTCGCCCCGGCGAGGTCGACTACTTCTGCGCGCACGGCACGGCCACCCGGTACAACGACATCGCGGAGAGCCGGGCGCTGCGGGCCCTGTACCCGGACCGGGGGCCGTCCGCGCTCCCGCCGACCAGCTCCAACAAGCCGATCTACGGCCACACGTTCGGCATCGCCGGGATCATCAACGTGGCCGCGACCAGCCTCATGCTGCATCACCAGCGGATCGCGCCGACGATCAACTTCACCGCGCCCGATCCCGAGTGCGACCACGATCACGTGATCGAGGGCCCGCGGGACGCGCGGCTGGACCTCGCGGTGTCGATGTCCTTCGCCTTCGGCAGCCACACCTCGGTGGTCGCGCTGGGAGCGGCGGCATGAGCCCCCCTGTTGTCGCCGCGGACGTCGACGACCTGGTCCGCCGTTTCGTCCAGCCGGGCGACCATCTGCACCTGGCGGCGACGCAATCGCGGCCGAACGCGCTGACCTACGCCCTTTGCCGGGTCTTCGGCGCCGGAGGCCGGTTCACCATCAGTACCACCGCCGTCCACGGCGCGGCGCACGCGATCGCGCTGTCCGGGTGCGCGGAAAAAGTGATCGCCGGGTTCGTCGGCGACACCTACCCCTCCCCTCGGCCCAACGCCCTCTACGCGCGGCTGGCGGACGGCGTGCCGTTCGACTTCGAGGCATGGTCGCTGCTCAGCTACACCCAGCGGCTCATCGCAGGCGCGCTGGGCGTTCCCTACGCGGTCACCGGCTCGCTGGCCGGCACCGATCTGGTCGAGGGCAAGAGCGCGGATCTGTATCAGGTCCCCGACCCCGCCGACCAGGGCCGCACCGTCACTCTGCTCCGCCCGCTCCGCCCCGACCTGACGCTCGTGCACGGGGCGTGCGCGGACGAGAAGGGCAACATCGTGCTCTTCCCCCCGCTGGGGGAGGGGCACTGGGCCGCCTACGCGGCCCGGCGCGGGGTGATCGCCTCCGTCGAACGCATGGTGACCAGTGAGGAGCTACGCGAACTGGCCGATCGGGTGGTGATCCCCGGCCAGCGGGTGCTCGGCCTCTGCGAGGCGCCGCTGGGCGCGCACCCCCAGTCGCTGCGTGCCGCCGCAGTGCCTGGCGTGCCCGGATATCTCGATGACTACGAGTTCATCGAGGAGATCGTCAACCGGTGCGCCGCCGAGGAGCGCGGCTCGGAGTGGTATCGCGAGTGGGTGACCGAGGTCGGATCACACGCCGGCTACCTGGCCAAGCTCGGCGAGGCCAGGCGTACGGACCTCGAACGGGGGACCGGCGCCCCCCTTCCGGCGCCGAGAAGGCGTTCGGCCGGTCCGCCGGGGGAGGAGCCGCCGACCAGGCAGGAGCGGCTGATCGTGCTCGGCGCCCGCGCCGTCGCCGACCGGGTTCGCTCCGGGGGGTACGACACCCTCCTGGCCGGCATCGGCTCCTCCCACATGGCGGCGTGGCTGGCCGCGGAGCTGCTCTGGAGGGAAGGCGGCGACGTCAAGGTCGCGGCGGAGATGGGCGCCCTCGGGTTCACCCCTGAGGCCGGCGACGTGTTCCTTTTCAGCCTCCGGCACGCGGCCCGGGCGGAGGCCCTGTCCGGTGTGGCGGAGATCCTGGGCGGGATGGTGTCGGCGAACCCGCGCGCCCTGGGCGTCCTCGCCGCGGCCGAGATCGACCGGACCGGAACGATCAACACCAGCCGAGCCGGAGACGGCCGCTGGCTCACCGGCTCCGGCGGCGCGAACGACATCGCGTCGAGCACTGACTGCGTCGTCATCGCGACCGCCTCGCGGCGGCGTTTCGTCTCCCAGGTCGGCTATCGCACGAGCCCCGGCCACCGGGTGCTGGAAGTCGTCAGCCAGTTCGGCCGGTTCGTCCGCCCCTCGGGCGACGACCCGTTCCGGCTGGCCAGCTGGCTGCCGGAGGCCGGTGAGCCGGTGCCGGACGACCCCCGCGACATCCGCGAGCGGACGCTGGGCCTCGTCGAGGAGCACACCGACTGGCCCGCGTCGGCGGACGGCGTCGTCGTGGAGAAGCCGATCACCGCCGAGGAGCTGGCGCTACTACGCGATCTCGACCCGCAGGGCCGATATCGCTGACCGCCCTCGCGCGTTCACTGTCACTTCCGCCCAGATGAGGAGGGCCTTCGATGGCCGACGAGCAGCGACACGGCATGACCTGGACCAGGGCCGGACTCCGGTTCAGCGGAATCGGCCACTACTACCCACGCACCCTCGTCAAGCACGAGGGAGAGGTCACCGTCGGCGGCCGCACCCACTCTCCCGAGGCAGTGGCCGAGCTGGGAGTGCGGAGCCTGCACAGAGCCGACGAGGACGAGACGTTGGAGTTCATGGCCGTGCGGGCGGCCTCCGCGGCGCTCATGAAGGCGGGGCGGGAGGCCGGGGAAGTCGATCTGGTGGTCCTGGCCAACTGGACCGACCGGCAGTGGATCCCCGAGCTCGGCCCAGCGGTCGCCGCCGGGCTGGGCGCCCATCGGGCGCTGGCCTTCGACGTGTGCGGCGCGTGCACCGGGTTCGTGCACGGAGTGCAGATCGCGGCCGCCATGCTCACCGCGCATCCCGATTGGCGGCGCGCCGTCGTGGTCGCGGCCGACCTGTTCGCACGGCGTGCCCGGCCAGGCACCAGAGGCCAGCTCGTCTTCGGCGACGCGGCGGGTGCGGTGGTCATGGAGAAGGGCGACCCGGACCTCGGGCCGGGGCTGTGGGACTCCACGCTCGGCTGTGACGCCTCCGAGGCGGACACGGTCGCAGCGCGGGACGGCTGGCTGCGCCCCAAACGGGAGCTGATCGATCTCGCCGTGCGTTCCAGCCTGGCCGTCGCCGACAGCCTGCTGACGCGCAACCGGCTCAAGATCTCCGACATCGATTGGCTGGTGCCGCACCCCGGCAACAACGCCATCCACGCGGGTGTCCGGGACGGGCTCGACCTGCCGGCCGAGAAGTTCGTGACGAACTTCGCCGAGCGCGGCAACACCGGATGCGCGTCCATCCCCATCGTGCTCTCCGAGTTCACCGAGAGCGGCCTCCTCAGGACCGGAGATCTCGTGCTGTCCACCGCCGTGGGCTCCGGGTGGTACTACGGCGGGCTCCTCTACCAGCTCTGACAGGTCCAGCTCTGACGGGTCCGGTTTTGGCGGACCCGGGGTTACGGCTCTGGGTTTACGGCTCTGGGTTCGACGAATCAATCGACGAAGGGAAAGACGATGGCTCACGTCCCCGCGGAGTCCGTGCTCATCGTCGGCGCCGGTCCGGTCGGGCTGGTCGTCGCGTGCGAGTTGCGGCGCCGGGGTGTGCCCGTACGCGTTGTCGACCGATCGAGGACCCCCACCGCGCAGTCCAAGGCGATCATCATCTGGCCGCGCACCCTGGAACTGCTGAACGCCATCGGAGTGGCCGAGCGGATGGTGAGTGCCGGGCACCGGCTCGACGGCGTGCGCTTCCACTCCAACGGCTCACCCATCGGCACCGTATCGGTGTCCCAACTGGAGGACAGCCGGTTCAACGCCGTACTGATGCTCCCCCAGTGGGAGACCGAGCGGATCCTGCAGCAGCGGTTCGCGGAGCTGGGGGGAACCATCGAGTGGGGCGTGGAGCTCGTCGAGCTGGTCGGCGACCAGCGCTCCCACGTGCACGCGGTGCTCAGAGACCCGGCCGGGCGGACGGAGAACGTCCAGGCCACATGGCTGGTCGGCGCGGACGGCGCGCACAGCACCGTACGCAAGCAGTTGGGCGTCGGATACACCGTCCACACGCCGAACATGACGTTCGCCATCGCCGACGCACCGGTGACCGGCGAGGTCGACGAGACCCACCTGCACTACTGCTACTCGGCACGCGGGGCATTGGGCGTCGGGCCGCTGGGCGACGGCTTGTTCCGCTTCGCGGTCAGCGTCAAGGAAGGACGGCAGCCGACCCGTGAGCTGTTCCAGGCCGCGCTGAAGGAACGGGCCGGATGGACCGACGTGGTTGGCGAGCCCCGCTGGAGCGCGCTCTTCACCGTCCGCTGCGCCACCGCGGACCTGTTCCGGGTGGGCCGGTCGTTCCTGGTGGGCGACGCCGCGCACGTGGTCAGCCCGGCGGGTGGACAGGGACTGAACACCGGCATCCACGACGCGGCGAATCTGGGCTGGAAGCTGGCCGGGGTCGCCCTCGGCATGCTGGACGAGCACGTGCTGGACAGCTACCACGAGGAGCGGCACGAGGCGGTGGGCCGGGTCAGCGCGACCACCGACAAGCAGACCAGATGGGGACTGCTCACCCGACCCGGGCCGGTGCTCGCGCGGGATCTGGCGGTGCGGGCGGCGGCCGCGTCAGGGGTGTTGCAGCGGGTCCTGGCGCCGCTGTTCAGCCAGACGGACCTGTCCTACGGTCCCGCGCTGCCCTGGTGGCAGTTGACCCGCTACCCGGTGATACGCGCGGGCGGCCGCCTGCCGTACCTGGCCGATCTTTGCGGGGCCGATCCCTCGGAGGATCCGTCGGCCACCACCCTGCCGCGAATGGTGCTGTCGTCCGGGCGCGCGACCGGGGCTTCCTGGCGGCGAACCCGGGAGCGGTTGCTCGCCGCCGCCCCCGCACCCCTGCCGACGCTCGATTTGATCGCAGCGCCGGGCACCGCGGAGGGCGAGCTCTCCCGGCTGCTGGGGCCGGAGCCGACCGCCCTGCTGGTCCGGCCGGACGGCCATGTGCTGGCGGTGGCTCCCGCTGATCAGGCGGGGGAGCTGTTCGACCAGGTGCGTTCGCTGGTCCTCGCCCCGTCGCTCGATTGATCACACGTCCAATAACACGTCGAAAGGAAGCGTCACGTGCCGAACACGCAGAACACACTGGCGGTATGGACTGATTTCGGCGGGGTGCTCACCCCTCCCGTCGCTGAGACCTTCCGCGTTTTCACCGCCCGGTACGGCGTGCCTGAGCACGCGCTCAAGGAGGCGATGGCCACGGTCGGCCGCTCCTACGGCACCGACGCCATGGGACCGCTTGACATCCCCCTGGTCGACGAGGCCACATGGGCCGCCCAGGTGACGGAGGAACTGGCGCGCTCGTACGGCGTGATCTGCGATCTGAGCGACTTCGGCGAGCGCTGGTTCGACGGGCGGCCGCCGAACCGCGCGTGGGTGAGTTACCTTCGCGGGCTGCGGGAGCGCGGGGTCTTCGTCGGGATGCTGTCCAACATGCCGCCCGCGTGGGAGTCGCAGTGGCGCCGGATGGTCTCCGAGGACCTGTTCGACGCCGTGGTGGTCTCGCACGCGGTCGGCAGCCGCAAGCCGGAGCCCGCGATCTTCGACGTCGCGGCGAGGCGAGCGACGCGATCACCCGCCGACTGCGTCCTGATCGACGACATACACGTCAACTGCACCGGCGCGCAGGCGGCCGGCTGGAAGTCCGTCCTGTTCACCGACACCGACACGGTGGCAAAGGAGATCGACGCCCTGCTGGAGGAGATGTGAGCACGTTCACCGGATCGGCCGAGGCCTTGAGCTCGGACCGGACCATCGCTCGCGGTCTGGTGCACCGCACCGCGCTCGAGGAGGTGTTCCTCACCGACTTCCGCACGCTGGAGGGCGGTCATTTCGTGGCGGCGGCCCGGCTGCCCCGAGCGCACCACTACTACAGCGACCACACGAACCATCCGAAACTGCACGATCCCATAGCGATCTTCGAGTGTGTCCGCCAGATGTTGCTGTGCGCCCTGCACCTGCACCACAACGCCAGTCCCGACATGAAGTCGATCACCGCCTCCTGCCGCATGGAGATCACCGACCCGCTGGCGTTGAAGATCGGCTCGGGCTCGTACGAGCTGAGCCTCTTCGGAAGGGTGGCCAAGCACAAGGAACGGGAGGGCGTGACCACCAGGGTGGTGCACGAGGTGGAGGTGCGCCTCGATGCCGTCGCGATCGGCTCGATCAGCGTGGACACCGCGCAAAAGCCGTCCGAGAGCTACCAGCGGCTGCGGATGGCGTACCGCGACACCACGCCGCCCCTGTCCGACGAACTGTTCGCCAAGGAACCCGTGGCCAGGATCGCCCCCTATCTGGTCGGCCGCGAGCAGGCCGACAACGTGGTGCTTCTGGCGCCGGAGGTGGAGGGTCCGGCGCTGACCGCACGGCTGCGGGTGCCGTTCTCCCATTCCGGGATGTTCGATCACGCTCAGGACCACGTGCCCGGTCCCGTCATGATGGAGGCCGCGCGACAGGCGGGGACGTTACTCGTCGGCGAGGTGTTCGGCCAGGCGTCCAGCAAGACCGTGCTCGCGGCGCTGGAGGCCACGTACGAGCGGTTCGCCGAGCTGGATTCGACCATAACCGTGCGTGCGTCGCTCACCGGGACGGACGCAGATCAACCGATCCCGGTCGAGTTCGAGCAGGGCGGCGAGGTGATCGCGCGAATGGTCGTTCGCATGGCGAACACCCTGACCCGGGGGTCCCATCATGCGATATGAGCCCGCGCTGTTCCTGAGCGCGCCGACGGCCTATCTCGGGGAGGCGGTGGAGACCGCCTCGGAGGCGGTCGCGGCCGGCCGGATCACGGCCCTGGTCGCCGAGAAGTACGGCTACGAGGAGCTGACCGTAAGCGATCTGGCGCCCGGAGAGATGGCCGAGAGGGCGGCCACCGACACGTTGCGGGCGGCCGCCGTGCGCGCGGGCGAACTGGACCGGCTGCTGCACGCCTGGACCCACCACCAGGGGCACGAGTTCTGGTCGCCGGCGCACTACGTGGCATTCCGTCTCGGGGCGCTGCAGGCCGTGCCTGTCGGCATCCAGCAGATGTGCAACGGAGGGATGGCGGCCGTCGACGCCGCGGCCAGGGAGATGATCGCCGACGAGTCGGTGCGCCAGGTGCTCGTCACCACCGGCGATCGGTTCTCGGCGCCCGGCTTCGACCGCTGGGGCGGGGATCTCGGCGTCTGTTACGGAGACGGCGCGACCGCCGTGCTGCTGACTCGCACGCCGCTCGGGCGGGCGGCCAGACTGCTGTCGTCCGACACCGTCGCCGCCGTCGAGCTGGAGGGCATGCACCGAGGCGACCTGCCGTTCACCTCGGCGCCACGGGAGACCCTGCAGCCGCGACTGACCAAGCAGCAGTTCCGGTCGGCCCATCCGGCGGTGGACCTGGCCAAGACGGCCCACGTGGCGCTGGTGACCGTGATCGAACGGTCGTTGGTGTCCGCCGACGTCGCCCCCGCCGATCCCCGGATCCGGGCCGTCGCGCTGCCCCGGCTGTCCCGCAACGGTCTGAACGACGTGTACCGGTCGGGCATCGGCGCCGCGTGCCCGGCGCCGGTGCTCGACCTCGGCCGCAGGACCGGCCACCTCGGTGCGGGTGACGCGATGGCCAATCTGGCGGAGATGCTCGGCTCCGGCTCGTTCCGGCCGGGCGACCTGGCGATCCTGATCAGTGCCGGCGCGGGGTTCACCTGGTCCGCGGCCGTGGTGGAGGTGGTCTGAGTGGACGAGTTCGCGTCTGTGGATCCGAAGTCGCTCTTCGCACTGGACGGCAAGGTCGCGATCGTCACCGGGGCGTCCGGCGGTATCGGCGCGCGTTTCGCCCGGGTGCTCGCCGCCGCCGGAGCCCGTGTGGTGCTGGCGGCCCGCCGCGTGGAACGACTGCGCATGGTGGCCGAGCGCTGCCCCGGCAGCCTGGCGGTGCCCTGCGACCTGCTCGTCGAGGATGATCGGCACCACCTGATGCGGACCGTGACGGATCGGCTGGGTGGCGTGGACATCCTGGTGAACAACGCGGGTCTGACCCAGGTGGCGCCCGCTGAGCGGGAAGCCGTCGAGGACTTCGCCTCGATCGTCGCGGTGAATCTCACCGCCACCTTCGCGTTGTGCCAGGCCGCCGCCGGGCCGATGCTGGCCCAGGGGTCGGGCAGCATCATCAACGTCGCGTCGATCTACGGCATGGCGGCCAGCGGCAGCCTGCCGCAGGCCGGGTACGCCGCGAGCAAGGGCGGTGTGGTCAACCTGACCCGCGAACTGGCCGCGCAGTGGGCGTCACGTGGAGTTCGCGTGAACGCCCTCTGCCCGGCGTGGTTCCGCTCGGAGATGACCGGCTCCATGCTCGACGACGAGAAGGGCCGCGCGTGGATCACCCGCCGCACCCCGATGGGCAGGGAAGGCGCCCCGCACGAGCTGGACGGCGCGCTGCTGTTCCTCGCGAGCCAGGCCAGCTCGTACGTCACGGGGATCGCCTTACCGGTGGACGGGGGCTATCTCACGATCTGAGGTGAGGGAGCGCCACCAGGCCAGGCGGAATCCTGAGGGCGATCTCCGTGGCAGCGACGTGCCGTCATGCCGGACGGAAATCCTCAGGGCGATCTCCGTGGCGACGGCGCGCCGTCATGCCGCGCAGGAACCCCCGAGATGGCGCTTGATCTCCATGACGGACGGGTTCGTCATCGTGTGGCAGTCGGCCACGACGGTGGGCACCACCTGGTTGCCGTCGTTGACACTCATCACGAACTCGGCTGCGTCGGGATGCCGTTCGATGTCGATCTCCTGGTAGGAGATGCCCTCCCGAGTCAGCTGGCCCTTGAGCCTCTTGCAGGGGCCACACCAGCTCGTCGTGTAGACCGTGAGCGCCATTTTCATCCCTTCACATCCGATGAGCAGTCATTGGCAACACCGGGGAACGGCGCTCATGTTCCCGACGGGCTCAACCGGAGAGTTTGGAAATGATCCAGGCCTGGATGTGATCGGCCACCCCGGGCTCCCGGTAGAGGGGGGCGCTGTGCTGGTCGCCGGGGAGCGTCCGGATGGTCATCTTCACGCCGACGCCCTGCAGCGCCTCCTTGAGGAGCTCACTCTGGTAGGGCGGCACGAACTCGTCCCTGGAATGCACGGTCAGGACCGGCGCGTCCCCGGGCGTCGTGTGGAAGGGGACCTCCATGCTCGACCAGACGCGCGGGCACTCGGTGGGGTCGCAGCCGCCGGCCAGCGCGATCGCCGCCTTGCGGAGCTGCCGCTGCTCCAGGCCGGCGCCCTCCTCGCCGTCCGCGAACGCGGTCAGCGGCGAGATCACCGGGGAGACGCCGACCACCCCGCGGAGCCCGGGAACGCCGTCCCCGTAGGTGCCCACGGCCGTGGCGAGGTGGCCGCCCGCGGAGAACCCCATGATCACGTAGCGGTCCGGATCCGTGTGGAGCAAGGCGGCGTGCCTGCGGACGGTCGCGATCGCGTCGATCACGTCGGTGCGCTGGGCAGGCCACGGGGCGTCGCCGGAGAGCCGGTAATTGATGTTGACGACGGTGAAGCCGAGCTGGGCGTAGGTCCGGCTGACCTGGGTCATGTACTTCTTGTCGCCGCCCGACCACCAGCCACCATGGATCACGAAAACGGCGGGGCGCCTGACGGCGTCCGGGTGCCACCACACGTCCATCCGCTGGCGAACGTGCGGGCCGTACGCGAAGGTGCGCAGCTCCGTGTCGCGCGGCAGAGCAGGATCCGAGGCCGTGGCAGTGGGAGAGGGGGTGGGATCCCCGGCGGCCGACGCGCTGGTGCCCGCCGACACGCTGGCACCTACCGACACACTGGTGCTCGCCGACGCGCTGGCACCTACCGACACACTGGTGCTCGCCGACGCGCTGGCGCCCGTCGGCGCGAGTAGAACGGCAGCCAGGGCAAGCGCTCCGACACCCAGCGCTGTTCTCAATGCCTCTTCCTTCCTGCTGTTCTTCCTGCTGTTCGCGTTTCGCCGACCCCGGTCCCCGGGACACGGAGGTCCGGCTGCTGGAAGGATGATGCCAGCACATCCGTCCTCATCGCATGTTGGGAGCCCACTTGGACGTCCTCGAGGGTCTCGATCCCGAGCAGCGTGAGGTCGCGGAGGCGGTGCGTGGCCCGGTCTGCGTGCTCGCGGGCGCGGGAACCGGCAAGACCAGGGCCATCACCCACCGCATCGCGCACGCGGTGCGGACCGGGGTCGTGGAGCCGCAGGGCGTGCTCGCCGTGACATTCACCACCCGAGCCGCGGGGGAGCTCAGGCAGCGGCTGCGGGCGCTCGGCGCACCCGGCGTCCAGGCCCGCACGTTCCACGCGGCGGCCCTGCGCCAGCTCAGCTACTTCTGGCCGCGTGTGATCGGCGGGGACCCACCCCAGATCGTCGAGTCCAAGCTGCCGCTGCTGATCGAGGCCTGCCGGCTCATGCGCAGGAATCCGGATCGTGGTGAGCTGAGAGACGTCGCCAGCGAGATCGAGTGGGCCAAGGTCACCCAGATCGGCCCGGAGGACTATCCGGCGGCCGCGGTTAAGGCGCGGCGCACCCCGCCGATCGCCCCGGAGGAGGTCTCGCGGCTCTACGAGGGCTATGAGAGCCTGCGCCGGCAACGCGGGCTGATCGACTTCGAGACGATCCTGGAGCTGACCGCCGCGGTCATGACCGAGCACCGCGAGGTGGCGAGCCAGATCCGCCAGCAGTACCGCTACTTCGTCGTGGACGAGTTCCAGGACGTCAACCCGCTGCAGAAGCTGTTGCTCGACACGTGGCTGGGCGGTCGTGACGATCTGTGCGTCGTGGGTGATCCCAACCAGACGATCTACTCTTTCACCGGGGCGACTCCGCACTACCTGACCAACTTCGCCGTCGAATATCCGTCGGCCAACGTGATCAGGCTGGTCCGCGACTACCGGTCCACTCCGCAGGTGGTGACGCTCGCCAACCGGATCATGGCCAAATCGCCCCACCGGCTGGAGCTGGTCGCCCAGCGGCCGGACGGCCCCGAGCCGGTCTTCACGGAATACGACGACGAGCCCGCCGAGGCCCTCGGCGTCGCGCTCACCGTGAAGAAGCTCATGGCCGACGGCGTGCCCACCCGGGAGATCGCTGTGCTGTTCCGGGTCAACGCCCAGTCGGAGGCGTACGAGCAGGCCTTCACCGAGGCCGGCGTGCCGTACCTGCTGCGTGGCGCGGAGCGGTTCTTCGAGCGTCCCGAGGTGCGGCAGGCCGTCGTCCTGCTCCGGGGAGCCGCGAGGTCGGCCAACGACGAGGAACCGCTGGCCCCGGCGGTGCACGCGATCCTGGCGGGGATCGGGCTGACGCCCGAGGCGCCCGGAGGCGGCAAGGCCAGGGAGAAGTGGGAGTCGCTGCGGGCGCTCGCCGACCTCGCCGAGGACCTGGCGGCCGAGGGCACGGACCTGGCCGGCTTCGTCGCGGAGCTGGAGCGCAGGGCGATGGAACAGCACGCGCCGCCCATCGAGGGGGTGACGCTCGCGTCGCTGCACGCTGCCAAGGGACTGGAATGGGACGCCGTGTTCCTCATCGGCCTCACCGACGGGATGGTCCCGATCATCTATGCCGAGACGCCCGAGCAGGTCGAGGAGGAGCGCAGGCTGCTCTACGTCGGCGTCACCCGGGCCCGAGCCCACCTGTACCTCTCCTGGGCCCTGGCGCGCTCTCCGGGCGGCCGCCGGTCCCGCCGCCCCTCTCGCTTCCTCGACGGCCTCTCGCCTCGTACGGCGAGCGTGAGCCGTCCCGAGCGGCGGGTCGCCGGTAAGAAACCGGCGGCTCCGCTCCACTGCCGGATCTGCGGCAAGACCCTGTCCGCGGCGGCCGAGCAGAAGCTCGGGCGCTGCTCCAGCTGTCCGGCCGACTACGACGAGCAGTTGCTGGAGGGCCTCAAGTCCTGGCGCTCGGCCGTGGCCAAGGAGACGAAGGTCCCCGCCTATGTGGTGTTCACCGACGTGACCCTCCAGGCGATCGCGGAACGTGCGCCGTCCTCAGAGGAGGACCTCCTCGGGATCGCCGGCATCGGGCGCGTCAAACTGGAGCGGTACGGCGAAGCCGTACTGGACCTGTGCCGAGCCGCCGGAAGTGATGCCAGTAATGTGACTGGCGAGTAATGCGTGCGATGGAGGCCCCCCGTGAACTCGGCGCTCAAGGAACTGCTTGACCTGCTCGACCTGGAACAGATCGAGTTGGACATCTTCCGCGGGCGCAGCCCCGAGGAGCGCATCCAACGAGTCTTCGGCGGCCAGGTCGCCGCGCAGGCCCTGGTCGCGGCGGGACGGACCGTCCCCGCCGAGCGCATGATGCACTCGCTGCACGCCTACTTCATCCGGCCGGGCGATCCGGCCGTTCCGATCGTCTACAACGTCGAGCGGGTCCGCGACGGGCGGTCGTTCACCACCCGGCGTGTGGTGGCCATTCAGCACGGCAAGGCCATATTCACGATGTCGGCGTCGTTCCACATCGAGGAGGAGGGCGTCTCGCACCAGGCCGCCAAGATGCCGTCGGTGCCCGATCCCGAGACGCTGCCGACCTTCCAGGCACGCTTGCGTGAGGTCGTCGGTGACGATCCCGCCTGGCGCGAGTTCCTGTCCAAGCCCCGCCCGGTCGACTCCCGGTACGTGAACGCGCTCACCTGGGAGGCGGAGAAGGACCACAGCCTGATCAGCCCGGAGAACCATGTGTGGTTCAGGTATGACGCCGACCTGCCCGACGATCCGTTGCTGCACGTCGTGCTGGCGGCCTACGCCTCCGACTTCACGCTCGTCGACACCGTCCTGCTCGCGCATGGCCTGGCCTGGGGGTCCTCCAACGTGATCGGCGCGTCGCTGGACCACGCCATGTGGTTCCATGGTCGGTTCCGTGCCGACGACTGGCTGCTCTACGCCGAGGAGTCACCCTGGTCGGGCGGCGCCCGCGGGCTCGCGCGCGGACAGATGTTCACGTCCTCGGGCGAACTCGTGGTGTCGGTCGTGCAGGAGTGCATGATCCGTGTCGCCGCGGACCGGCGGAACGGGTGAGTGGGCAAATCTACACAGTCACGAAATCGCAGGTAGAAAATAGGTTGCCGGGTCCCGTGGTTCCCGTTTAGGGTCAAGGTCAAGTGAGTCGGACAGACCCTGTCCGACCGACGCATTCGAGTGGAGGTGAGTCCAGTGGAGAACAGCATCTTGTCTGCCA
>JBIOWF010000316.1:0-19296 GCA_044868295.1 Microtetraspora sp. | reverse complement strand
AGGACGATCGTCGCGCTAACGTGTCGCTGTGTCCATTCCACCGCTCAACCTGCCGTTCGATCCCATCGAACGGGCCGCCGAAACGTGGCGTGCGAGCTTCGGCCCGTCGTCCGCCATGGCCGCCGTGACCTCGATCATGAGAGCCCACCAGATCCTGCTGGCGCAACTGGACACGCTGCTCAAGCCGTACGATCTGACGTTCGCGCGCTACGAGGCGCTGGTGCTGCTCACGTTCAGCCGGGCCGGCGCGTTGCCGCTGTCCAAGATCGGTGAGCGGCTCATGGTCCATCCCACCAGCGTGACGAACACCGTGGACCGGCTCGAACGGGCCGGGCTGGTCCGACGCAGGCGCAACCCCAAGGACGGGCGGGGCGTCCTGGCGGAGATCACCGACGAGGGCCGTGACCTCGTCCGCCGCGCCACCGCCGACCTCATGGCCGCCGACTTCGGCATGAGCATGTACGGCGAGACCGACCTGACCGAGATGTTCGACCTGCTCAGGACCCTCCGAGTCGCGGCGGGAGACTTCACGTCCCCTTGAGCGGCGGCGGGACTCCGGCTTGCGTCGCGGTCGGGCTTGTGTCGCGCCGGTACGGAAGCCGGGCTTGTGCCGCGCCGGTACGGAAGCCGGGCTTGTGCCGCAGCCGGGGGTGGATGGAATTTCGGGATCGAACGGGAAGAGCCCCCTCCTGGCTGGAGGGGGCTCGGGGAGAACCCGGTGATCAGTGGCCGACGGCGCGGAGGGCGTTGACGATGCCCCGGCCGTAGAAGCCGTTGTTCGCGGCGGTGCCTTCACACGTGTGTGTGTCGGTCACCGTGGCGCCCGCCGGGGTGATGCGGGTGTAGGTGAAGGCGGGCGGGGTCGGGCAGGGGGTCTTGGTGGCCGTTCCCTTGAGGATCTGCTCGACCACGTTGGGGCTGAGGCCGAAGCCGCCGCCGCGCTGCGCGTGGCCGTACTTGCTGACGATCAGCGCCGCCACGCCGGCCGCGCGCGGGGAGGCCATCGAGGTGCCTTGCAGGTACTGGTAGTACCCGCAGACGTCGCCGCGGCAGTCCTTCACCACGTACGGCACGGTCGGGTCGCCGTTGTCGTCGATCTCGCCGTTGGCCACGGCGAGGGACTTCGGATAGGCCGAGAGCGTCGCCTTGGTGATGTCGCGCTTGTTGTCCGCGGTGTCGTAGACGTCGCCGCCGGGGGAGGCGACGTCGATGTACCCGTTGCCGTAGTCGGAGTAGTACGCCTTGCGGGTGCTGATGCCGGTCGAGGCCACGTCGATCACGTGCTCGCCTTCGCTCGGCATGGAGATGCAGTTCGGCGGGATCGTCCGCTCGTAGGCCGCCTGGCCGGGGACGCTCGCGAAGTCGGGGCTGGACGCGTCCACGACGGTCTTGGTGTAGTCGGTCGCGCCGTTGCCCGCCGCGGCGACGAGCGTGACACCCTTGCGGTGCGCGTAGTTGAGCGCCCGCTGGGTGGCCTTGATGATCGTGGCCTGCTCCAGCTGGTTCTCAGCGGAGTCGGCCGCATTGTCCACGCAGTTGAACAGCCACGGGTCGATGTAGTAGCTCATGTTGACCACGTCGATGCCGATGTCGCCCGCGTAGGTGAGCGCGTCCACCGACGGCTGCAGGAAGAAGTAGCCCGAGTCCTGGCCGGTGCGGATGTTCACGATCGTGACCTTGGGCGCGACGCCGGCGACTCCCAGCTTGTTGATCGGCGAGGCGATCGCGGACGCGACGTGCGTGCCGTGGCCGCCCTCGTCCACGTCGGCCGGGTCGTTGCAGGACGCGTCGGGCTCGTCCGCGCACGGGCCGTCGACCGGGTCGCCGTTGGCGTCCGTGGGGATGTCGACGGTGAAGTTGCGGCTCAGCGACTTGCTGAAGTTGGGCGCGATGTCCGGGTGGGAGCCGTCCACGCCGGTGTCGAGAACGCCGACCAGCACGCGCTTGTCACCCTGCTCGTACTTGTGCGCCTGGTTTGCGTGGATCTGCTTGAGGTCCCACTGCAGGTCGTCGAGAGGTTCGGCAGTGGGCTTCTTGCCCCATTTGGCGGCAGTGGCGCCGTTCCTGCCCTCCTTCTCGATCGCCTTGGCCTCGATGGCCTTCTTGACGTTCGCCTTCACCTTGGCATCGGCCGGAACGGCGCCGATGACACGGTTGCGGGCCACGCCGTCGATGGCGGCGTCGCCTTTGATCGCGGCGACGAAGCCGCTGTTGGTGGTGGTGACCGTTGCCAGTCCCACCGCGGTGTTGACCTTCACGACGGTGCCGCCGGCTGCCTCGATCGCCTTTTGGGCGTCGGCTGCGGCCGCACCTTCCTTGTAAAGGACCACGTACTCGGTCTGCGCGGCCGGCTCCGCGGCAGTGGGGACTGCCTGAGCCGGTGACGCCAGCGTTGCCGCAACGATCGCAGCGGTTGCGGCGACGACGGTGACGCGCTTCACATCCACCTCCCTGTGGACAGAAAACATGCGCTGCTCATGTTTCGGTATTGACGCTTGCTGTCATAGAGCTGTGAAGATTTGCGACCAACGTGTGACATTGAAGTGCCCCAAGGGGTCCCTGGGTGTCAAGGGCCATGTGCTCCCCGTGAGCTTTTTCGGGAGGCCGGGCGTCAAACAGGAAGACCGTTCTCCTGGCTGGGGAGCTCGGGGAGAAACCCGGTGATCGGTGGCCGATGGCGCGGAGGGCGTTGACGATGCCCCGGCCGTAGAAGCCGTTGTTGCGGCCTCGCATTAATTAGTAGGACGTCCTAGTATTTTTGTGAGGCGGCACGCCGTACATGATCGGGAGGATCGCGATGAACCCAGCAGGGACGAACCCGGCAGGGATGGGCGCTGATGAGGTCGAGGCGGGCCGGGCGCGGTGGCAGGCACGGTACGACGCCGCCTTCAAGCGCTCGGGCGACTTCAGGACTCTGTCCGGTCTCGACGTGGAGCCCGTCTATGGGCCGGTCGCCCCGGACCCGAGGTTCGAGCGGATCGGCTGGCCGGGGGAGTTCCCGTACACCAGGGGTCTCCACCCGACCGGCTATCGGGGGCGGGCCTGGACGATCCGGCAGTTCGCGGGCTTCGGCAACGCGCGGCAGACGAACGAGCGTTACAAGATGATCCTCGGCGCGGGCGGGGGCGGGCTCTCCGTGGCGTTCGACATGCCGACGCTGATGGGCCGCGACTCAGACGACCCGCGTTCTCTCGGCGAGGTCGGTCACTGCGGCGTCGCGATCGACTCGGCGCTCGACATGGACCTGCTGTTCGAGGGCATCCCGCTGGGGGATGTGACCACGTCGATGACGATCAGCGGCCCCGCCGTGCCCATCTTCTGCATGTACGTGGTCGCAGCTGAGCGCCAGGGAGTGGCGGCCCGGCAGCTGAACGGGACGCTGCAGACCGACATCTTCAAGGAGTACATCGCCCAGAAGGAATGGCTGTTCGCCCCCGAGCCGCACCTGCGGCTGATCGGGGACCTGATGGAGTTCTGCGCGGCCGAGATCCCGGCGTACAAGCCGCTGTCGGTCTCGGGCTACCACATCAGGGAGGCGGGCTCCACGGCCGCGCAGGAGCTGGCCTTCACGCTCGCCGACGGTTTCGGCTACGTCGAGCTCGGGCTGTCCCGCGGACTCGACGTGGACGTCTTCGCGCCCGGCCTCTCGTTCTTCTTCGACGCGCACATCGACTTCTTCGAGGAGATCGCCAAGTTCCGCGCCGCGCGGCGCATCTGGGCGCGCTGGATGCGCGACGTGTACGACGCTCGCACCGATAAGGCCCAGTGGCTGCGCTTCCACACCCAGACCGCCGGAGCGTCGCTGACCGCGCAGCAGCCCGACAACAACATCGTCAGGACCGCCATCGAGGCGCTCGCGGCCGTGCTCGGCGGCACCAACTCCCTGCACACCAACGCCCTCGACGAGGTTCTCGCGTTGCCCTCACAGAAGGCCGCCGAGATCGCCCTGCGGACACAGCAGGTGATCATGGAGGAGACCGAGGTCGTCAACGTCGTCGATCCGCTCGGGGGCTCCTGGTACGTCGAGGCCCTCACCGACCGGTTGGAGGCAGAGGCGGAGGCCATATTCACGAAAATTCGTGAAATGGGGACCGGGGATATGACATCCGGGATCCTGCGCGGCATCGAGGACGGCTGGTTCATGGCCGAGATCGCCGAGGCCGCCTTCGACTACCAGCGGAAGCTGGAGAAGGGTGACAAGCGGATCGTCGGCGTCAACTGCCACACCGGCACCGTCGAAGAGCCCCTGGAGATCCTCAGAGTGAGCCACGAGGTGGAGCTCGAACAGCGCCGCGTGCTCGCCGACCGCCGTGCCGTACGGGACCAGAAGGCCGTGGACACCGCCCTGGCCGCGCTCGTGGACGCGGCCAGGACCGGCGCGAACATGATCGCGCCCATGCTCGACGCCACCCGGGCGGAGGCCACCCTCGGCGAGATCTGCGACGCCCTGCGCGCCGAATGGGGCACCTACTCCGAGCCGGCACGCTTTTGATTGCCGCGCCTCCGGCACGGCGGGCCACGGGCGCATTTGAGGCTTCCACGCCTGATCTTCGTGGGGAAATTCCCGGTCCGGGACGGCGGGTGCGCGAGGTTGGCACGGACCAGCCTCGCGCGTACGGCAGGATTGAGATATGGCAGCGGACTTCACTCGACCCGGATCGCTCTACGGCGCCGTGGATCTCGGCGCGCGAAAGGCAGCTCTGGAGGCACAGGCGCGGCGAGAGGCCGCAGCGCAGAACCCGGCCGCGGGCGGTGCGCCCACCATCATTGAGGCCACGTCGGCGACCTTCAACGCCGATGTGGTCGAGCGCTCCCTGAGCGTGCCCGTGATCGTCGAGGCGACGGTGCCGCGGGCCGAGCAGGTTCAGCAGTTCAGCCAGACCCTCGAGAAGCTGGCCGCCGAGGCGGGCGGAGCGTGGATCCTCGCCCGGGTGGACGTCGAGACCAATCCCGAGCTCGCCCAGGCGCTGCGCATGCGGGCCGTGCCGACCGTCTACATCGCGGTGCAGGGCCAGCTGATGCCGCTGTTCGAGGGGCCGCTGCCGGAGGCGCAGCTGCGGCAGGCACTGGCCCAGGTGTTCGAGCAGCTCGGCGTCGAGTTGGCCGCCCCGGCCGCCACCGAAGACCAGGGCCCGGCCGAGCCGCCCCTCGACCCCGACCTGCTCGCGGCCGACGAGGCCATCGAGCGGGGCGACCTGGACGCCGCGTCCGCCGCCTTCGAGCGGCTGCTCGCCAAGTCGCCGGACAACGAGGAGGCCAAGATCGGTCTTGCCGGGGTCGGCCTCGTGCGGCGCACCCAGGGCCTCGACCCCGCCGACGTCCTGCGGCGCGCGGCGGAGAACCCGGCCGACGCCGAGCTCCAGACGCAGGCAGCCGATCTTGAGTTGCTCAGCGGCGACCTGGACGCCGCCTTCGACCGGCTCATCGGTGTCGTACGGCGCACCGCCGGCGACGACCGGAACAAGGCGAGGGTCCACCTCCTCAGCCTCTTCGAGGCGCTGCCCGCCGACGATCCCTCGGTCGCCAAGGCGCGCCGCGGCCTGGCGAGCGCGCTCTTCTAGCCACGCCGGGGCGCGAGAAGGCGTCCGGACGGGCATAACAGGAGATGTGCGGATCGTCACTCTCTCCGCGACCTACGGCACCGGCGGCAGCGTGATCGGGCCTGCCGTGGCCGAGCGGCTCGGCGTGCCGTTCGTCGATCGAGCGATCCCCAGCACGGTGGCGGAGGAGCTCGGGGTCCCGCTGGAGGAGGCGCTGGCCCACGACGACCGCGCCGAGACCGGTCTCGGCAGGCTGCTGGCGGGTGTGATGCGACTGCCGACGGTCACGTTCGGCGGCGTGGACCTGTACCTCCCCACCGGGATGCCGCTGTCGCCTGACGAGTTCTCGGCGCGGACCGAGCAGGTCATCCGGGACACCGCGCGCCGGTTCGGCGGCGTGATCCTGGGCCGCGCGGGCGCCGTCGTGCTCGCCGACCATCCCGGTGCGCTGCACGTCCGTCTCGACGGCCCGGTTCGGCGGCGTGTCTTGCAGACGGCGGCGTTCTCGGGAATGAGCCAGCGCGAGGCAATGCGGGTCGTAGGGGAGAACGACCGGGTGCGAACGGCCTATGTGCGGCATTTCTACCGGACTGACCCGGCTGATCCCGCGCTCTACCACCTTGTCCTCGACAGCACCGTCATCCCCGTGCCGACGTGTGTGGACCTGATCGTGACCGCATCCGAGGCCCTGGGCTGAATCACTCCGCGCGGGATGGCACGATGTATAGCACTCCCAACACGCAAAGGAGCGGATTGACGTGGCCACCGTGCCGAGTGTCTCCTACTCGATCACTGTCCGTCTTGAGGTCCCCGCCGGCGGCAAGGCCGTCAGCCAGCTCACCCACGCGGTCGAGCACGCCGGAGGTGTGGTCACTGCCCTCGACGTGACCACGGCCGGCATCGAGAAGCTTCGCATCGACGTCACGTGTGCGGCCAAGGACACGGAGCACGCCCAGGCCATCGTCGACAGCCTCGGCTCGGTGGAGGACGTCGCCATTCACAAGGTCTCCGACCGGACCTTCCTCATGCACCTCGGCGGCAAGATCGAGATGCAGTCCAAGGTCCCGCTGCGCACCCGTGACGAGCTCTCCATGGCGTACACGCCGGGTGTCGCGCGGGTCAGCATGGCGATCGCCCGCAACCCCGAGGACGCCCGCCGCCTCACGATCAAGCGCAACTCCGTCGCGGTGGTCACCGACGGCTCGGCCGTCCTGGGCCTGGGCAACATCGGCCCGGCCGCGGCGCTGCCGGTCATGGAGGGCAAGGCGGCCCTGTTCAAGCGCTTCGCCGGCATCGACGCCTGGCCGATCTGTCTCGACACGCAGGACGTCGACGAGATCGTGCGGACCGTCCAGGTGCTGGCCCCGGGCTTCGGCGGCATCAACCTGGAGGACATCTCGGCGCCGCGCTGCTTCGAGGTGGAGCGGCGACTGCGTGAGCTGCTCGACATCCCGGTGTTCCACGACGACCAGCACGGCACCGCGATCTGCGTGCTCGCCGCGCTGACCAACGCGCTCAAAGTCGTCGGCAAACAGATCTCCGAGGTGCGCATCGCGCTCGCCGGCGCGGGCGCGGCCGGCACCGCCGTGCTGCGCCTGCTGCTCGCCGCGGGCGCCAAGAACGTCGTGGTCTGCGACTACGTGGGCGCGGTCCACCTGGGCCGGGACGACCTGGACGAGTCGCTGCGCTGGATCGCCGAGCACACCAACGCCGACGGTTACAGCGGCGACCTGCGCGGGGCGGTCAAGGGCGCCGACGTCTTCGTCGGCGTGTCCGCTCCCGGCATCCTCACCGGCGACGACATCGCCACCATGGCCGACGGCGCGGTCGTTTTCGCGCTCGCCAACCCCGAGCCCGAGGTCTCTCCCGACGACGCGCGCGAGCACGCGGTCGTGGTGGCCACCGGTCGCTCCGACTATCCGAACCAGATCAACAACGTGCTCGCCTTCCCCGGCGTGTTCCGCGGCCTGCTCGACGCACAGGCCGCCGGGGTGAGCCAGGAGATGCTGCTGGCCGCCGCGAGGGCGCTGGCGGCCGTGGTCACCGACGAGGAGCTCGGCCCGAACTACATCATCCCGAGCGTCTTCCACCCGGACGTGGCCAACGCGGTGGCGGCCGCGGTGCGCGAATCGGCCGGTGGGAGGGCACGCGGGTTCACCGAGGCCTGACCTGTGCTACGTAGAGCACTCGACTCAGAGCTCAAAGTAACTTAGGTGACGAGTGGGGGCGACGTGCGCGATTCGCCATTCCTCCCCCATCATGGAAGGTATGGAAGAAGGGATCTACGTCGGCGGGTTGCTCGTTGCGACGCCACTCCTCGATGATCCCAACTTCCGGCGTAGCGTCGTGCTCGTTCTGGAGCACGACGACGACGGTGGCACGCTCGGCGTGGTGCTCAACCGGCCGAGCGAGATCTCGGTGACGCAGGTTCTGCCTTCCTGGGACGCGCTTGTGACCGGTCCCTCGGTGCTTTTCGAGGGCGGTCCGGTGCAGACCGACAGCGCTCTGGCGCTGGCCGTGGTGCTGAGCGGCGAGGAGCCTCTCGGCTGGCGGCGGCTGCATTCGGGGCGCTCCACGGTCTTCCCCCTCGGTACGGTCGACCTCGACGCGCCGCCGGAGATCCTCGCGGGGGAGATCTCGCAGATGCGGATCTTCGCCGGATACGCGGGCTGGACCGGCGGCCAGCTGGAGAACGAGCTCAAGGAAGGCGCCTGGTACGTCGTGGACGCCGAGCCGGGGGACACCTTCCACTCGGACCCGACCACCCTCTGGCGGACGGTCCTGCGGCGGCAGCAGGGTGAGCTCGCCCTCGTCGCGACCTATCCGGACGATCCCCAGCTCAACTGACGCGCTCTACCGGTCCCAGCCCGGGCGCATCGACCGGTCGGCGATGGTAAGGATGTCCTCCAGCCGCCGGGCGAGCAGGTCGAGGTCATGCGGGCCGTGCTCGAAGCACACCCGGGCCATGGCGGTGAACAGCGACACCACGGCCATCCCTATGGCTCCCGCCGCCTCGGCTCCCGCGTCCGTGACGGAGTGGGAGCCGTTCGCCGTCGTAAACAAGGCAGGTCCGGCTTCCGCGTAAACTCGATTCCCGTGAGCAGCACGAAGATTCTTCCCGAGAGCGACGTCACACCGAAGCTCTCGCACGGTGACGGAGACCACGAGCGTTTCTCGCACTACGCCGACAAGAACAAGATCACCGAGAGCATGGTGTCCGGCATTCCGATCCGGGCCCTCTGCGGCAAGGTCTGGGTTCCGAGCAGGGACCCGAAGAAATATCCGGTGTGCCCGGAATGCAAGGAGATCTACGAGGGCCTGCCCAAGGGCGAACCCGAAGGCGAGTAAGCCCTGCGGTCCCTCGGCGGCCCTTGCCGCCGCCGCCGGGTCCGGCTCGCCGGTCCAGGCTTCAATGCGAGATGATCGCCGCCGATATGGCTAACGTCAGCCTTCTGACCAGTCGTATCGGGGGAACGAATGGCTCGGCGCACGCTCGCCGTCTCTTTGGCATGCCTGTTCACGCTGGGCGGGGTTCCCGCCGAGAGCCGTGCGGCCGTCAGAAACGGATGTTCCGCGACCGCGCGCCCCGCCGTACCCGGGGAGAGATCGGCCCACGCGGCTTTCCGGATGGCGGAACCGCGGGCGCCGGGCCCGCGCGAGGCCGGTCGGATGCTCGCCGACCTGCGCCGCAGGCGGGGCGCCCCGTACGGCTTCCGCCGTGCCCCGGGAGCCCCGGCGCAGATCACGGTGCCGGTGTGGGCGCACGTCATCAGAGACGGCCGGCTGGGCGCGCCGGACGACGCCGTCGCCGGCCAGATACAGACGCTCAACTCGGCCTACGCCGGGAAGTTCGGCGGGGCGGACACGGGGATCCGCTTCACGCTCAAGGGCGTGACCCATACCTCCAACCCCGATTGGTTCCGTGATCCGCTGGGCAACGAGGACCCGATGAAGCAGAAGCTGCGAGTCGGCGGCCCCGAGACGCTGAACCTCTACCTGGCGCAGCTCAGCGAGCTCACGCTCGGCTATGCCACTTATCCCTTCTGGTACAAGGGCGAGCCCGTCCTGGACGGCGTCGTGGTCGACTGGCGCAGCCTGCCGGGCGGGCCGCTGCGGGACTTCAACCGCGGCTTTACGGCCGTCCACGAGATCGGGCACTGGCTGGGGCTGCTCCACACCTTCGAGCGCGGCTGCCAGGCCCCTGGAGACTATGTGGACGACACTCCGCCTGAGGCGAGCCCGACCACGGGTTGCCCGCAGCGAAAGGACACCTGCACCGCGCCGGGCGAGGATCCCGTCCACAATTACATGGACTACTCCCACGACCGGTGCATGTCGCAGTTCACGGCGGGCCAGGGCACGCGGATGCGTGAGATGTGGAGCACCTACCGGGCGCCGAAGGAACCGCTCGTCTGATCGAGGCCCTTGGGCCCGGATCTCCGGATTCGGCCGTGAGGGCGGCCCATCTCTTGGCAGGTCTTCCCGTGTTCGCGACGGCCAGGCGAGACTCGCCCCAGGGACTGACGCCGGGGAGCCTCGCCGCCGGGCAGGCGATGAGGTGCCGAAATGCCAGCCTCCGGGTCGGTATCCCCGGCTTGGGCCATGGGGAGGAAGCCAAACAATGTTGGGATCCCCGTTGACGGGGCACTGACGCCCATGAATAACTCATCTCCAGCTCTTGTGGTCCGCTTGCTCGGCCGCTCCGGGAGGGATCGTGGACGATCAGTGGACACGTCGGGTGTGGCCACCCGCCGGCCAGGACGACTTGGCTCCGGCCACCCAGGACCTGCCGCCTTCGGCGGGCTGGTACGGCACGCCGACTCCGCCTCCGCCGCCGCTGCGACGCCGCTTACCCCGCTGGGCGCTGCGTCTGATCGTGGGCTTCCTCGCGCTGGCCGCCGCCGGAGGGGTGATCAGCGCGGCGGTCGTGGCGATCCTGAGCCGCGCCGACAGCACGCCGCCCCCCTCGGTCACCGACAACCTCGCCGGTGTCGCCTTCGCGCTGCCCGCCGGCTGGAGCCAGGGGATGGTCGCCCCCGTGACCGGCTTCACCTCCGTCGCCGCCCACGGCGACCTGGCCACGGTGATGGCGCGACCGGCCGGGCGTGTCGATCCGGCCGACCTGCGCGGGGAACTGCTCCAGTTGAGCGAGCTCTACTCGCGCCTACTCCTCCACGGCGACAAGGTGGACGTCGTGGACGACCGGACGGTGACCGTCAACGGGCGTCAGGGCTACACACGTGCCCTGCGTGCGGAGTACCGGGACGTCGTGAACCAGCCGGCATTCCTGCGCGTGACGTTGCTCATCTCGCCGGACGGCAAGAGCACCGTCCTGCTCGGCCTGGCGCATCCCGACGAGCCGAGGTCCCGGGCCGAGATCGACGCCATAATGTCCGCCATTCGCTGAAGCCGCGTGGCGGAGCCGCCGGGACGCAATGATGCGCGATTCCCCGCCACAGGCCTGCGGAGATCGGCCGCCTGACAGCCGTTTGTGGAGATGCGCGAGAAAAGCCCGTGTTTTGGTGGATTCTCCATTTATCGGCGGGGTGACAGGTCGCCCTATGTCTGGGCCTGTCATGAGCTGCTCCGGATGCGGATTTTTCGCAGCGATTTGTAAATACGCCTAGGTCGGGAAGATCCGGACTAAGTATGCGCTCTTTTCATTGGGGTGTCATATGTTTACCTTCGCTGAAACTTCCGGCACGCGTCCTTACTTCGTCGAATGGGTATCTCCCGCTGGCATCGCTGAGAAAGTCGGTGCTCAGAAACCATTCTCGCCGCAGGGGGAAATCAAGTGATTCCTCGTAGGAGCAAGCCATTTTTGGGCTTGTTTTCCGGCACTCGTCTGCTGACGTGGGCCGTCGCAGTGACCGTGGCCTGTGGGGCCGTGGGGTTGTCCGCTCCGGAGTTCGCGAGCGCGCGGATCGCCGCCGTGGCCGCGGCCCCGGCTGACCACCAGGTCGCCAGGGACGGTGTCCCCGCCGCAGCTCCAGCAGCTCCAGCGGTCGTCCACCGGGTGTGCCACCACCATGTATGCCACGCGTGCCACAACTGTGACAATTGCCACAACGATCACTGCAAGAAGGGCGACAAGGGCGACCGTGGCCTGCGCGGACTCCAGGGCGTCCGAGGCCCGCAAGGCCCGCAAGGCCCGGAGGGGCCACAGGGCCCGCAAGGTCCGCAGGGGCCGCAAGGGCCACGAGGCCCGCAGGGGCTGCCTGGGCCAGGCACCAGCATCGACACGGCGTTCCAGGGCAACAACAAGTTCATCGGGTTTGCTCCGGGTAACGGCACCACATTGGTCCGCGACCCTCGGACGACTCCGCCCTGGAACAACATTTCCTCGGTCTCGGGCTATCCCGGAAACGTGATCGGCGTCTCTGTGGCGGTGATGGGCAACAGCCTGCATGTCACCGTGCTGAACTCCGCGGGCAGGATCGCGCAGACCAATTGCACGGTCAACCCGACTCCCGGCACGGACTCGAACCCGGCCTGGCCGGGTAACTGCAGCCCGTTCGTCAATCTGACTCCGCCGAACTGACCTCGAACGAGTCGTCGCTCCGGCCAGGGCGGGCAACCTCGGGCGCCACGTGCTCCCGAACTGCTCGCCCTGGCCTTCTTTGATGCGTAACTTCGCCCGGTCGTTCACAGGATCTCGACGATCGTCCGTGGGCAGGTTGCTCGTGCGACTTCGTCGCTTCAGCTATCGAATGCTTGGTAGTAGATCATCCAATGTCGGCATCTATTGGCGACAGTCGGGTATATGAATCTTTCGTGCAGATTTTCAAATGCGCCTAGGTCGGGAAAGATCCGGACTAAGTCTGTGCTCTTTTGTTTGACGTGTCATATGTTTACCTTCGCCGAAACTTCCGGCATGCGTCCTTACTTCGTCGAATGGGTATCTCCCGCTGGCATCGCTGACAAAGTCGGTGCTCAGAAACCATTCTCGCCGCAGGGGGAAATCAAGTGATTCCTCGTAGGAGCAGGCCGTTTTCCAGCCTGTTTTCCGGCACTCGTCTGCTGACGTGGGCCATCGCAGTGACCGTGGCCTGTGGGGCCGTGGGACTGTCCGCTCCGGAGTTCGCCATCGCGGGCACCGCCGCCGCAGTCGCTGAAGCCGGACCGGCCGATCGGCAGGTGAACAGGGACGGCGTCCCCGCTGCCGCCCACACGCCTGTCGCCCGCCGCGTTTGCCACCATAACGTCTGTAGGGGCTGCCCCCACAAGTTCTGCAAGGACGACTGTCACAGCAGGTTCTGCAAGGACGATTGTGACAACAAGTTCGGCGAGCGCGATTGTGACGGCAAGTCCCGCCCGGACGAGTGTGACGACAAGTCCGACAACGACAAGTTCGACAAGTTCGACTGTGACGGCAAATCCCGCAAGGACGGCTGCAAGGTAAAGTGCAAGGAAGGTCCCCGCGGACCCCAAGGACCCCAAGGATTTCCCGGGCCAACCAGGAGTATTGACTCGGTATGGATCCCTGCACCACCCCTCGAGACAGGCACCACGACACCGGCCTCAGCACTGGGTGGGGCCACCTTCACCGCGATTGTCACGGGTAGCGGCGCAACATGGATCCGGGACTCCCGAAATCCCTCTGGCACGGCGTGGCACCTCCTTCAGTTGGCGGGGTACCCAGGTGGCGTGATCGCGGCCTCCGTCACGGGCCCGGTCTTGCCACCGGTGGACTTCCTGCCTGTACCACCCGGGGGCTGGCCTGGCCTGCAAATTACCCTGCGGACTTCGAGCGGAGTCGTGGCCACGACGGTATGTAGCGTATTCTCTCCGCTTGCTCCCGGGCCGCTTGGCAATCCTCCCTGCAGCGCGTTGCAGTTCATTAGTCCACCAGACCAGGGGTGACGATAGCTTAAGTGCGTTACGAGCAGGGCGGACGGTTCTCGGGCATCGGAACATGTCCGGGAACCGTCCGCCCTGGCCGGCGGCGCGCGTGAGCCGTACGGGCCCATAGCACATGCGGCGGCCGAGTGAGGGAATCTCGGTTGGTCGGCACGTCTTGTCGGTGGTGGCGACTACCCTGGGGTCACTGTGAGGGAGCGAACCGATAGATACGGCAATGTCCCAGTGAGCTCAGGGTGGGTTCTGTGAGCGAGTGCGGCGAGCGAGCCAGGGGGCACAGCGGCGTCTCGCGAATGCGATCTCCGAAGGAGGCCGCATGAGCGTGTCCGCGGCGTCGCATCTTTCGCCCTCCTATCCCGATCGCGCCGCGTGGGGAACCGCGCCGAAACTGCGCGCGTGGCAGCAAGAGGCCTATGACCTGTACTTTCAGCGCGAGCCGAGGGACTTCCTCACGGTGGCGACCCCGGGCGCGGGCAAGACCACGTACGCGCTGCGGATCGCCAGCGAGCTGCTCACCCGGGGCATCGTCCGGGCCATCACGATCGTCACCCCGACGGAGCACCTGAAGCGGCAGTGGGCGGACGCCGCGGCCAGGGTCGGCATCGGCATCGACCCCGAGTTCAAGAACAGCCAGGGCGCCACCTCGCGTGACTACATCGGCGTGGCCGTCACGTACGCGCAGGTCGCCATGCACCCGGCGCTACACCGGGCGCGGACTGAGGCGCGCAAGACGCTGATCATCTTCGACGAGGTCCACCACGCGGGCGATTCCAAGTCGTGGGGCGACGGCATCCGGGAGGCCTTCGAGCCGGCGACGAGGCGGCTGGGGCTGACCGGCACGCCGTTCCGGTCCGACGACAGCCCGATCCCGTTCGTCTCCTACGTCGAGGACGGCGACGGCGCGCTGCGCAGCGTCTCCGACTACTCCTACGGGTACGGCCCGGCGCTGGCCGACGGCGTCGTCCGGCCGGTCATCTTCCTGGCCTACTCGGGAGAGATGAAGTGGCGCACCCGGGCGGGCGACGAGATCACCGCCACGCTCGGCACGCCGCTGACCAAGGACCAGCTCGCACAGGCGTGGCGGGCCGCCCTCGACCCGAAGGGCGACTGGATCCGCCAGGTCATCCACGCGGCCGACCGGCGGCTCACCGAGGTCAGGCGGGGCATGCCGGACGCCGGAGGCCTGGTGATCGCCTCCGACCACGAGTCGGCCCGCGCCTACGCCCGGCACATCCGGACGGTCACCGGCGAGGGCGCGTCGATCGTGCTCTCGGACGACCCAGGCGCCAGCAAGAAGATCAAGGATTTCACCGCCTCGCAGGCACGGTGGCTGGTCGCGGTCCGCATGGTCTCCGAGGGTGTCGACATCCCGCGTCTGGCGGTCGGGGTCTACGCCACCAGCATTTCGACGCCGCTGTTCTTCGCCCAGGCCGTGGGGCGTTTCGTCCGGGCCAGAAAGCGGGGCGAGACCGCCTCGGTGTTCGTGCCGTCGGTCCCGACCCTGATGGGCCTGGCCGCCGAGATGGAGGCCGAGCGCGACCACGTCCTGGACCGCAAGCAGGCCGAGGACGGGCTGGACGACCTGCTCCTGGAGCAGGCGCAGCAGGAGAAGAAGCAGCCCGACGCGCTCGGCGACGAGCTGCCCTTTCAGACTCTGGAAGCGTCGGCGACCTTCGACCGGGTGCTGTTCGACGGCGGCGAGTTCGGCACGGCGGCCGCCCCCGGATCCCCGGAGGAGGAGGACTTCATCGGCCTACCCGGGCTGCTGGAGCCCGACCAGGTGGCCTCGCTACTGCGCAAGCGGCAGGCGGACCAGCAGGCCGCCAAGCGGCGCACGCCCCAGCCGGAGGCGGAGCCGGAGCCGGCGCCGCACGAGCAGATCCACGAGCTGCGCAAGGAGCTCAACGGCCTCGTCGGAGCGTGGAATCACCGCACCGGCCAGCCGCACGGGGTGATCCACTCGGAGCTGCGCAGGTCCTGCGGCGGCCCCGCCATCGCGCAGGCCTCCACCGACCAGATCCGCGAGCGCATCGCCATGATCCGCAAATGGGCGGCCCAGCGGAAATGAGCCGCTGAGTATGGCGAGTCAGGGGAGTGGGGCTGGGCGGACCAGGGGGACGCCGGTCAGTTTCACTCCCGCGTGCGCCATCTGGGCCAGGGCGGCGTCGGTGGTCTCCCTGGCCACACCGGCGGTCAGGTCCAGCAGGACCTGTACGGCGAAGCCGCCCCGCACCCCGTCCAGCGCCGTCGCCCGGACGCAGTGGTCGGTGGCGATGCCGACGACGTCAAGGGCCTCGACGTCACGCGCCCGGAGCCAGTCGATGAGGTCGGTCCCGTCGTCGGTGAACGCCTCGAAGCCGCTGTACGCGGCCGTGTAGGCGCCCTTGCTGAAGATCTCCTCCACCTTGGAGGTGTCCAGCGCGGGGTGGAAGTGCGCGCCGGGGGTGCCCACCACGCAGTGCGAGGGCCAGCTGTCCACGAAATCGGGCTCGGTGGCGAAATGCGCCCCCGGAGTCACGTGGTAGTCGCGGGTGGCCACGACATGGTCGTAGCCATGCTGGAGCGCGTGGCGGCTGATCGCCTCGGCGACGTCGGCGCCGCCGCGCACGGCGAGGCTGCCGCCTTCACAGAAGTCGTTCTGAACGTCCGTGACGATGAGGACCCTCTTCATACCAACCACCCTAAAACGATCGCGGAAGACCGGCGTCGTCCTCATGCGCCGCTCTTCCGCGATCAATTGAAGATGGTAGGGATTGCCGGGTCTCCAGGGGAGAGGCTGTGGGCCATCGGCGGCAACTCGCTCCGCGCGGTCCGGTGCCGGTCCCTCGCGACCGGCAGCGGTTCCCGGCCGATGACCTGCCCGTCCCGGACCAGTTCGGTCAGCAGTGGGCGGCCCGCACCGTCCTCGGGCCGGGTGGTGACGATCTCGGCGGTGGCGGTGCCGTCCACGGTCTGGCGGTAGGCCCACTTGCGGCCGCCCTTGCTCGGCTTGCCGACCGACTGCTTGGCGACCGGCTGGAGCCGCCCCGACGCGTCCTCGCGGGCGACCAGCTTGTAGACGAGGTTGGCCGTCGGGTGGCCGGAGCCGGTGGCGACGGAGGTGCCCACGCCGTATCCCTGGACGGGGGCGGCGGCGAGCGCGGCGATGGCGAACTCGTCGAGGTCGCCGGTGACGACGATCCTGGTCCGGTCGGCGCCGAACACGTCGAGCATGCGCCGCACCTCCAGCGCGGCGGTGGCCAGGTCGCCGGAGTCGATCCGCACCGCGCCGAGGTCGGGCCCGGCCAGCTCCATGGCCGTCCGTACGGCTTTCGCCACGTCGTAGGTGTCCACCAGCAGGGTCGTCCCGGTGCCGAGGGACTCCAGCTGGGCCCGGAAGGCGTCCTCCTCCGAGTCGTGGAGCAGGGTGAAAGCGTGGGCGGCGGTGCCCGCGGTCGGCAGGCCGTACAGGTGACCGGCCATCAGGTTGGAGGTGGAGGTGAAACCGGACAGACAGGCCGCTCGCGCCGCCGCGACCGCGGCCACCTCGTGGGTGCGGCGGGAGCCCATCTCGATGATCGGCCGGTCGCCCGCCGCGTGGACCATCCGGGAGGCGGCCGAGGCGACCGCGGAATCGTGGTTGAGTATCGAGAGGATGATCGTCTCCAGCAGCACCGCCTCGGCGAACGGGGCCTCCACGACCATGATCGGCGAGCCGGGGAAGTAGGTCTCGCCTTCGCGATAGCCGTACACGTGTCCGGAGAACCGGTAATCGGCCAGAAACGCCAGAGTGGGCTCGTCGACCACGTGATCGGCCCGGAGGAAGTCCAGCTCCGTGTCGCCGAACCGGAATTCCTCCAGCGCGTCGAGCACCCGGCCGGTCCCGGCCACCACCCCATATCGCCGCCCTCCGGGCAGGCGACGTGCGAAGACCTCGAAAACGGTCCGCCGATGCGCCACGCCGTCGGCCAGCGCGGCCTGAAGCATGGTCAGCTCATATCGATCTGTGAGCAAGGCAGTTCTCATGGTCATCTTCACGTGTCGAGACTACGACCGGCGTAGGGCAGGATGGTGATTGTGGGTAGCACCGCTCCGATCGAGGTCGAGCGTCCGTCGGTGGACGTGCGGCCCGATTTGCCGTGGCTGACGATCGTCTGGAACGACCCGGTCAACCTGATGTCCTATGTCACCTATGTGTTCCAGACCGTGTTCGGCTATCCACGGTCGAAGGCGGAGAAACTGATGATGGACGTGCACCACAAGGGTAAGGCCGTGGTGGCCAGCGGCACCCGGGAAGAGATGGAGCGCGACGTGCAGATCCTCCACTCCTACGGCCTGTGGGCCACAGTGCAGCAGGACGCCTAGTGAGTGAGCCGATCACCGGAGACCGCTTCTCGTGGCCGTCGGGCCGGGAGGGCTCATGAGCACCGGCTTCAAGTCGACGCGAAAGGGCGTCTCGATCCAGTTGGACGTGGGTGAGGCGTCGATCCTGCGCTCGCTCGTCTCTCAGATCCTTGGCCTTGTGGAGCCCGGCCCGACCGGTGACGACCCGCTGGAGCGCGCGCTCGGCATCGGGCCCGCCGAGGCGCCCTCCGACCCGGTGCTGTCCCGGCTGTTCCCCTCGGCGTACAAGGACGACGACGAGGCGTCGGGGGAGTTCCGCCGCTACACCGAGGCCACGTTGCGGGAGGCCAAGCGCGCCGACGCGACGACTCTTCTGGAGACGGCCGAGCCGGGCAGGCTCGACCTCACCCCGGAGCAGGGCCAGGCCTGGCTGCGCGCGCTCAACGACGTGCGGTTGGCGCTCGGCGTCCGGCTGGAGGTGACGGAGGAGATCCACGACGAGATCGCGGCGATGTCGGAGGAGGATCCGCGTTATCCGGCGTACGTCACCTATGACTGGCTGACCTACCTCCAGGACACTCTCGTCCGGGCGCTTTGGTAGTTTTCCTGCATGCTGACGATCTCACGGGAACTGGTCGACAAGATCGTTTCCCATGCCCGGGCGGACCACCCTGACGAGGCCTGCGGCGTCATCGCCGGGCCGATCGGCTCGGACCGGCCCGAGCGGTTCGTCCAGATGGAGAACGCGGAGCGGTCTCCCACGTTCTACCGGTTCGACTCGATGGAGCAGTTCCGCGTGTGGCGGGAGATGGACGACCGGGACGAGGAGCCGGTGGTCATCTATCACTCGCACACGGCCACCGAGGCCTACCCGTCGCGGACCGACGTGAGCTACGCCTCCGAACCCGGCGCGCACTACGTGCTGGTCTCCACGGCCACGGACGAAGAGGAGTTCCGCTCCTACCGGATCGTCGACGGCGTCATCACGGAGGAGCCAGTCAAGATCGTGGAGCACTACGGTTAAACTGGGCGACATGCGTACAGACGACGGCCGCCGTGTGTCGTCGTCGGCTGTCCTGCCGGGCCGGATGGGTCATGGCTCCCCCGTGCAGAGGTTTCTCTTCGCGCACACTCCGTCCGTGGTCGTCTACGACTGTCGCTGAGCTCTTTTCCTGGAATCCCCACCAGTCCACCCATGTTCCAATGAGGTGGCTGCTCATCATGACGACCATTGATCAAGGAGATTGAGCCGCGATGGCCATCGAGGTCCGCATTCCGACCATCCTGCGCAACTACACCGACGGCGCCAAGGCCGTCGACGCGAAGGGGTCGACCCTGGAAGAGCTGATCGGCGACCTGGAGTCGCGCCACCCCGGCCTGAAGGCCCGCCTGGTGGATGACGCGGGTCTGCGCCGCTTCGTTAACGTGTACCTCAACGACGAGGACGTCCGGTTCCTCGGCGGCCTCGGCACGCCGGTCGCCGACGGCGACACGGTCACCGTGCTGCCCGCCGTCGCCGGCGGCGCTCGCTGACAAGCGATCGCGACGCGAAAGCCGTACGACATGCGCTTTG
>JBIOWF010000315.1:0-24021 GCA_044868295.1 Microtetraspora sp. | reverse complement strand
GCGATCGCACGTCCTCAAACAGGTCGAGCATCCAGGAGTGCGACCACTGCTCGCATACAAGGAACTCGCTCGGCTCTACAGCTTCCACGGGTGGGTCTGGGCCGACCAGTGGGTGCGGGACGACCGGTTCCGCGCCGAATACGTCGTGGGAGGCGTGGTCAGCGGCCGGTGGGCGACCAGCGGGGGCGGCGCCCTGCAGATCCCCAAGGTGATGCGCAGGGTCGTGGTGGCCGACGAAGGCTGGACGCTGGTCGTCGCCGACGCCGCCCAGCTTGAGCCGCGGGTGCTCGCCGCGATGGCCGGAGACGTGGGGCTCGCGCGGGCGGCGGGCGAGATCGACCTCTACGCCGCGCTGGCCCAGGCGTTCGGTGGCCAGCGCGATTCGGCGAAGATCGCGATGCTGTCGGCGATGTACGGCGGGACCAGCGGCGACGCGCCCAAGCTGCTGGCCGTCATGCGGCAGCGCTTCCCGGAGGCGTACGCGTTCGTCGAGGACGCCGCCCGGGCGGGGGAGGAGGGGCGCCTGGTCAGGTCGTGGCTGGGCCGGACCTGCCCGCAGCCCTCGGCGCGCTGGCGGGAGCTGGTGTCCGGGCCTGAGGGCGGCAGGGCGGCCCGTGACCGTGGGCGCTTCACCCGCAACTTCGTCGTCCAGGCCACGGCCGCAGAGTGGGCGCTGACGGTCATGGCCGTCCTGCGCGGCCGGCTGCCCCATCCGGCCCGGCTGGTGTTCTTCCAGCACGACGAGGTCATGGTGCACTGCCCGCTGGAGCTCGCGGACGAGGTCCAGGCCGCGGTGACCCTGGCCGCAGAGGAAGCCACCCGGCTGCTCTTCGGCCAGACCCCCGTCCGCTTCCCCATGGAGGCCGTCTCGGTCACCTGCTACGCCGACGCGAAGTAACGCGCCGCCTCGGCACCCCGATTCACCCGCCCCCACCGGGTCCGCGCCCGTCCCCCCGGATCCCCGCCACACGCGTTTGTCCTGTCCCGCGCCCCGCGATCGTGGCCAGGGCCGAATCATGTGGGCGTATGGATCGGGGCCCGCCCTCCACGACTGCACAAGGCCGTTTCGCCCATCGACAAACCAGGACAAAATCGATGATCGAAAAGGCTTGTGTAGTAGAAAGGGGCGGCCTCCCCAGCACGATCAACTTCCAGTACGCCACCCGGCGGGGCGGGCTCCGAGGAGGAGCCAGATCGCGGTCAGGACCACAAGCAGGGCGATGAAGGTGCCGAGCATGCCGTAGGAGGCGGCGCCGACGATGGCTCCGGCGACGACCGTGCCGGTGGCGCCGCACACGTTCATCGTGAGGTCGGACAATCCCTGGACGGCCGGGCGGCGCTCGATCGGCACCGCTTCCGTGAGGCTGGCGGACCCGGCGACGAGGCCGCACGACCAGCCGAGGCCGAGCAGGAAGAGCCCGGCGGTCACCTGGGGGACGTTGCCGTGGCTCGCCGAGCCGGCCAGGCCCGCGGCACCGAGCAGGAGCGCCAAACCGGCGACCATCACCGGCCGCAGACCGACGCGGTCGGCCAGCCAGCCGACGACCGGCGAGAGGACGTACATCCCGGCGATGTGCACGGAGATGACCATTCCGATGATCGAGACCGTCGAACCCTCGTGATCCAGATGGACGGGCGTCATCGACATGATCGAGACCATGGCCGTATGGGTGACCGCGATCACGATCAGCGCCGTGCGGGCGGCCGGACTCGCGTGCAGCACCATCCAGGCGTCGTAAAGGGCGCTCCTTCGAGCCGTGCCCAATGAGGCCGAGCGCTGCCCCTTCAGGCCGAGTCGGCGCGGCGGGGAGGACGGTCCCGCGGATGGGGAGGCCCCCGGTGGTGGCGAGAACTCTCCAGGAGACGGCGACGACGACCCGGGAGGCGGGGAAACTCCTGGAGGCGAGGAGGGCGGCTCGGCAGGCGACGAGAGCGGCCCCGCCACGTCCGCCGTCCGGCTGAACTCGCGAGCGGTCAGGAGCGGGTCGGGGCGCAGGCCCATGTTGATGATCAATGTGGCGAGCACGAACGAGAGCGCGGCCAGGGCGAACGGGCCGGCGGCATCGGGGAGGCCGAGCCGCAGGCCCGCGGCCTCGGCGGGTTTCACCAGGTTGGGTCCGGCCACCGTGCCGACCGTCGTGGCCCATACCACCCAGGACAGATGGCGGGCCGCGTGGCCCGGGGGAGAAAGATCGGTGGCCGAGTATCGGGCCGCGAGGTTCCCCGCGCTGCCGCCCCCGACGAGGACGAGCCCGGCGAGCAGCAGCGGCCACGATCGCAGCCCGATGGCCAGGACGGCGGTCGCGGCGCCGATGGACGCGCAGCCGTAGGCCACCGTCAGTCCCGCTCGCCGTCCGCCCCGTCCGGCGACCTTCGCGGTGGGCAACGCGAGCAACGCCGCGCCCAGCACGACGGCGGTTCCGGCGAAGCCGCTGATGACCACGGATCCGGACAGGTCGGCGACGACCAGGGAACTGAGGGTGAATCCCACCGCTACGCCCATGCCGCTGATGACCTGTGCAGCGGACAACACCCCCAGGACACGGCGCTGCGCGTCTCGGAGATCAACGAGGGGCGATCGAGCCCGGGATGTAGCCATTAGTGAAGTTTGGCATGACTCATGACCTCGCCGCGATCGGCCCCGCGTCCGCCCGCTGCATGGAGACCGGGCGGACGGATACGGATCCCGCCGGCACATCCGCAGGCCCGGCGATCGCATGACCGGCTCTGGCAGTGGTGGGGAGGACGCACACACGGTCACCGGGCTGACCAGTGCAAAACGATCACGAAGAAAACGATCACGAAGAAATCGAAGGCGGAGAAATCCGCCGACCCCCGCCCACGACGGACAGGTTAAAGATCAAGCTAGGCGAAGGTGAGTGTGTTCCAGAGGATCTGCCGGGTGGTGGCGGCGGATTCGTTCCAGACGTAGTCAGGGGAGGTGAAGGTGATCGAGTAGGCCTGGTTATCGGTCTCCACGTAGCGGGTCACCTTGTGGACGGTCACCTTGCTGAGGTTCGTGTAGGTGTACTCCCAGTCGGCCGCCGGCCAGCCGTACACGACATCGCCGAGCTGGATCTGGGTGTAGTTGGGATGGTCCGTGATGTTCAGCTTCCGCTCGGCCGCCTGGAGCGCGGACAGACTGCCGTCGGCGATCTTCTCGACCGTGATGCTCTGCGCGCTGTCCTTGGGCCCGGCGAAGATGACGGCGTCTCCCTGGGTCCCGACCGTCCAATTCTTGGGAACGGCGACGGAGACGCCACCTGCGCTCTCGTTCTTGAAATTCCTGGGCACCTCGGCCGAGGTGGCCGACGACTTCTTGGAAGGCGCGACCGGAGCCTGGGCGGCGGCGGGCGCGGCAGCCGGACGCTGCTGGGAGGTCTCCTGGTCGGCGGAGCCACTGGGGAGCATGGCGAGGACGATCGCGGTCAACACGCCGATGACGACGACCGCCACGACCACCACCAAGACGGTCAAACGGCCGTCGCGCTCCTCGATGGGATCAACGGGGGTCGCGCGGCGCCGACCTGGGGCCCGCGCGGCCCGCCGGGTGCCTGACGACTCCAGCCCGTCCCGTGATTGGGGGCCGGACTCCTGGGCCCAGGAGCTGGAGCCGCGCGACCGAGTGCCCCCGGTGTGCGCCGAGATCGGGCTGGCGCCGCTCGCGAACGGGTCGTCCGGGTTCTGCGCCAACTCGTGGGCGAAGTCCTTGGCCAGCTGGCCGGGCAGGTCGGCCGGTGCAGGGATGGGCCACATGGGACCGCTTGGCCGTTCCGGCGCGTGGGTCGAGCCCGATGGCGAGGCGAACGCGTCAAACGCGGGAGCGCTCAACGCGTCGAACGGCCAAGCGGCGGCGGATCCGCCGCCCGTCCACCCGGGGTCGGATCTGCGGCGTGCGCCTGGGCTGTCCGATTCGAGGCGAGGGTGTGCGCTGTCGGTCCAGTGGGCGCCGGAGGCCTCCCCGGCGCTCCGGGGCGGCTGCTGCGGCATCGCGTAGGCGCCCGAGGGGCTGGCCAACGGGTCGTACGCCACGCGGATGGGGCCCGACGGAGTCTCGATGATGCGCGAGGGCAGCGGGCCCGACGGGACGTCAAGCGGCGGGAGCAGTTGCACCGGGGTGGAGTTCTGCGGTGTGGGCACCGGCGCGGGCACCTGCGGGCCGTGGCCACGGCCGGACAGGCCGGCGCCGTGGTTGCGGAGCACGTGCTCCAGCATGTCGGCGACCTGGGCCGCACCGATGCGGTCGGCCGGGTTCTTGCGCAGCAGGCCATCGATGACCGGCAGCATGGCACCGGCCCGCTGCGGCCGGTTGGGCTCCTGAGTGAGCACGGCGCCGAGTACGGCCACCGCGTCCGGTCCCTCGTACGGCGGGCGGCCTTCCACGGCGGCGTACAGCGTGGCCCCGAACGACCACAGGTCGGCCGCGTGCGTGATGGGGCGGCCCTGCAACCGCTCGGGCGGGATGTACGCGGGCGAGCCCATCAGCAGGCCCGTCTGGGTGATGGTGACGTCGCCCTCGATCGCGGCGATGCCGAAGTCGGTGAGGACGACCCGGTCGGAGGTGAGCAGCACGTTGCCGGGCTTCACGTCCCGGTGCAGGATCCCCGCCGCGTGGGCGTGGCGCAGCGCGTCCAGCACCCGGATGCCGATCTCGGCCGCCTGGACCACGGGCAGCGGTCCGCTCTGCCGTACGGCCTGCTCAAGGGACCAGGCGCGGACCAGTTCCATGACGATCCACGGCTGGCCGTCCTCCTCGACGACGTCGTGGACGGTGACGATGCCCGGGTGGCTGAGCCGGGCGGCGGAGCGTGCCTCGCGCAGCATGCGGCGGTGGGCGACCTGCTTGCCCCCGTGGTCGAGACCGTAGGGCAGGATCAGCTCCTTGACCGCGACGTCGCGGTCAAGCAGCACGTCGTGGGCGTGCCAGACCATGCCCATGCCGCCACGGCCGACCGGGGAGAGCAGGCGGTAGCGCCTGCCCACCAGCCGTCCCTGACCTTCAGGCGTGGCGCCAGGCGTGCCGCCTCTCATGGAGCCCTGACCCTCCGGCGTAGGGGGGACCATGCCGAGCAAGCGATCGGTCGTCATAGGCAGGTCCCCAATTCAGGCTCGGTTCGCACTGATCCCCACGTGGCTCATGCGAACCCCACTGGATATGTGAGGTTGGGCACTGATATTAGGGTCAAAGTTGGGTCAAAGGGAATTCATGCATCCGCCAATGCCGCCAGGGCGGCGATGAACGCCTCCGGCGGAGGACTCACCAAACCCGCTCCGACCTGCCCGGTTCCGGCCACCCGGCCGGCGATCCCGGTATTGACGACCGGCAGCACGCCAGTCCTCGCGACGAGGGTCACGTCGATGCCCACCGGCGTCCCACGGAACCCGAGTCCGGGGATCTGGTAGGCCGGGTGCTCGGCCAAGGTGATCTCATACATGGAGGTCGTGGCCTCGATGGCGGCCGACACGTCACCACCGATGAACCGGACGATCGCGGGCGCCGCCGCCATGGCGAACCCGCCGAGACCGGATGTCTCGGTGATCGTGGAGTCCCCGATGTCCGGATTGGCGTCGTCCGGTCCGTAGGCGCCCAGATATAGCCCGTCGGGCACCCCGGCGGGACCGGTGAACCATCGGTTTCCCAAACCGGAAACCTGGATTCCGAAATCGGTGCCGTTGCGCGCCATTGCCACCACGAGGCTGGATCCGGCCACGTCCCTCGCCGCGTCGGAGCTTACTTTCGCGGCCGCCATTCCCGCGTTCAAGAAGAAATGATCATTTCCGCTGATAAAACGCAGCACTTCGGCGGCGTGCTCCGGCGCGGCCTCCACAATGGCCGCTCCGATCTCGCGGGCGAACAGCGAGGTGGCCGCGCGGTTGCGGTTGTGGAGTTCGTCGCCCATCTGCAACGCCTGCGCGATCAGCGAGCGCAGGTCGATCGGCCCGCTCCGGTCCAGTGCCGCCTGCAGCACCGGCCCCAGCACGTCGCCCATCCAGTGCAGGCGCTCGACCACCTCCGGCCCGTACGCGCCGTATCTGAGCACCTTGCCCAGACCCTCGTTCAAGGAGCAGTAGGCCGTGCCGCCGTGCTCGGCGTCGGAGACCTCCAGCATCCACATGGAAGGGCTGACCACGCCCGCCATCGGGCCGACGGTGCGGTGGTGGTGGCAGGAGTCGAGCCTGACCCCCGCACCAGACGCCAGCTTGACCTCCGCCTCCTCCGGGGAGGCGGCCAGGCCCTCGAAGAGCATCGCCCCGATCAGGGCCCCGCGCATCGGGCCGGAGGCACGCTCCCAGTCGATCGGCGGCCCGGCATGGAAGAACGTGCCCGGCGGCAAATCGAGGACGTCCCGGGCCGGCCGTACGCCGACCAGATGAGGACGGGCGGACAGCATCCGGCCGACGGCGACCTCGTTGGCACGTTCCCTGCGCGGATCGGCCAGCACCTTCGCCAGGGCGTCGGCGGTCCCGGGCAGCGGCGGGCGCCAGTCCACCCGCGTCTGCGTGACGGCCTGCTCGTCCAGCGCCTCGCTGAGGACCGAGGCCCCCACCGTGATCACATGCGGCTCGCGACCGAGCATCGACAGCGTCATCGGGCACTCCTCCGGGCGGTGCCGTGACCGCGCGTTTTCCCCATCGAATCCAGCGAGGGGACTGCCGGGTTTGCCCGGCAGGGGAATCGCTTCCCTGATGCGGTTTCTGTGTTCGAAACGGGCAGGGCTCGTCCGTCGCCTACCTCAGCTGGGGGAAGCGAGAAGCCGCTCTCTCCAGGGAGCGGAGGAGTCACGAGAGGGGCCCTTCCGCTGGTAGTCACCGGGCCCCGATCATGGTCAGGGCACTGGCGTGGCGGACCGCGGCGGCGTTGGACGTGAAGACGGCGGCTCCCGCCCCGCTCAGCCGGGCGGCCTGGGCCCGCAGGCCCTGCGGATCGCCCTCCGTGCCGACGAGCGCGACGACCACGGCGACGCCGCGCCCGCGCGCTTCCTCGATCGCGGGCGCGAGCCGCGCCGAGGGATCCGGGTCGGCGCCGTGCCCGAGCACGACGTCGAGCAGCACCACACCGGATTCGACGGCGTTCAGCGCCTCCAGGCGGAGCGCCGGATCGATCATCGGGTGCGCCCGGCCACGGGTGTACTCGTCGTCGCCGAAGTCGACGAACTCCCCGGTTCCCGCGATCAGTTCGGCCTCGGTGCACAGTGTGCCGCCGGAGAACAGCCCCCGCAGCGGACCGTTCCCGGCGTCCCGCTCGTGTGCGTGTTCGCGCTCACTCGGGTCCTGGTCGGCTCGCGCCTCGCTCCCGCGCTCACTCGGGTCCTGGTCGGCTCGCGCCTCGCTCTCGTGGGCCCGGCTCGACTGCTCCGCGGCCCACGACGGCCATTCGGGGATCGGCCGGCCCAGCGCGCCGAGCACCTTCTCGACGGCGGTCGTCAGGTCGTCCTGCCCGGGCCCCAGCAGCGCGCTGAAGACCGGCTTCGAGATTCCCAGGTCCTGTACGGCTCGCGCCACCTCGGCGGCGGGCGGCTTGGAGACCAGCACGATCAGCTCCGTGGCCGGATCCTCGTCGAGCGCCTTCATCGCCTGGATCGTGGAGCGCCCGCCGACCTGGGCGGACAGGTCCCTGCCGCCCACGCCGAGCAGGTGGCTCACGCCAACACCGGCCAGGTCGAGCAGGCACGCGACCTGCTGGGCGCCGGTGCCGGACGCCGCCACCACGCCCACCGGGCCCGGCCGCAGCACGTTGGCGAAGCCCAGGCCGGCGCCGCCGATCACGGCGGTCCCGCAGTCGGGGCCCATCACCAGCACGCCCTTCTCCAAGGCGCGATCCTTGAGCAGGACCTCCTGCTCCACCGGGACGTTGTCACTGAAGATCATGACGGAGAGCCCGGCCTCGACGGCGTCGACGGCCTCCGCGAAGGCGTGCTCGCCGGGCACGCTCACCAGAGCCACCGTGGCGTCCGCGGACCGCGCGGCCGACCTCGTGGTGCGCGGCAGCGCCTCGTCCGCCCGGGCGCCGCTCGTGGAAGCCTTGGCCGCGAGCTGGCGTTCCAGCTCCTCCGCCGCACGGCGGAGCTCCTCTTCGGAGGACGCCCTGATCGCGACCAGCAGATCACCTTGGGCGGCGGCGGGCACCTCGAAGCCCGCGTCGCGCGCGAGGTCGACGTTGACCTCGGTCGCCATCGCCACAATGGCGATGGTCACTTCGGCGCGGCCGGTGAGCGCCTGACTCACCCGCATGAGGCTGACGGAGTCGTGATAGACCCCCGTCCGCACCTCTACCAGCTCGTTCAAGAACGCTCCTTTTGCGAATGCAGCGAGTCCGCCGAATGCAGCGAGTCCGCCGGATTCAGCGGGTTTGCCGGATTCAGCGGGCTTGCCGAATGCAGCGAGTCCGCCGGACTCAGCGGGCTTGCCGAATCCGGCGACTTCAGCGAATCCGGCGACTTCAGCGAAAGCACGGCGGACAGCCCCGTACGGATCCCCCAGGCGATGTCGGCGCCGGACGTGTGCCCGAGCCGGAGCAGCCGGTGCACGGCGGGTTCGAGCGGCTGATGACCCGCGACGCCGCGCAGCACGCCGAGTGACTCGGCGCTGGCCTCGCCCCGCGCCGCGCAGTGGAGCAGGGTCGCGGAGATCGGCGTCGTCCGGGTCCGGGCGTCGAAGGCGACGGCGGCGGCAAGCCAGTCGGCGAACCACACCGCCCGTGGAGCCTGCGCCGCCAGGCCGAGGTGCCGTAGCGCGATCAGCAGGCCCGCGAGCATGTCGTCCCCGCTCGGCGTCAGCCCTGGGCCGAGGCCCATCAGTTGCTCGGCCGCCATGATGCCGTCCACCAGGGAGCCGGCCCGGCAGCCGTCGGCCAGCAGGCTCGGGGCGCCGCCGATGTCCAGCCCCGGCCGGCGCGGCGAGCTCTCGCAGATCTCGGTGAGCACCGGCAGGGCGGCCGCCAGCCGTACGGGATCGACGGGGCCGAGCGGCGGAGCGGGATCCCACCAGCGGCGGATGCTGATGTTCAGCCCGCCGATCTCGATGGCGCCGTCGCCGACCCAGCCGTCGTCGCCGGCCGAGAAGCCGTCCAGCGAGTCGGCGAGCACCACCGCGTTGGGCAGGCGGGTCGCCTCTCCCGTCACCACCGCGATGACGTGCGGCTCGGTCTCACTCCTGACCTCCAGGTACACGGCCAGCGGGAACGCCGCCAGCACCCGGGCCGGACGGCGCGGTGACTCGAGCGCGGAGCGCAGCGCCACACTGGCGGCGCCAGTCACGTACGTGCGATCCAGCGTCACCGCGGACGCGCGAGGCGCGGACCGCCGTGCTCTCGGGCGCGTGCCTACAGTCACCAAACCTCCCCGATAAGCGAGTCAGAGCCGACGGTAGAACTCAGGCTCCATGGTCCGTACGGAGAAAGCTGCCAACAGTACGCCAAATGCTTGGCTCTTCCTGACAGTAAGGTTAGTCAGGCACAATTCAGGCTGAGTCCTGACCACCGGAGCAGACGATGACGACTGACCCTGCCCCCCCGGCGATGCGCTTGGCCAGCACGGGCACCATCATTCACGGCGTGTCCGTCGGCGAGGTCCTCGGCGTGTCCACGCTGGCGGACGCCCGCCTGATCGCGGGTAAGAGCGGCCTCGACCGCATCGTGCAGCGCCTCAACGTCATGGAGGTGCCAGACATCCTCGCCTGGGTGAAGCCGCACGAGCTGCTGCTCACCACGGGCTACCCGCTGCGCAACACCCCCCAGTCTCTGGACCGTCTTGTGGCGGATCTTGACGAACGTGGGCTGGCCGCGCTGGCGATCAAACTCGGGCGCTACCTCGACGAGCTGCCCGGTGAGATGGTCGAGCAGGCGGACCGGCTCGGCTTCCCGCTGATCCTGCTGCCCAATGACGTGGGTTTCGACGACATCCTCAACCAGGTCCTCACCGACATCCTCAATCGTCAGGCCGCGATCCTGGCCCGTGCGGAGGAGGCGCACCGGGCCCTCGTCCAGATCGTCCTGGCCGGGGGAGGAATGCGCGAGGTGACCGCCGAGCTGGCCGGCCTGCTCCACGTGGCGGTCGCCGCGCTGGACGCCGACGGCCAGATCATGGCCGCCGCCGGCGAGGCGGAGCAGGTCGCGATGCTGCGGGAGACCTTCGTCACGGCCGGAAAGTCGCTGGACACGCCCCTGCCGGGCACCCGGGTGCCGACCGTCTCGATCACGCCCGCGATGGGCGCGGACGGGCACTACGCGACCGTTCCCGTGGTCGCGGGAGGTCACCACCACGGCAGGATCGTCGCGTTCAGCTCCGCCGGCACGCTCACGCCGAGCGACATCGGCATCCTGGAGAGGGCCGCGACCGTCGTCGCGCTGGTGGTGACCAAGCAGGAGGCAGTGACCGCCGTCGAGAGCAAATACCGCGCCGACTTCCTGCGTGACGTGCTCACCGGCCGGGGTGGCACGCGGATCGCCGAGCGGGCGCGCTCGTTCGGGTGGGAACTGGAGCGCCCCGTCAGCGTGCTCGTCGCCGAGATCGACCCCGACGCCGACGAGCGGTCCGCCCAGGACCGCATGCTCGCCGCCTGGCAGTCCTCCGTCCGCAGATACGACCCGCGGGGCGCGGTGGCCGGCTTCTCCCACGAGGTCGTCGCCGTCGTCGGCGCCGGAGTCGACACGACGCGGCTCGCCAGGGACGCCCTGGCCGCGATCGCCGACTGCACCTTCTCCACCGGGCTCAGCCGGGTCGCCGCGGGGACGGAGTTGCTTCCCATCGCGTACGGCCAGGCGCTCAAGGCCGCCCGGGTAGGCCGCCAGCTGCACGGCTCCGGAGCCGTCGCCCACTTCGACGAGCTGGGCGTCTACCGGCTGCTGTCCCTGGTGAACGACACGGAGGAGCTGCACGCGTTCGTCCGGGAGACGCTGGGCGCTCTGGCGGGTGACGACGACGTGGAGAACGCCGACCTGCGCCGCACACTCCAGGTGCTCCTGGAGACCAATCTCAACGTCGCGGAGACGGCGCGCAGGCTGCACTTCCACTACAACACGCTGCGTTATCGGATCGGGAAGCTGGAGCGGATGCTCGGCAACTTCACCGAGGACGCGCACCTGCGCCTCAACCTGACCCTCGCGCTGCACGTCCTCCGCATGCGCGGCATCTGAGCTGCAGTCCTCCGCATGCGCTGCGCGTCCTCCGCATGTGTGGGGCTGAGCTGCGCGTCCTCCGCCTGCGCGGGGCCGAGCCACGCCGCCGAGCCTGCGTTGATGAGCCTTGGTGGCGAACCTGTGCCGGTTCCAGTGCCGAACCTTTGCTGCTGAGCCTGTGCGGCTGAATCTATGCTGACGCCGTGAATGAGACCTTCCAGCTGAACGGCGAATACATTCCGCTGTGTGACCTCCTCAAATTCTGCTACGTCACGGAGAGCGGCGGAGCGGCCAAGCACTTCATCGCCGGGGGCAACGTCCTGGTCGACGGCGAGGTCGAGCTGCGCAAGGCCCGCAAGATACGCGCAGGCCAGGTGGTCAGCGGCGACGGCTTCGAGATCCGCGTCATCTGATGTGAGGCTCACCGCGAGGACGGCTGTCCCGTGCGCAATACGACTACCCAGGGTGGCGTCTGGTTTGGCAGATGATGCCGGTGTGTAATGGGAATCACAGGCCTAATGTGCCCGCATCGGAGAGGAACCGGATAGGGGTGACGGCGTTCTCAACGTGGAGACACAGTGATGCCGCGCTGGATGCCCGCGGGGTGGCCACCGGACGTCGGCCCGGGTAGTAAAGGGGCTTTCCATGGCTTTCGGTTGGAAACTGCACGGAGACGGGCGTCACCTGGCGCCGGGTGAGGTCGTCAAGCCCGACGAGCGGCTGTCCTGGCCGCGCATGATCGGTTTCGGGGCGCAGCACGTCATCGCGATGTTCGGTGCCACGTTCGTGTTCCCGCTGGTCATGGGCCTGGACCCGAACGTGGCCGTGATGATGTCGGGTGTGGCCACGATCCTGTTCCTGCTCATCGTGCAGGGCAAGATCCCCAGCTATCTGGGCACGAGCGCCTCCTTCGTCGGCGGTGTGATCGCCATCCGGGCCGCCCAAGGCGACAGCGCCACCGTGACCGGCGCCATCCTGGTCGCCGGAGCGGTGCTGGCGTTGTGCGGCCTGGCGATCCACTTCCTCGGGGTGCAGATCATCCACAAGGTCTTCCCGCCGGTCGTGACCGGCGCGGTGGTCATGCTGATCGGCTTCGGGCTGGCGTTCGTCGTGGCGGACGTCTACTGGCCCCAGGACCAGTGGATCGCGCTGATCACGATGCTCGTCACCTTCGTGATCATCGTGGTCTTCAAGGGGTTCATCGGCCGGATCGCGATCCTGCTCGGACTGATCGTCGGATTCGTCCTCTCCTGGGGCGCGGACAAGATCTTCGGGAACATCACCGCCTTCAACGCGGCCGCGGGCAAGATCGACACACATCCTCGGGTGAGCTTCGACGCAGTGGCCAAGGCGGACTGGTTCGGCCTGCCGAACTTCCACGCGCCCGACTTCAAGGTGTCGGCCATCGTCCTGGTACTGCCCGCCGTCATCGCCCTCATCGCGGAGAACGTCGGCCACGTCAAGGCCGTCGGCGAGATGACCGGCGCCGACGTCGACCCCTACATCGGCCGCGCCATCGCCGGTGACGGCGTCGGCACCGTCGTCGCCAGCGCGGTCGGCGGCTCGCCGACCACGACCTACGCGGAGAACATCGGCGTCATGGCGGCGACGAGGGTGTACTCGACCGCCGCCTACTACATCGCGGCGGTCGTCGCCATCCTGTTCGGCCTCATCCCGAAGTTCGGCGCGCTGGTCGCCGCCACGCCGGGCGGTGTGCTGGGCGGCATCACGGTCATCCTGTACGGCATGATCGGCCTCCTCGGCGCGAAGATCTGGATCGAGAACCGGGTGAACTTCGCCGACCCGGTGAACATGGTTCCGATCGGAGCGGGCATCATCCTCGCCATCGGGCCGGTAAGCCAGCAGATCACCGGTGACTTCTCACTCTCCGGAATCGCGCTCGGCACCATCGTGGTGCTCGGCGGCTACCACCTGCTCCGCGCGCTGGCCGGCACACCCGCGAAGGAGGTCTCCGGCGGGGAAATCGGATTCGAGCGAAACGCCGGCGGCTGATCTTCCGGGCCCGCGCCGACAGGCGCCGGCCCGCCACCACCTACTGCTTCGGAGTTAGACGACCTCGTGAAACCGTCCCCCTTCGAGTACCACGGCCCGACCGGTCTCGGCGAGACCCTGGAGGTCCTCGCCGAGGCCGGGCCGCACGGCAAGGTGCTGGCCGGTGGCCAGAGCCTGATCCCGATGCTCAACATGCGGCTGGCCGCGCCCGCGCACCTCGTCGACATCAATCGGGTCGCCGAGCTGGACACCCTCTCGGCGGATTCGGGAGGCGTCCGCGTGGGCGCCCTGGCCCGGCACGCCACCGTGGAGCGCTCGGCCGCGGCGGGAGCGGCGCAGCCGCTGCTCAGGCAGGCGCTCAAGCTGGTGGCGCATCCGGTGATCAGGAACCGGGGGACGGTGGTCGGCAGCCTCGTGCACGCCGACCCCTCCGCCGAGATGCCGGCCGTGCTGGCCCTCCTCGGAGGTTCCGTACGGCTCGCGCGCCTTGGCGGCGATCGGGAGGTGGCGGCGGAGGAGTTCTTCACCGGGCCGCTGGAGTCCGCGCTCCAGCCGGGCGAGCTGGCGGTTTCGGCGTTCTTCCCGGCGCTGCCCGAGCGGTCGGGAACGGCGTTCGTCGAGGTGGCGAGGCGGCACGGCGACTACGCGATGGCCGGCGTGGCCGCTCTCGTGACCCTGGACGACGACCTGCGGATCAGCGTCGCCCGGGTGGCGTGCATCAGCGTCGGGCCGGTGCCCGTCGTCGTCGACGTGTCCGAGGTCTGCGCCCTGCGCCCGGCGGCCTCGGTCGACTGGGCCGCGGTCGCGCGTGCCGTACAGGACCGGACCGATCCTGAGGGGGACATCCACGCGACACGGGACTATCGCCGGCACCTCACCGGCGTGCTGGTCGAACGGGCACTGAAGGCGGCGGCGGGGGAGGCCTCCCATGAGTGAGCGACCTGGTGAGCGGCGGCGGGGGACCTCCAGTGAGCGAACCGGTGAACGGCGGCAGGGGACGTCCCATGAGTGAGCGGCCCGGCGAGCGGTCGGCCGGGCGGCCGGACGAGCGGCTCAAGACCCATGAGATCGCATTGACGGTCAACGGGGTGGTGCGGGAGGTGGCGGTGCCCGCGCGCCGGCTGTTGTCCGACTGCCTGCGCCACGACCTCGGCCTCACCGGCACCCACGTGGGGTGCGAGCACGGGGTGTGCGGCGCGTGCACGATTCTGCTGGACGGCGAACCCGTCCGGTCGTGCCTCACGTTCGCGGTCACGGTCGACGGGCACGAGATCACCACCGTCGAGGGGCTGGACGGTCCCGGCGGCGAGCTGTCCCCGGTTCAGCGCGGGTTCGCCGAGTGCCACGGCCTCCAGTGCGGTTTCTGCACTCCCGGCTTCCTCTGCACGGCCACCGCGTTCCTGCGCGACAACCCGGAGCCGACCGACGAGGAGGTGCTTGACGGCATCTCGGGCAATCTGTGCCGCTGCACGGGCTACCAGAACATCATCAAGGCGGTCCACCGCGCCGCGGAGATCCAGGCGGAGGAGGCGGGATGAGCGAGCGAACAAGTAAGGACAGCTCGACATGCCGGCATGCCGCGAACCCGGGGTCCCCGCGGAAACGCGGAGCCTGTGGAGCGTTTTCGTGGGGTGGGGCGAGCCGCCAGGTGAGGAGGCCGGCATGACGACGAAGCTGTTCGGGGAGCCGGTTCGGCGGCGGGAGGACGCGCGGCTGATCACCGGCCAGGGGCGATACGTCGACGACCTCGGGAAGGACGCGCTGGCGGTGGCGTTCGTCCGGTCGCCGCACGCGCACGCCAGGATCCGGGACATCGACGTGTCCGCGGCGCTCGACGTCGACGGCCTGGTCGCGATCTACACGTGGGAGGACCTGACCGGGCTGCCGGCCGAGCCGCTCCCGCTCCTGATCCCACACCCCGCGCTGACCCATGGCCGGACCGCCTACCCGCTGGCGCGGGACATCGTGCGGCACGTGGGTGAGCCCGTCGTCATGGTCGTCGCCCGCGACCGTTACGTCGCCGAGGACGCCTGCTCGCTGATCGAGGTCGACTACGAGATCCTCAAGGCCGTCGTCGGCGTCGAGGAGGCGGCGCAGGCCGTGAATCTCGTGCACGAGGACGTTCCCGGCAATGTCGGCGCTCATCTGGTGCAGGAGGTGCCGTCGCGGGGCGGGCTGTCGGCGCGGGAGGCCATCGAGGCGGCGCCGCACACGCTGTCGTTCCGGCTGGACATCGAGCGCAGCGCCTGCATGCCCCTTGAGGGGAAGGGCGTGTACGCCCGCTGGGACGCCGACGACCAGTCGCTGCGGGTCTATTCGTCCACCCAGACGTCCACGAGCGTGCGGATGGCGATCGCCGCCAAGCTGAGCCTCCCGCTGCCCAAGGTCGAGGTGATCGCGCCGGACGTCGGCGGCGGCTTCGGCGTCAAGATCGTCCACCCGTGGCCGGAGGAGATCCTCGTCCCGTGGGCGGCCCGGCTGCTGAACCGCGAGGTGAAGTGGACCGAGGACCGGCGGGAGCACTTCATCTCCTCGGCCCACGAACGCGCCCAGGTGCAGCACGTCCGCGTCGGCTTCGACGACGACGGCCGCGTCCTCGGGCTCGACGTGACCATCCTGCACGACCACGGCGCGTACACGCCGTACGGGATCATCGTGCCGATCATCACGTCCACCCAGCTGCTCGGGCCGTACAAGATCGGCGCTTATCGGGTGGAGTTCTCCTCGATCTACACGAACACCGTGCAGGTCACCCCCTACCGGGGCGCGGGGCGCCCGCAGGGCGTCTTCTGCATGGAGCGGACGATGGACCGCATCGCCGCGTTCCTCGGTAAGGACCGCACCGAGGTCCGGGCGGCCAACTTCATCCAGGCCGACGAGTTCCCGTACGACCAGGGCATGATCTTCCAGGACGGCCGCCCGCTGATCTACGACAGCGGGAACTACCCGGAGTCGCTGCGGCTGCTCAAGGAGCTGATCGGCTGGGACTCCTTCGAGGAGTTCCGTGCGGCCGCCGCCGCCAAGGGCCGGAAGGTCGGCATCGGCGTCGGCTGCTACGTCGAGGGCACCGGCGTCGGGCCGTACGAGGGCGGTCACGTGCAGATCACCTCCGACGGCCGCGTCCACGTCTCGACCGGTCTCACCTCCCAGGGCCAGGGCCACGAGACCGTGTTCGCCCAGATCGCGGCCACCGAGCTGGGCGTCCCGTTCGAGAAGGTCTCGGTCGTCACCGGCGACACCCGCCGGTTCGGGTACGCCGTGGGCACCTTCGCCTCACGGGCCGCCGTGATGAGCGGCAACGCCATCGCGCTCGCGTGCCGCAAGGTCCGCGAGAAGGCGCTGAAGATCGCGGCCGAGGCGCTGGAGGCCGACCCGCGCGACCTGGAGATCACCGACGGCGTCGTCCACGTGGCCGGTTCGCCGTCCGCCGCGATCCCGCTCGCGACGGTGGCGGTCCTGTCCAACCCCCTGCGGTACGCCTTCGACGAGGAGGCCCAGCGGGCGACCCAGTTCGCCGGGGCGGCGTCGTTCGACCGGCCGCCCGTCGAGGAGGGGGAGGAGCCCGGCCTGGAGGGGAAGGACTACTACTCGCCGATCCGGTCGACGTTCGCCTCCGGCATGCACGCGGCCATCGTGGAGACCGACCCGCTGACCGCCGAGATCCGGATTCTGCGCTACGCCGTCGTCCACGACTGCGGCAAGCTGATCAACCCCATGATCGTCGAGGGCCAGATCCACGGCGGAGTCGCGCAGGGCGTCGGCGGGGCCCTCTACGAGAAGATGGTCTACGACGACCACGGCCAGCTGCTGAACGCCTCGTTCATGGACTTCCTGATGCCGTACGCCACCGAGGTGCCGCACATCGAGACCGCCCACCTGGAGACGCCGTCACCGCTGAACCCGCTCGGCATCAAGGGAGCGGGAGAGGCCGGAGTCATCCCGGTTTCCGCTGTCATCGCCTCCGCCATCGAGGACGCCGAGGGCATCACGATCGACAAGATGCCCATCTCCCCCTCAGACCTGTACGCCCTGCGCCTCAACCGCAGTGAAATGTGAGGCCGTGTGGCTATGAGTAATAGCCGGTTGTCCGCTTACATATGAGCGAGGCAACTGTGAAAAACCACATATCTCGCCTTTTCGACAAGCTGTCCGCGACCAACCGGCTGCAGCCGGCCATTGTCGCCTTCCGCGCCGGCCTGGTCGAATAGCCGCTCGCCGCCGCCGCGTGGTGATGCCCTGCGGCCCGCTCGGGCGAGAACGCAGCCTGCGCGTCGAGGCCGGCCGGGATTCGCCGAGTCGAGGAAGACGCGGATCGCCCGATGACTCAGCCGACCGAGTGAGGCGAGTTCCCGGTCAATGCCCTGTCAACACCCGGTCAACGCCCGGTCAACGCCCTGGTTTGGCCGATCGATCTCCGTGATCATTTGACGTGCGGCGGTAATGGCCTCGAATCACATGACCCACTACAGGGAGACGGATCTCCGGCGAGGAATATGCCGGTACGGACCGGCGCGGGCTGCCGGCTGCTGCGGAGTTCACGACAGGAATAGTCTGCTGGAGGGGTTTTTGGGCTTCCCACGCCTGTAGGGCGACAGGAGCAGAAGGTTGAACCGAGCATTAGTCTCAAGTATCGGAGATTTGCTATGCGTAATTCGTTCCTGGTGAAGTTAGGGATTTCCGTCGGTGCGGCGGTCGTCCTCTCTACCGCCGTCGGCGCCATCGCCGCCCAGGCGGCGGCTGCCGCACCGCTTTGCATCGACCATGCAGTGACGATTCGGAACAATTTCACGACCTTCGACATCGCCGCGAAAGGGGGCAAGCCGGACGGGTTCATCTCGCGGGAGGACATGGTCGCGGTGGCGGGCGGGCTCTACACGAGAGAACTCAGCACCGCCGCGCAGACATTCGCGAACAACAAGTTCCTGTTCGACAGGCTTGATATCGCGGCCCAGGGCGGCAGCACCGACAATCGCATCTCCTACGCGGACGTGCAGACCTTCATCGACCGTGGTACGTGCGGCTGACACTCGTCGAGGTTGACCGTCGCCCGGCCCGCAGGGTCGATGCCTGACGGACGCGTCACCCACTACGGGGAGACGGGTCTCCGGCGAGGAATATGCCGGTACGGCCCGGCGCGGGCTGCCGGCTGCTGCGGAGTTCACGACAGGAATAGTCTGCTGGAGGGGTTTTTGGGCTTCCCGCGCCCGTAGGGCGACAGGGGCAGAAGTTTGAACCGAGCATTAGTCTCAAGTATCGGAGCTTTGCTATGCGTAATTCGTTCCTGGTGAAGTTAGGGATTTCCGTCGGTGCGGCGGTCGTCCTCTCTACTGCCGTCGGCGCCACCACCGCGCAGGCGACAACTGCCGCAGCTGCCCGAGTGGACTGCATCTACGACGCGGAGGTGATCCTTAGCGAATTCGGGACCTTCGACATCGCCGCGAAAGGGGGCAAGCCGGACGGGATCATCTCGCGGGGCGACATGAACGCAGTGGATCAAGGGAACTACCCCCAAATTCTCAAGGACGCCGCAAAGACATTCCTGAACAACAAGTCCCTGTTCGACAGGCTCGATACTGCGGCCCAGGGCGGCAAGACCGACGATCGCATCTCGTACCAGGACGTGGTGGCCTTCAGGGCCCGTGGCACGTGCGGCTGACACTTGTCGAGGCTGACCGTCGCGGGCCCGGCCCGCACGGCACCAGCGCAGCCGGAGACGACAGGGCGCCCGGCCAGATGCCAGCGAACCTGAGAAGCTCTCCGGCGATCTCCCCGGACGCCTGCGGAAGTTGCCCCAGCAGGTGACGCCGCCTTGCCGGCGTCGACTCCAAGCGGTGGTCGACGCCGGTACGGGATGGTCAGAGGCGGCCTACGCGCCCTCATCCTGGGCGGTGAACAATTGTCAAGAGCTATGGGTCAGGTGATGCGTGAGGGTGGCGGTGTCTCACTGAGGCTTGATGAAAGCCTCCACACCCTCCGCCTCACTCAAGACCCGGCGTGACACCTCCATCGCGGCGCCAGTGATCAGGAGAACTGCCAGCCGACCAGGTGCCATTGCCAGAGGAACCACGCCAGGGTGGCCAGGCCGGTGAGCAGGGTGATCTGGTGAGACCGGGCCGCGACGCCGGCTCTTGATCCACGCCAGCCCTTGATGGTGAACGCCACCGCGGCGACGGTTCCGATGAGGACGACGATCGGGATGGCGAGCAGGAGAGAGAAGCTCAGCGGGACGCCGTAGAGGAACTCGCCGCCGTTCACGACCAGTGCCGCCGCCAGGGCCATCAGGAAGGCGAAGCCCGCGAGAGCCGAACCGGCCGCCAGCGTACGCGCCGCCCGCCACGTGGGTGAGGTGGTGGCCGGTCGGCGGCGGATCCGGCGCACGACTCCCGCCAAGGGCAAGGCCGACGCGCTGAGGGCCGCAAGCCCGAACACGAGCAGGACCACCAGGTTGACGGGCGGAGTCTCGTCGGAAGCCGTCAGCTGATAGGCCGGTCCGTCCGTCGCCACGTAGCGCCGTCCGCCATGGCCGGAGACGAAGGTCAGCCGGTCCGTGCCGCCGGCCTCGCGGTAGAGCCCCTTTCCATCCGGCTTCCAGTCCTTTCCCGCGAAGCGGACGGTTCCGTCGCCGTTCACCGTCATGCGGGACGTCTGGAGCAGATTGAGAAGTTTTTCGACGGTCGACTCGTTGTGCCGGGTCGGCTGGTAAAAGCCGGCGTACGGGGCGGTCGCCGTGGTGGGCGCCGTCGAGCCGTTCCCACGGACGCTGTCGGGCGTGGTGGAGGACGTGGACGCTGCGGAGACCGGTGCGAACCGGTCGAAGAATGTGCGCATCACTTCGGTGACGATCGCGATCCCCCCGGTGCCGTTCGTCGAGATGAACATCCCGAGATCGCAGTCCGGCACCAGCACCAGAGCGCTGAGGAAGCCCTCCCAGCTGCCGTCGTGCATCAGCACCCGGTGGCCGTTGATCGTGCGTTCCTTGAAGCCGTGCGCGTAGCCGTCCAGGCGCGGGCCGGCGCTGAATGAACGTTCGTGCATCCGGGACACGGTCCCTGCTGACAGGATGGTCGCGTCGCCGAAGCGCCCCGACCGCAGGTGAGCGATCATGAAGTTGGCCATGTCGGCGGCGGTGGCACTGATCGAGCCGTCCGGTGCGAGGCGGTCGAACGTGAAAGGGACCGCCCGCGGCGGCGTCGCGTCGGAGTCGTAGCTGCGGGCCAGGTCGGCGGACAGAGGGGCGGGCACCGGTTCGGCCGCGGTGCTGTGCCTCATATGAAGCGGTTCGAGCAGATGGCGCCGGACGTAGACGTCGTACGGCTCGCCGCTCACCTCGGACACGATGTGCCCGGCCAGGGCCGCGCCGTAGTTGGAATAGGCCGAGATCTCGCCGGGCGGCCGCACCCGGGCCGGCATGTTGTCGGCCAGGTATTCGCCGAGCGGAGGGACGTCGGCTGCTGTCCTGGCTCCGGTGCCGATGACATGGTCCTCGAAACCGGCGGTGTGGTCCATCAACGTCTGAAGTGTGACCGGCTTGGGATATGTCGCCGGGATCTGGAACCCGTTTAGGTAGCGGTTCACGTCAGCCTTCAGGTCGAGCCGACCCGTCTCGACCTGCTGCATCACGGCGGTCCAGGTGAACAGTTTCGTGATCGACGCGATGCGCACCAGCGAACGCGATGCGCTGAACGCGACGCCGCGTTCCACGTCGGCCAGGCCATAGCCTTTGGCGAACACGGTGCGGCCCCCCTGAAACGACCGACACCGCCGCTCCGGGCACCCGGTCTTCGCGCAACCGCTGCGGCATCGCCGTGTCGAAGAAGTCGGTCAGCGCCGTCGGCGTGGCTCCGGTGCACGAGGCGGACGCTGACCATGCGGCGGTCATCACCGGATCGACCACGGGCACGGCCGCGCAACCTGCGATGACGCCGACGAGCACCCGGCCGGCTACGCGGGACATGCGTGGTCGCACGGATTCCTCCTCCTGGGATTCATCGATCAAGGGAAGGTCACCAGCGTGCCGCCACGTAATCAGGGCGCACATCACCGCACGGTCGATGTCCGTATCCAACTAAAGTCGGATAAGCCCAGGCCGAGACCCGACCAAAGGCGGCACCGGTGAGTAGGGGCGCCCCCCTAGGCTGATCTGCATGGATATGTCGCGTCCTTTGGGCCGGGGGAGGCTCACCGCTGACCCGCGCGTCATTGACACAGCGGTGGTGCTGACGTGCCTGGTGATCACCGGGCTCGCGGTGAAGGGGTCGTGGTCGGCACTGCCGCAACCGATGATCGCGGCGGCCGGTGTGGTGGGCAGCGCGGCGCAGTGGTTCCGGCGTCGATGGCCATTGGTTGCCACCGCAATCGGCGCGGCAGCGTACGTCCTGTCGGGAAATCCGGGTCCTCTGCTGGTCGGGCTGTACGCCGGTGCGGCCCACGGGCCCCGTCGTCGGGTGTGGGCCCACGGCGTCATGGGGTGGACGGGGTTCGTCGCGTGGTCGTGGATGGACACCGGCCGGCCGACGGTGGACGATGCCGCCTACGCGGCGCTGGCAGCGGGGCTGGTCCTCGCGGTCGGTGTCTATGTGGCGGTCCGGAACGCGTTGTTCACCTCACTCCGGGAGCGGGCCGAACATGCCGAGGCCGAGCGCCTGCTACGTGACCAGCAGGCTCGGGCCGCCGAACGCACCCGGATAGCGCGGGAGATGCACGACGTGCTCGCGCACAAGGTGTCGCTGATCGCCTTGCATGCCGGTGCCCTGGAACTCAAGGCGGACGACGACGCCCGGCTTCAGCAGGGTGCCACCCTGATCCGGGTGACCGCGCGCGAGGCGCTGCAGGAACTGCGCGATGTGATCGGCGTCCTGCACGCCGTACCCGGTGAGGGAGTCACCGACGCCGCGTCAAGGGAGCGCGGAGAGCCCTTCGCCGACCTGATGTCGCTGATGCGGGATTCGAGGCGGGCCGGTCAACATGTCGAGTTGCAGGACAAGGCAGGTCCACTGCCGTCGGCGACGGCCCGCGTGGTCTATCGCGTCGTGCAAGAAGGGCTGACCAATGCGCGCAAGCACGCGCCGGGTGCCTCGACAGCCGTGTCCGTGATCCCCGGAGACGGGAGCGTGACGGTCACCGTGCGCAACTCGGCGGGAGCCGGCGAGCCGATGGATCTGCCCAGATCGGGTTACGGGTTGGTCGGCCTCGCCGAACGGATCCGCCTGGTGGGCGGATCCCTTCGCAGCGGACCGTTCGGTGAGGACGGCACGGCGGGATGGGAACTGATCGCCGTCGTCCCCTGGCTGGACCAGAATGTTGAGCCGCAACAGGTCGAGGTCGATGCCTCGTGATCTCGGTATTGCTCGTCGACGACGACGCCTTGGTGCGCACCGGGTTACGCATGATCCTCGAGACCGCCGACGACCTGACAGTTGTCGGCGACGCCCAGGACGGTCACGCCGCGATAGACGCCGTCCGCCGCCACCGGCCCGATGTCGTCCTGATGGACATCCGCATGCCGCGCCTGGACGGGCTGGCCGCGACAGGCGCGATCCGGGCACGGCAGCATCCCCCGGCAGTGATTGTGCTCACCACCTTCGACACCGACGACGACGTGTTCCAGGCGTTGGAGGCGGGCGCGAGCGGCTTTCTCCTCAAGGACACGCCGCCGCTGGAGTTGTTGCATGCCGTACGCGTCGCGGCGGCGGGCGATTCGCTGCTCTCGCCGGGGGTGACTCGCCGGGTCATCGACCGTTTCACCGCCGAGAGCCGGCTTCTCCGCCGCCGCGAGGCCCTTGCCCGCCTCACAGCGCTGACCGAGCGGGAACGGGAGGTGCTGATCGAGATCGGCCTCGGCCATGCCAATGCGGTGATCGCCACCCGCCTGCACATGAGCGAGGCGACAGTGAAAAGCCACATATCCCGACTTTTCGACAAGCTATCCGCGACCAACCGCGTGCAACTGGCCATCGCCGCCTTCCGCGCCGGCCTCGTCGAATAGCCGCCTGAAGAAAGCCAGGCGGCCATCCCGACGTCGGTGTCGATATGCCGGCTATGGCGTCAACGACCCTGCCGAAGATCAACCGCAGGGTTCACGGAAGGAATCGGCTGTTTGATGGGAGAAACCGGCTCTATTGTCCGTGCCAGTGACGGCCGCACCTCGCGCAGGACGAGCCAGTAGCCGGTCAGATCGTCGCGGCGGCAAGTAGGAGTGATCGCCAAAGGATCTGATCCCCACCGTACGACGTGGCGGATGGGTCGGCCACGCCCTGACTAGGACCAGGTGACGGCGATCTTCTGACGCCGCCACAGCTGGTTGGAGCCGGCTCCGCGGCCTCCGCAGACGCCCTGGACGACTCTAGCCCCAGGTTCGAGGTGGCCGTAGGCCACGTCCAGGCACATGCCGCTGTTCCGGTTGACGATCCTGTACCAGTGGTACGGCCCTTCGGAGCTCATGACGTAGCTGAAGCTCCACAGCTGGCTGGTGGCGGCCGGGCCTCCGCAGGTGCTCTGGATGACGTTGGCTGCGTGTGCGCGGCTGGCGTTGGCTACGTCCAGGCACATGCCGCTGTGCCCGACCTTGATACGGGCGGGACTGTAGGGGCCATTGACGTACTCGATGCGCCAATGCTGATTGTTGGTGGCTCCTGGGCCTCCACAGAGGCCCTGGATGACCTTGGCCCCGTTTGCGCGGCTGGCGTTGGCTACGTCCAGGCACTGGCTGCTGTGCCCGGCGACGATCCGGTACCAGTCGATGGGCCCGCGCGACGAGGTCGATGCCGCGGCCCCACCGGGAGCGAAGAGCATCCCGGTGAGCAGGCTGGCTGCGGCAACAGCGAGTCGTGTGCCTTTCATTGGTCCTCCATGGCCTTCCACGCCGGGGGTAAGACTCGGACTCGACCACCATC
>JBIOWF010000314.1:0-2813 GCA_044868295.1 Microtetraspora sp. | reverse complement strand
TCCTGCCGAAGTGGCACGATCTGTGCGAGCGGACGCTCGGACGCCAGCTCGAAGCGGCGCCCGACCTTGAGCGCCTGCAGGCCCTTCGCGACACGGCGCTCGGGTTCCGTGGCGAGCCCGAGAGGCTCGACCGCCGGTCCCCGACGCCGCCTCCGGAGATCCCGGCCGGAGTCGGGGCCGGGGAAGCACAGTGGGCTATTGAGACGGCCCGGCGGGTGATCGCCGAGTTCCACGCGGCCGCTGGCCGCGAACTTCCGGACTGGCTGTAAGCCGCCCGCGGCGACATGCTTTCCACCCAGGTCAGGCGAGGCGGCCACAACGGCGACGGCCTCGCCGAGGACATCGCGGAGCGGCCCATGCCGTCCGCGTGATCTTCACATCAGCCCAGCTGGCTCGTGCACGGGCTCCCGGAGCACTCGTGCTTCACTCGCTCTGTTGGAAACGAGGTTGCGACTGCGGAGCCCGCGGTGTTCGTCGCCGTTACCACCACGCGGATCGTCGATCCGAAGTCGACCGGCGTAAGCGGGTATGTTGCTTCCGTCGCTGTGAAGATCGGGAGGCATGAGTTCCCCCTCGCATCGCAGCGCAGCCACTGGTAGCTGAATTCGAATGGTTCTGAACCCATCCAGGTACCGGGGCCTGCGGTGAGAATGTTTCCGACCCTCAACGTGCCGCTCACGGTCGGCACCACCAGATTCTGGGGCACGACCAGGGGGTTGCCGACCTGGATCTGGATCGTCGCCGGCGCCGACGTGGCACCGTGGTTGTCACGGACCGTGAGCGTTGCCATGAAGGTGCCCGGTATCAAGTACATGCGGGTCACCGTCGCGCTCGTGGTCTCGGTCGAACTGGTGCCGTCGCCGAAGTCGCAGACGTAGGTGAGCGTGTCTCCCTGGTCCGGGTCGCTGCTGCCGCTTGCGTCGAACGTGACCGTCAAAGGAGCCGGCCCGGAGGTCACGTCCGCGGTCACGGCGGCCATGGGCGCCTGGTTCGGCGCGGTAGCGACTTGGATCTGGATCGTCGCCGGCGCCGACGTCGCACCGTGGTTGTCACGGACCGTGAGCGTTGCCATGAAGGTGCCCGGCGTCGAGTACACGTGGGTCACCGTCGCGCTCGTGGTCTCGGTCGAACTGGTGCCGTCGCCGAAGTCCCAGACGTAGGTGAGCGTGTCTCCCTGGTCCGGGTCGCTGCTCGCGCTTGCGTCGAAGTTGACCGTCAAAGGAGCCGGCCCGGAGGTCAGGTCCGCGCTCACGGCGGCCGTGGGCGCCTGGTTCTGCTGCCGGACGAACTCAATCCGCCGGACCTGCCCGCCGTTCGCGTACGTTGTGTAGTAGAGAGCCTGCGTCTGGCCGACTGGGCCGAACATCATCGTGATCGGACCGCCAACGCCGAGGCCCGTAGCGAAGTCCGTCGCGGTGAAGCCGCCGCCGGTTGCGGGAACGAGCTGGAAGATCGTGCCGCAGAGGTAGTCCGCGAACAGGTACACACCGTCGTAGGCGGCGGGCCAGACGCCGTTCGGCACGAACGCTCCGGCCGTGATCGCGTTGCAGCCGTTGGCGTGAGCGTAGGCGAAGATCGGATTCGTCATCCCGGCGGGGGGCGGGCCGCAGTCTGTGGTCGAACCCGTGGCACAGAATCCCTCTCGAACGTTCCATCCGTAATCATCGCCCGCCTGCGCCGCGTCGATCTCCTCAAAAGTGTTCTGACCGACATCGTTGATGTAGAAGCGGGTGTCGGACGAGTTCGGGTCGAAGGCGATCCGGAACGGATTCCGCAGACCCCAAACGAACGTCTCCTGGCAGGTCTTCCCCGGATCGGTGCGCGCGGTGAGGTTGCAGCGCGCGCTGTCCGTCCCCAAGAAGGGATTGTCTGGCGGGATGCCGCCGTCGCTCGTGATGCGCAGCACCTTCCCGAGCAGGACATTCAGATCGCGCGCCGCTGCGTTGGCCGGCCCGCAGCCGCTGTCCCCGTCGTAGTCGCAGCCGCCGTCGCCGACGCTCACATACAGGTACCCGTCATGGCCGAAGTGAACGTCGCCGCCGTTATGGTTGCCAGCGGGCGAGGGGATGTTGTCGAGCAGGAAAATCTCACTCGTCGGGTCGACGATATTGGCGTCCGAGAGCACGAACCGAGACACCCGATTCACGCAGCCCGTCGCAATAGCAGCGGTGTAGTAGAGATAGATGAAGTGATTCGTCGCGAACGCCGGGTCAGTCGCGATGCCAAGCAGGCCTCGCTCGCTGTTCGAACAGATCGTCGGCCCCAAATTGAGCGCCGGTGTGGGAAGAAGTCTGCCGTCTTGCACGACCTGAAGCGCCCCGGATTGGCTCGTCACGAGCAGGCGGCCGTCAGGCGTGAAAGCCAGTGCCGTGGGTGCCGCCACAGATGCGACGAGGGAATCCGTCATGCCGGATGGCTCACTCGCCGTCGCCGCCGACGGCACGACGAAAGCGGCCGCCGCGATCAGCACGACCATTAGTCTGACCGAGAAATTCCGCCGAAGCATGTCAAACCCCCTTGTCAACAAGCCCACGCAGGGGTCGCCCGGTTGGCCGCAGTGGCCCCTCCCTCCCGCAACCGCTCGAGATTATCCCGAAATGCCCTGGAAGGCTTCTCCCAACTAGCCATGGGTCAGGAGGGTGGGCTCCTCGCCGGGATTTCTGAGGAACGTCAGCCCTTGGTTGCCTGCCACGCCTCTTTGTGCCCGAGTGGAAGCTCCCGCCAGCTGCAGCGCGTCAGCGAAGCTCGGCGAGACGCTCCGCTACGACATGAGCGTGCGGTAGGCGCGCCTCCGCGCCTCCGCGCATGAGCGC
>JBIOWF010000313.1:0-13237 GCA_044868295.1 Microtetraspora sp. | reverse complement strand
CCGCCCCAGCCACACCTGCCGCCCGCACGCAGTCATGTTCCCGCTGCCGGGCACGACCCGCTCGAACTCCACCGCCACCGGCAGCGCATCCACGACAGGACCGTGCCCCGGTGACAGTGACGACGGTGATGATGGTGGTGTCTGGGCCGCAGCCGCGAGCGGCGTAAGTTCGGCGGGCAACCGCAGCGGCAACTCCCCGCCATCACCGCCGGGCCCTGCCTGTCCCGGCGCCTCATCGGCGTGGCGGGTGAACCGGCTGGCGGGGGTGGCCATGTCCAGCGCCTGATGAGGGCGAACCGCGTTGTAGCCGGCCACCCACTCCTCCAGCGCCGCCTGGGCGTGCTCCAGACTGGCGAACGGCCCGCTGGCGGCCAGGAACTCCTGCCGCACGGTCTTGTGCCAGCGCTCGATCTTCCCGGTGGTCGTCGGTGAACGCGGCTTGGTGTTACGCACCGTCACACCGTTCTCCCGGCAGATCCGCTCGAACAGCACCTCGGTCGGGCGGGGCTTGGTGAACCGGCCGGTGAACTGCTTGCCGTTATCGGTGAGCACCTCCTCCGGCACCCCGTAGGCGCGCATCGCCTGTGCGAAGGCGCGACACACCGCCCGCCCCGAGGCGCGCACGACCAGTTGAGCGATGACGACGAACCGGGAGTGATCGTCGATGCCGGTGATCAGCTTCAGCTCCCGACCATCGGCCAGCATCACCCCGCCCATGATGTCCATCTGCCATAACTCCATCGCCCGCTCACGTTCCCAGCGGACATACGACGAGCGGGGCCGCCGCCGCTGCCCCGCGACGATCAGCGAGTTACGAACCAAGATCCGATACAAGGTCGCCAGCGACGGCACCGGACCGGCGCCCCGTCGCTCCAGCTCATGCGCCAGCCGCTGCGGCCCCCACCGCGGATGAGCCCTGCGCAGCTCACACACCAGCACCTCCACCGACACCGCCGTCTGATGCGGACAACGATCAGGCCGATGCGACCGATCAGCCAACCCGGCAAGACCTCCCAGGCGATACCGCCGCACCCACGAATGGATCGACTGCCGCGACACCCCGAACCGCTCGGCAACCTCGATCACCGGACAGCCCGCCTCTACCTCCAGCACAGCGCGATACCGCTGCTCCATGACACTCAACTCCACCAGCGCCAACCCGGCCTCCACGCGATCGCCAGCAATCACGGGAAAGCAAAGCCAGCTCACAGGGCGTAAAGCATCAACCGAAGTCGGAGTGTCAAGCATCAACCAAGGAAGGACAAGTCCTCGCCCTATATGGCAGCAGAGGAGGTCTTCATTCCCGGACCTCAACCCAACTTCTTCGACATGACCTTTGACCGACTTGATGTCGCCGGTCGCCATGACGCACCGGATGGCCTTGTCTCGGACATCGACCTCCGGGCCGCTGTCGCCAATCCCGGCGCGATATGCGGGTAGCACAGATTCCATGTGGATGGCTGGGCGGAATGTGATCCTGTCACAGAAATCCGTTAATGACCCGCAGTTCAAAAGGGCCCTTCGAACCGCGTGATGCGGCAATGAGCCTTTCCGCGTAACGATCCGTGGCGCTGTGTAGCAGTGCACACTTTCAGATGGTTCGGCGTGGTTGAAGTGGAGAAGGACCAGGGCTGCGGCGGCGATGGCGCAGCAACGCCGAGCGAAGCCAGCTAGACCCCCGGAAACGACAAACGGCCCCCGGCCCCTCGGATTCACCGATGAGGGCCGGGGGCTTTGTCTTCTTTGCATCGAGGTGTACGCGAGGAGCGATCCTGCCTTGATGGTGAGCGATCCGCCTACGCGCTCGAACAGGACATCGTCCACGTAGAAGATGGACGCCCCTATCAAGATCATTCAACCCGGCCGCGGGAGACCAACAAGATCGTTTCAGTCCGTAGCATGCGAAACAGCCGCCATCCAGATCGACCGCTCCGCCGCCGGCCCCGACCGCTACGCGGCCCCTCCGGGGTGCTCCGCATCGACGCCGGCCGCTCCACTACGTAGTTAGGTGAGAACACCTATCCGGCTCGGTAGATATTCCACCGCTGAACCCATTCAGCCAGGCTCACGGCCCATGCCGGGGGGTTGTCAGCGGTGATCTTGCGCCATCTGTCGCTGTTCGCTAGGGCGAAAAGGTCGAGCGCTGTCGGATCCGTCGCACGCCAGGAGGGGAATTGGCTGAGCCAGGCTTCCGCCTCGCGTGGGCTGTGCCCGCTACCGATCAGCCACTGAATGAGGGTCGCCAACTCCACCCACGCGGCCCCTTTGCACGCCCATCCCCAGTCGATCACGTAGACCCTCTTGTCCTCGGTGATCAGCAGGTTGGCCGGGTTGAGGTCCATGTGGACCATCGCCTCACCGGCCATCGGCGTCACATCGTCGGCGAAGTCCGCCCAACGCCGTTCGGCGCGTCTGGTCACCATCCCAGGGCACGGCATGGTTTGGAAGCTCTCCACCACCCTGGCCAGGTGCATCAGGTCTGGCGACCCCGGCGAATAATCGGCATGCCGCCCGTCCACGTGCTCAAATCCAAGCAGCAGCCAGCCTCCGGCCTCTACCTGCCATAGAAGCCGGGGGGCGTACTTCGCCACGTGCGGGTTGATCTGTGCTTCGCGGCGGAGCGACCAGAAGTCGGGGCCCTCGATGGCGCGCGAGCCCTTCACGAACACACGGCCCGCTGACGTGTGCAAAGTGGCGGCGAAATCGGAGTGTTCTCCAGTTTCAGCCGGTTTCACCTCACGCACAGATCCGGTATGGGATTCCACCACATCCCGCGCCTTCTCGGGCAGCTCAGTCCAGTCGACGCACGCCATCGAGGGCCCTTCTCCTTGGATCTAGTCCTTGCAGCCGGAGCCGCAGCTTTGGGTGCGGTCCCACAGTTCCTCATCCACCGGGTAGCCGGTGGCGTGAAGCGCCTCGATCGTCCGGGCCAGTGCAGCCCCAGACCGGATGTCCTCGTTCATCATGGGCCGATGATGTATGAACCGCCCCGCGATCCGCTCGCAGAACTCGGCGTATTCCTCCGTGTGCAGCACGAAGGCATGCCACCCGTCGTCGACCTGCGTGGACGGAGACAGCATCCCCGAGCGGTTGTCGGCACATGCCTTGAGGAACACGATCGTCTGATCGACGACACGCGCCGCGTAGTCGGGAGTGACGTCGGCGTCCTGCACAACTCGCGCGACGAGCTTGCCGAACAGTTCAGGCGAGACCAGCTCGCGGGGGTTCTTGACGGCCTCGGGTACGGCCTCGGACGCTATTTCCTGGGTGATGGTCATGTTTTCTCCTGTGCGTCTGGCTGAGGATTGGACATGGTTCACATGGATGGGTGATCCCTGAATCCGTCACCTCGGTAATTGCCGGTCCGACGTCTGGCCCCGTAGGCCACGGCGGAGCCCTCACCGGACTGACGTTGACCACGCGCACGGTTCCTCCTGTCTTCGTCGTATGCGGATCATGGATGACGCGGCGGGACGGGGACGCCCGGATGTCAGCCCGTACCGCCGCGCCCGTCTCAAAGCCCCCGCCACTCCTCATCGGAGACCGGAGGCATGCCCAGCTCGTCAACCGCAGCGTCCAAGCCCTCACGGGTCAGACGTCCCCGGTTGATCAGCCCTTCAGGGCGACGGCACTCACGCGCGACGATGTCGGCCAAGGCCGCCTTCACCCGTGAAAGCGTGGCGGCCATCGCCTCGATCTCCGCTGTCGTCAGCTCTGGCCGCTCATTGGGGATCTCGAAAGGGACCAGCATCACCGCTGCTCACCGCCCGCCGAGTACGGCCTAACCCGTGCCGGTGTGCAGCCCGGTTCCGACCATTCAGCGACCGCCGGGGACATTGGATGCCCGGCGAACAGTTCCCGGTAGCGTGCCGCGATCCGCCGTGCCGCCGCCTCTACAGCGTGGGCGGGAGACCCGGTATACACGTATCGCCCGGTGCGTTCGGAGGTGCGGCCCGTCCACCAGCGGTAGCGAAGCCCGTCCGGTCCGGCCTCGACCCAGATGAGCAGATCCAGTCAGACCGATACGAGCGCCACCCCAGCGCCCTCGTGCACGTCGGCCCGGATTGCGTGCCGTTCCAGTTCCGCGCGGAGCCGGTTCGCCGCAGCCACGATGTGCGGGGCAAGACGAACCCGGTCCGCCGCCGCGCGTGATCTCGCCAGCGCCGCCCGGCCCTTCACCGCTTCACACCCACGCCGCAGAAGACCGGCATCCGACGCGTGACCGGCTCGTCATAGATCGACACGACCTCACCCGAGCCCGCCCCGCCGACGTCATCGCCCGGTGACCACTGCGGCAGCCGCACCACGCCCCGCCCGACCAGATCCAGCCCATCGAAGAACCGGCAGATCTCCGCCTGCGAGCGCAGCGCCACCTGAGCCGCCGCCTTCTCGTAGACCTTGCCCGCCTCCACCAGTTCCGGCGTGCGCTCCGCGTGTGAGATCACCAGGTACGACCCCGGCGCGACCGAGTCCATCAACGACGACACGATCTTGTACGGCTCCTCATCGTCGGAGAGGAAATGCAGGACCGCCACCAGCAGGACCGCCACCGGCCTGTCCAGATCGAGATGCTCGCCCGCCGTATTCAAGATCCGCTCAGGCCTGCGCAGATCGCCCCAGCAGGCATGCGTGTGTTCGTTGGTTGCCAGCAACGCCCGAGCGTGCGCCAGCACGACATGGTCATTGTCGACATAGACGACGTCCGCACCCGGATTGACCCTCTGCGCTACCTCGTGGACATTGTCGCGCGTGGGCAGCCCAGACCCGATGTCGAGGAACTGACCGATACCGGCATCGGCGGCCAGAAACCGCACCGCGCCACCCAGAAACGCTCGGTTCGCGCTCGCCATCAACGGCGCATCAGGAGCCGTCGCCAGCACCCGAGCCACCGCCTCACGATCAGCGGCGTAATGATCCTTACCACCCAGCAGGAAGTCGTACATCCGGGCGACATTGGGAACGTCCGGCGCGTACGCGCCTCTATACGAAGCGTTCGCTGAGACGCGCGGAATGGTCCTAGGCTGTGCCATGGGTCGCACCTCCAGTGTGCGATCAAGGCCCCGTCAAGTCGTTGCACCGCTTGGCGGGGCCGCCGTTTTTGACGCGCGTACCGAGTGCGCGCGGTCTTCACGGACCCACCATGACCCCCGGACGTTCTCAGTCCAATGTCACCTCGGGTATCTCACCATGAGATGTATGCTTGGGTCCGACCGCTAAGGCAGGAGATCCGGTGAACCACTTGCCATTCGAGGCGATAGAGATTCCCTTGCGAGCGTGGCGGCACCCCGACACGAGAACCGCCCTTCAAAAACGGGATGTCCGTACCCTGCTGTACTTAGCGCAGAGGTACGGCGCGACTCAGACCCGTATCGCAGCCGCCACCGGAATGCTCCAAGGGCGAGTTAGCGAAATAATGCGCGGGATTCGCCAGATCACCGCTTTTGAGACCTATGAGCGTGTCGCGGCTGGTCTCGGTATGCCTGACGAGGCACGGATGCTCTTCGGCCTTGCCCCAGCCCATCCCGCCGGGATCGACCACTTGGGCCCGGTAGGGCGCGCCGAGATCATGCAAGTATTTCCGTCGCAGTCTACGGCCGCCGACGACATCCGTAGCGCCGCGCGAGATGCTGTCGCCATCGATGTACTCGCTGTTCGTGGGCTGGGGCTCCTCGGCTTGAACGACTCGCTATTGCGTCCTGGGGTCATCGGCAGGAACCATGTCCCGCAAATACTCCGAGTGCTCCTTCTCTCTCCGGACGGCGATGCCGCATGGCGCAGATCACGGGAGATCAACGAGTCCCCTGAGGCGTTCGCAAGCGGCATCCGGCTTGCCGAGGACCGGCTAAAAGAGTTAGCCGACCGAGTGCCGTCGATCGCGGTCGAGCTTTACCGGTACTACCAACTTCCGGTGTGGCGCTTGATCGTGTTGGATGAGATCCAGTACGTCTCAGCCTTCGGCGAGTCGTGGGAGGGTCATGAGTCAGCGGTCTACAAGCTCGCACCCACTCCCCAAGGAGCGCTCTACCGAGGATTCCGCAGGATGTTTGAGGAAACGCGCATGAGCGCTGAGCGTGTGATGTGAGGGAGGGGGTCGTATGCCTATCGAAGTTGAGCTGAAGGCCCGTGTCCGCGCGCCAAATCGGGTGAAAAAGCTTCTGGACGGTTTGACGAGCGGTGAGACAAGCATCTACAGGGATGCGTACTACGATGATGCCAATCAAGCGCTTACAGCTTCCGGACGTGAACTACGCATTCGCACCGTAACCTCCGAGAGGTCTATGCGCATCTTGCTCACTTACAAAGCGCCTGCGGTTGATCAAGAAAGCGGCTCGAAACCTGAATACGAGACAGAGGCAGCGGATGCCCAAGTGCTCGAAGCCATCTTGCGGAACCTTGGCTACGAACGACTTATCTCATTCGAGAAGCATTGTGTGAACTGGCGCTTTGAAGCCGAAGGGCGGTCCATGTTCGCGACGCTGGTGACGGTTCCGGAGCTTGACGGCACCTTCCTTGAGATCGAGACCATGGCGGATGATCCCGATCAGGTGCCCGGGGCACTTAAAGCCGTACGTGCGCAGATGGTAGACCTCGGCATCCTTGACGACGATTTCACCACCGAGCTGTACACCGAAGCAGTCAAACGGAAGCGGGATCATTGGTAGTCCAAACCCGGTGGCGCGCGGTCTATCAGCCTCCCCGTCGTGACCCTGCGCCCGCCGCCCGATTGTCCGGGGCAGACGGAACCTGTCAAGCACGGCTGTACAGGCAGGACAACCGCTCAAGGTGGAAGGTCACCGGCCGAGGTACACGCAAAGCCGTACTTGACAGAACCCGCCTGACAGTCCCGGTTCAGGCAGCTATCGGGAGCAGGGAAGTCCGGGCGCACGCAGAGTGCGCGTCGTACTGGGCTGACGATTCGACTAGATCAGCTTTCGCCGGATACCAGTCCGCTTCTGCAGCGGAGGCGACGGCAGACGTGAAGACGATCCGGGGACGTCGTCACTGAATCGGCCGGTTGCCGTCTGTCTCAAAAGGGTCACAATCCCTTGTTGGGCTTTCCGGTGCCGTTGGGCCCCGTGACCTCCGCCACGTCTTCTGGATCGAGACTCAGACCGGCGTCGGCCAGCACCCATGGATCTTGCCGGCGGTAGCGGAATGAAACGGTCGCAACGCGCATAGATCCGGCAGCCTATCCGCTGGAACCCCGTCGAGGACGGGGGAGTCCGGTGATCACATCGGCCGACTAATGAGTGCAAATCCCAACAATCTCCGCAAGTCGCGGAGAGATTTCGCTCGGCGGTATAGCACCATAGGGCGCATGTCTCGCAGACGAACCCCCCTCGCGGCGATTGCCGTCGCAAGTCTGATCTTGTCCATTCCGACCGCCGCCGAAGCGGACACTTTCAAGCCGGGAGCGGCCGGTCTGGGTGACCCGTACTTCCCGATGGCCGGCAACGGCGGATACGACGTCGGCCACTACGACCTGAAGCTTCGATTCGACCCCAAGACGCATGATTTAAGTGCCGTGGCGACGATCAGCGCGACCGCCACGCAGGACCTGTCTCGGTTCGACCTCGACTACTCCGGGCCCAAGATCCGCAAGGTCGAGGTCAACGGGAAGAAGGCCGCTTTCAAGCGGAAGGGCCAGGAACTCGTGGTCACCCCGGCGAAGGGGCTGCCGTCCGGCAGCGCGTTCACCGTCGAGGTGACCTACGACGGCAAGCCGAAGGCCATCAACGACAAGGCGCTGGGCCTCGAAGGGTGGATCAACACCAAGGACGGCGCGGTCGTGGTCTCCGAGCCGGACGGCGCGCGGAGCTGGTTCCCGGCCAACGACAACCCGAGGGACAAGGCCACCTTCACCTTCACGATCTCGGTGCCCGTCGGCGTGACCGCCCTCGCCAACGGCGAGCCGGCGAACCCCGGCATCGTGGGCGTTCGCAAGGGGTGGACCACGGTCAAGTGGGAGATGAAGCAGCCCATGGCGGCCTACCTGGCCATGGTCGCGATCGGGGACTTCAAGGTCACCGACGGCTTCGTCAAGGGCAAGCCGAACCTCACCGCGTACGATCCGGCGCTGGCCGAGAAGTCCAAGTACCTCCACAGGACGACTAAGAAGGCGATCGAGTGGGAGTCGAAGGTCTTCGGGCCGTACCCGTTCTCCTCGACCGGCGGCATCGCCGACAAGCTCGACGTGGGGTACGCGCTGGAGACCCAGGGACGGCCCGTCTACGACGGGGGCCCGACCAACGACCTGGAGGTCGTGCACGAGCTGGCCCACCAGTGGTTCGGTGACAGCGTGGGCCTGAAGAACTGGAAGGACATCTGGCTCAACGAGGGCTTCGCGACCTACGCCGAATGGCTGTACGAGGAGCAGCACGGCGGCCCGTCCGCGCAGAAGACCTTCGCGTCGCTGTACAAGCGGAAGGGCGACTTCTGGAAGCTGAAGACCGGAGATCCCGGCATGGCGGGCATGTTCGACGAGAACGCTGTCTACAAGCGGGGGGCGATGACGCTGCACGCCCTGCGCAAGAAGATCGGTGACGACGCGTTCTTCAAGCTGCTCCCCGCCTGGGCGGACGAGAACCGGCACGGCACGGTCGTGACCCAGGACTTCGTCAATCTGGCGGAGGAGATCTCCGGCGAGGAGCTGAGCGGCCTGTTCGACGCCTGGCTCTATCGGGCCAAGAAGCCCTCGCTCTAGAGCGAGTCCTTGTTTTGAACCCTCACTCGGGGCGCCTGCCCCGAGTGGCAGGGCGGCTCAACGGAATCTCAGCGCGTGCCCCATGAGTAGGTCTGCTTGTGCAGCTTCAGGTAGACGAACGTCTCGGTCGCGCGAACGCTGGGGATCGCCCGGATCTTGCCGAGGATCTCCAGCAGGTGGCCGTCTCCCTCGCAGACCACCTCGACCATCACGTCGACGGATCCGGCGGTCAGGACCACGTAGTCGATCTCGTCGATCGAGGACAGCTCGTCGGCGACCATCTCCAGGTCGCCCTCGCACTTGATGCCGATCATCGCCTGCCGGGGGAAGCCCAGCGTGAGCGGGTCGGTCACGGCCACGATCTGCATGACCCCGGAGTCCAGCAGGCGCTGCACGCGCTGGCGCACCGCCGCTTCGGACAGCCCTACCGCCTTGCCGATCGAGGCGTACGGCTTGCGCCCGTCCATCTGGAGTTGCTCAACGATCTGCTTGGAGATCTCGTCGAGCACGACGGGACCGTTCTTCGCGGTCACGCGAACCTTGGGCGGAGTCGTCATCCGAGGGGGTGTCCTCTCTTGGGCTCGCTTCGTCAGCAGCAGCGCGCGTATGTTACGCGGCGGTTCCTGACATGTTGCCCTCCTGCTGCGACATGTTGTCAGTTCCATCGCTCATGTCAAGCGATTCCGTAGCAGTTTGATATCTACGCCACGAAATCCCTTGTCGATAGCTTGTTATTCTGTCAGAGTCGCGACAACTCCAGCCACCTCACGAGGAGGTCAAAGGTGACCACCCGTCTACAGAACTTCATCAACGGGAAGTTCGTCGACGCCGCGAGCGGTCGTTTCTCCGACGTGGTCGACCCCGGCACGGGCGAGGTCTACGCCCAGGCGCCGCTGTCCGGCCCGGAGGACGTCGACGCCGCCTACGCGGCCGCCCTGGCCGCATTCGAGACCTGGGGCCAGACCACACCCGCTGAGCGCGCCAACCTGCTGCTGAAGGTCGCCGACGCGATCGAGGCCCGGGCCGGCGAGATCAACGAGGCCGAGTGCCGCAACACCGGCAAGCCTCGCGCCCGCATGGCCGAGGACGAGACCCCGGTCGCGGCCGACCACTTCCGCTTCTTCGCCGGCGCCGCCCGCACCCTTGAGGGGCCGACCGCGGGTGAGTTCCTCGCCGACCACACGTCCATGATCCGGCACGAGCCGATCGGCGTCGTCGGCCAGGTGACGCCGTGGAACTATCCGATGATGATGGCCGTCTGGAAGATCGCCCCCGCGCTGGCCGCGGGCAACACGATCGTCCTCAAGCCGTCCGACACCACTCCGGTGTCCACGGTGAAGCTCGCCGAGATCATCGGAGACGTCCTGCCCGCCGGTGTCTTCAACGTGGTCACCGGCGATCGCGAGACCGGCGCGCTGGTCGTGGGCCACCCGGCCGCGAGCATGGTCGCCATCACCGGATCGGTCGGCGCGGGCATGGCGGTCGCCAGGACCGCCGCCGACGATGTCAAGCGCGTACACCTGGAGCTCGGCGGCAAGGCCCCGGTCGTGGTGTTCGACGACGTCAAGGACATCAAGGGCGTCGCGGAGGCGATCGCCGGAGCCGGTCTCTACAACGCCGGCCAGGACTGCACGGCGGCCTGCCGGGTGCTGGTCCAGGAAAGCATCCACGACGAGCTCGCCGCCGCTCTCGCGGAGGCCGCCGAGAACACCAAGATGGGCGGCCTGGACGACGAGGACGCCTACTTCGGCCCGCTGAACAACGCGAACCAGCTCGCCCGCGTCGAGGCCTTCTTCGAGCGGGTTCCCGGGCACGCGACGATCCTGACCGGTGGGCACCGGGTCGGCGACCAGGGCTACTTCTTCGCCCCGACCGTCGTCGACGGGCTCCAGCAGGACGACGAGATGGTGCAGACCGAGGTCTTCGGCCCGGTCATCACCATTCAGACGTTCAGCGACGAGGCCGACGCCCTGGCCAAGGCCAACGGCGTGCAGTACGGCCTGTCCGGTTCGGTCTGGACGTCGGACCACGGGCGCGCGATGCGGATGTCCAAGCGGCTCGGCTTCGGCGTCGTCTGGGTCAACACCCACATCCCGTTCGTGTCCGAGATGCCGCACGGCGGCTTCAAGCACTCCGGCTACGGAAAGGACCTGTCGGTCTTCGGACTGCACGACTACACGCGCGTCAAGCACGTGATGCATTACATCGGCGAGTAGGTCGGCGGGAGCCGTACGACCTCACGGAAGTAGGGATAAGCGTGTAATGACGGAGATCCAGGCGGGCCAGGAAGCCACTCTCGAGGCCGCTTCCGACTCCGAGTCGGTGCCCGCCATCGAGCTCGATGATGTCGTCAAGGAATTCATGTCGCACGGCGAGACCGTGCGGGCGGTGAAGGGCGTCAGCCTGGCCATCGCCGAAGGCGAGTTCTTCTCGCTCCTCGGCCCGTCCGGCTGCGGCAAGACCACCACCATGCGCATGATCGCCGGGTTCGAGGACCCCACGCGGGGGGTCGTCCGGCTGCACGGTCAGGACGTCACGAACGTCCCGCCGAACAAGCGGGACGTCAACATGGTCTTCCAGTCCTACGCGCTCTTCCCGCACATGAACGTCTGGGACAACGTCGCCTTCGGCCTCAAGCGCAAGAAGGTCGCCGACGCCGAGATCAAGCGGCGCGTCGGCGAGATCCTGGAGATCGTCGACCTGGTGGGCCGCGAGAAACGCCGCCCGCGTGAGATGTCCGGCGGGCAGCAGCAGCGTGTGGCGCTCGCCCGCGCTCTGGTCAACAAGCCGCGCGCGCTCCTCCTGGACGAGCCGCTCGGCGCGCTCGACCTCAAGCTCCGCCAGCACATGCAGATCGAGCTCAAGCGCATCCAGCGTGAGGTCGGGATCACGTTCGTCTACGTGACCCACGACCAGGGCGAGGCGCTGACCATGAGCGACCGCATCGCCGTGATGAACGACGGCCTGGTCGAGCAGTTGGCCGGGCCCCGCGAGATCTACGAGCGGCCGACGACCAAGTTCGTCGCCGGGTTCATCGGAACCTCCAACCTGCTCAGCGGCACGGTCGACAAGGTCAACGGCTCCGCCGTGCTCGCGCTCGGCCCCAGCGACCGCATCTTCCTGCCGGCCGACGGTGTGGCCGCCGGGGACGTCGTCGAGCTGACGGTCCGCCCGGAGAAGATCACGATCTCGACCGAGCAGCCCGACGGCGACATCAGCGTCGTGCAGGGAACCGTCTCCGAGGTCGTCTACCTCGGCACCTACAACAGCTACGCGGTGGCCCTCGCCGACGGCGCGGAGATCACCGTTTTCCAGCAGAACGCCCACGACAGCGGCATCACCGCCGAGCGAGGTGACCCGGTCTGGCTGTCCTGGCAGCCACAGCATTCCTACGCGCTGCAGTAAATCGGAACCGCTCTCACCCTTCCGGAGCATGAATCTCATGAATGACTCAAGCGGCGCCCGGATCGGGCGCGAAACCGATATAGCCTTCCTGCGCGGCATGACGCAGCGTCGTGTCGGCCGTCGTGAGGCCCTGCGCATGGCCGGTTTCTCGGCCGCGGGCCTCGCCCTCGCCGCGTGCGGCGTCCAGGGCAAGGGTACGGCCAAGCCCACCTCGTCCGCCGAGGCGCGGTCCGAGGTCGAGAAGTACTGGGCCGGGAAGGTCAAGAACGGCCACGTCGACTTCGCCAACTGGCCTCTGTACATGGATCCCAAGCGGCCTGAACTCCAGCAGTTCACCCAGCAGACCGGGATCTCGGTGACCTACAAGGAGGTCATCCAGGACAATGCCAGCTGGTTCGCCAAGATCCAGCCGCAGCTGGCCGCCGGGCAGTCCATCGACTACGACCTGATGGTGGTCACCAACGGCATCCAGTTCAGCCAGCTCGTGGATCTCGGCTATCTCGTCCCGCTGGATCACTCCAAGCTGCCCAACTTCGCCAAGAACGCGGGCGAGAGGTACAAGAACGAGGCGTTCGACCCGGGCAACGTCCACAGCGTGCCGTGGGCGTCGGGGATGACCGGCATCGCCTACAACCCCAAGTACATCGACACGCCGCCGACCAGTTTCGCCGCGCTGTGGGATCCCAAGTACAAGGGCAAGATCGGCATGATGTCGGACTCCCAGGAGATCGGCAACGCCGGGATGTTCGCGATCGGGGTCGACCCGGAGAAGTCGACACCGGCCGACTGGGAGAAGGCGGCGGCCAAGCTCAAAGAGCAGCGCGACGCCGGGATCGTCCGGAAATACTATGACCAGGCCTACGTCGACCCGCTGGGCAAGGGCGACATCTGGATGTGCATGGCGTGGTCCGGCGACATCTTCCAGAAGAACGTCTCCGACGGCACGGACCTGAAGTTCGTGATCCCCGAAGAGGGCGGCACGATCTGGACCGACAACATGATGATCCCGAAGACGGCGGCCAACCCCGTCGACGCGATCATGCTCATGGACTTCTTCTACGACCCGCAGGTCGCGGCGCACCTCGCCGAGTACATCAACTACGTCACCCCGGTGCCGGCGGCCAAGGA
>JBIOWF010000312.1:0-13588 GCA_044868295.1 Microtetraspora sp. | reverse complement strand
TTGCCGCTCGGCAGCCCACTTCACGATGACGCGCCCCTACATCGTGTATCGCAGCCGCGACGAACGGCCGGGAAGCCGCACCCCGTGGCGCGGCTGGGAACCGACCCGCCGACTTCTCCGGCTCGCGGTCAGTGCCAGATCGTCACGGTCGTGCCGAGCGGGAGCGACGTTCCGCCCGGCGGGTTCTGGCCGACCACACGGCGGGCACCCACCAGCTTGCGAACCCTGACCTTGAGGCCGGCGGTCACCAACTCCTGCCGTGCGTCGGACAGGTCCTTGAACCTCACGTCGGGGACGGTGACGTAGTCCGGGTCCGGCTGCGAGTCGTCGTTCTCCCACGGGAAATGGAAGCCCTGCTCTGGGCCCTTGGACGCGGTCAGCCGGACCTGAGCCTGTGCCTGCACCTCGGTGCCCGCCGGCGGATCCTGCGCGATCACCGTGCCGGGCGCCGCGTCGTCGGTCACCTCGTCGACCTGGACGGTGTAGCCCTTTTCCTGCAGGAACTGCACGGCCTGGTCCTTGGTCATCTGCGTGACGTCCGGCATCAGCAGTCCCGCGCTGATCGCGAGGGTGACGCTGGAGTCCTTCTTGACCTTCGCGCCGGCCTTGGGGCTGGTGCGCACGACCAGGCCCCGCTGGACGGTGTCGCTGGCGGTCTTGCTCACCCGGGAAACGGTCAGGCCGAGGTTGGTGATCTTGACGCGCGCGTCCGCCTCGCTGAGGCCCTGGACGTTGGGCACCATGACGGTCTCCGGCCCCGCCGAGGGGATGAGGGTCAGCACAGAGCCCGTGGCGACCTCGGCCCCGACGCCGGGTTCCATGGCCAGGACCGCGTCCTTGCCGACCTTGTCATCGAACTTGGCCGTGCCGATCGTGACCTCGAAGCCGGCGTTCTGCGCCTGCTGCTGGGCGACCTTCACATTTTGCCCGAGCAGGTCGGGCACGTGCGTGTAGCGGCCCTGTGAGAACCACCAGCCGCTGAAGACGATCCCGGCCACCATCACGATGGCCAGACCGACGATGAACCAGGTGGGGCGGAACCCGGACCGTCCGGCCCCGCCGGAGGGCGACGCGGGACCGCTCGGCAGTTCGGCGCGCGGCTGGATCATGGTGTGTCCCGCCCCCGGCGGCACCTGGGCGCCGGTCGCCTGAGGACCGGAGGCGTACGGGCCGGAGGCATGTGGACCGGCCGGATAGGGGCCGGTGGAGTACGGCGCGGCCGTTCCGGAAACGGGCGAGGGGAGCACGGTTGTGGCGTGCGCCCCTGTGGGGAGTGAGCCGTGCGGCCCGGTGTTCTGGTTCCCGGGGGCCGGCATCCGGTGTGCGTCGACGGCGGCGACGAGCAGCGACGCGGCGTCGACGGGGCGCATGGCCGGATCCCGGTTCGTGGCCGCCGCGACCACGGTGTCGACCGGTTGCGGCGTCTCGGGCACGATCGACGAGGGAAGGGGCACGCTGTCGTGCACGTGCCGGTAGGCGATCGACATCGGCGTCTCGCCCTCGTACGGCTGGCGCCCGGTGATCAGCTCGAACAGCATGATGCCGGCCGCGTAGACGTCGCTGCGCGCGTCGGCGACGCCCGCCGTCACCTGCTCGGGCGACATGTACGCGATCGTGCCGATCATCATGCCGGTCTTGGTCTGGTTGCTGGCCTCGACGGCGCGGGCCAGGCCGAAGTCCACGACCTTCACCCGGCCGTCATCGGTGAGCAGCACGTTCTCCGGCTTGACGTCCCGGTGGATGAGGCCTGCCTGGTGGGCCGCGCCGAGCGCGGCGAGCACCGGGATCATGATTTCGAGCGCCTCGCGCGCGGGCAGCCGACCGCGCGAGCGCAGCACGTCGCGCAGGGTCTTGCCCGGCACGTACTCCATCGACAGGTAGACATGGTCCCCGTCCGTGCCCTGGTCGAAGACCTGCACGATGTTGGGGTGCGAGAGGCTCGCCACCGATTTGGCCTCGCCGATGAACCGCCGGACGAACTGCGGGTCCTCCGCGAGCGAGCGGTGCATCACCTTGAGGGCGACCGTGCGGTCGAGCCGGATGTCCAGAGCGAGGTAGACGGTGGCCATGCCGCCCCGGGCGATCCGCGACTGGACACGGTAGCGCCCGTCGAGCAGCTGCCCGACGAGCGGGTCCGTCAGTGTCGTGTCCACGAGCCGAGTTTACGGTGGTTTTGCCTTCCGCAGATTGAACAGTCCTAAACCGAGACCGTTTCCGGGTGGTTTCCCGCCTGCCTTCCGGGTGAGGAGGCCTCGGCATAGCGGCGGCGGGGGATGCGTCCGGCCAGGTAGGCCATCCGGCCCGCCTCGACCGCCGCGCGCATCGCCGCGGCCATCAACTCGGGCTTTCTGGCACGCGTGACCGCGGTCGCCAACAGCACCGCGTCGCACCCCAGCTCCATCGCCAGAGCCGCGTCGCTGGCCGTGCCGATCCCCGCGTCGAGGATCACCGGCACCGTCGCCGCCTCCACGATGAGCTCGATGTTGTGCGGGTTGCGGATGCCCAGCCCCGACCCGATCGGCGCGCCCAGCGGCATGACCGCGGCGCAGCCGGCCTGCTCCAGCCTGCGGGCCAGCGCCGGGTCGTCCCCGATGTAGGGCAGCACGACGAACCCGTCGGCGACCAGCCGCTCGGCCGCGTCGAACGTCTCGATCGGGTCAGGCAGCAGGGTCCGCTCGTCGGCGATGACCTCCAGCTTCACCCAGCTCGTGTCCAGGGCCTCCCGGGCCAGCCGGGCGGTCAGCACCGCCTCGCCGGCGGTGAAGCAGCCCGCGGTGTTCGGCAGCACCTTGATGTTCCGCTCGCGCAGCACGTCGAGCACCGATCCGCGGCTCGCCGGGTCGAGCCTGCGCATCGCGACCGTGGTCAGCTCGGTGCCCGACGCCGCCAGCGCCTGGTCGAGCACATCCAGTGACGGCGCTCCGCCGGTGCCCATGATGAGCCGCGAAGTGAACTTCTCCCCGCCCAGGACCAGGAGATCGTCAGCGCTCATGGTCGTTCACCGCTTCCTCTTGTTCCCATTGCGCGTTCTCCGGCCGCGCCGAACCGTCTCAACCGCACCGTCTCTCAACCGCCCTGCACCGCCGTCAGCACCTCGACGCGGTCGCCGTCGGACAGCCGGGCCGACTCCCACACGCTCCTGCTGACCACTTCGTCGTTCACCGCCACCGCGACGCCGGTGGTCAGCGTCGTCAGGGTCTGTACGGCCCACGCCACCGTCGCGCCCTCGGGCAGCTCGACGGCGCCGCCGTTGATCGTGATCTTCACCTGTCGAACCTCCTCGGGTCGCACGGCCCCATGACCTGCGGGACGTCCTCTCCGGCCAGTTGCGCGGCGAGGGCACGCGCGGTGATCGGGGCCAGGAGGACCCCGGCGCGATGGTGGCCGGTCGCGGCGTACAGGCCCGGCACGCCGGTCTGCCCGACGAGGGGCAGATTGTCGGGCGTCCCCGGCCGGAAACCCACCGCGGTCTCGGTCAGTTCCAGCTCGGTGATGCCGGGGACCAGCTCACGGGCGTCGCGCAGCAGTTCGTGGACCGCGCCCGCGGTGACCCTGCGGTCGAATCCCAGCTCCTCGACCGTCGCGCCGAGCGTGATCTCGCCATCGCCCCGGGGAACCAGGTACGCGGACGCGCCGTGCACGAGCCCGCGCACGCAGCGGGTCAGGAAGCCCGCAGGGCCGCGCAGCCGTAGAATCTGCCCCTTGACCGGCCGGACCGGCAGCAGTGGCGCCAGCGCACTCGACCACGAGCCCGCCGCCACGACCACGCTCAGGCCGCGAACGACCTCGCCTGCCGACGCCGGGGGGCCCTCCCGCGTCGAAGTGCCCGCCCACGCCGGGCCGCCTTCGAGGGCCGCCTCGTACGCCCCCGTGGAGGTGCCGTCCGGGGCCGGGACGTAAGCCGATGCCGAAGCGCCGTCTGCGGCCAGCCGTACGCCGTGGACGTGGCCGCCGTCCCAGGCCAGCCCTGCGGCCCGCTCGCGGATGAGCCTGCCCCCGGCTTTTTCCAGGGCCGTGATCAGGGCGGGGACGACGCGCCGCGGGTTCACCCAGGCGTCGTCGCGGGCCAGCAGCCCGCCCCGTACCGACGGCGAGAGCATCGGCTCGAACCGGCGGCACTCGCGCCCGGTCAGCCGCTCCACGCGCAGGCCCAGCGCCTCCTCGAAGGCGGCCAGATCGTCGAGGTAGGCCATGTCGTCCGCGCCGTAGGCGATCTCCAGCGTCCCGTCGACGCGGTAGTCCAAGAGGGCGCCGCTCGCCTCTTCCAGCTCGGCCCGGAAGGACGGCCACTCGGCGAGTGACGCCAGCCCCAGGCGGAGCAGCGGCTCCTCGGTGTAGGTGATCTCGCTGACCGGCGCGAGCATGCCCGCCGAGGTGTGCGTCGCTCCGCCGCCCGGCGCGGGATCGACGACCGCGACGGACAGGCCGCGCCGGGCCGCGCACCAGGCCACGGACAGGCCGATCACGCCGCCGCCCACGACGACCACGTCGTAGCCGGACGGTTCGGAGACCTGGCGCGAACCCAATGCGGCGCTCCCTTCGCCGGCATTACCCGGATCAGGTCGTGTGGCGGTCGAGAGCCTCCGCTCTCCTCTCAGCCCGGTAAGCCGGACTCCCGCGCGTCTTACGTCTCAAGACTAGTCGTGATCCACAGCGTCACGCACAACACGGGCATTACGTACTGTGCGTGCTAGTTACTCAACTTGTTACCAAATCTCCATTGGCGGGCGCACCGGTTGACAATCTAGGGTCAAGATGTGGATCAAGTCCTAGTGGTGGGTGCCGGCCTTGCCGGCGTGCGGAGTATCGAGGCGTTGCGGGCGCATGGGTTCGCCGGACGCATCACGCTGATCGGCGAGGAGCCTCATCGCCCCTATGACCGGCCACCGCTCTCCAAGGCGGTGCTGCTCGGCGAGACCGACTCCACGGTCGTCGACTCCGACCTGGACGCCCTGGACGTCAGGCTGTCCCTCGGGACGGCCGCCAAGGGCCTGCGCGACGGCGTGCTGGAGACCACGGAGGGCGAGCTGGAATTCGACGGGCTCGTCATCGCCACCGGAGCGACGCCCGTCCGGCTCCGTGGAGAGGGCCACCAGCATGTGCTGCGCACCATCGACGACGCCCTGGCACTGCGCGCACGGCTGGTCCCGGGCGCCAGGATCGTCGTCATCGGCGCGGGCTGGATCGGCGCCGAGGTCGCCACGGCCGCGGCCAAGGCGGGGTGCACGGTCACGGTGGTCGAAGCCGGAGAGGCTCCCCTCGCCGCGGCGCTCGGCGGGAGCGTGGGCGCCTGCACGACACCGTGGTACGGCGCAGCGGGTGTCGAGCTGCGGCTCGGCGCGATGGTCGGCTCGGTCGACCCCGACGGCGTGACCCTCATGTCCGGCGACCGGATCGAGGCCGACCTCGTGGTCACGGGCATCGGAGTCCGGCCGGCCGTCGAATGGCTGAAGGGGTCGGCGGTCGAGGTCGGCGACGGAGTGATCGTCGACGAGCATCTGCGGACGTCCCTGCCCAACGTGGTGGCCGTGGGCGACTGCGCGAACTGGTGGTCCCGCCGGTTCGGCCGCAGGCTTCGGGTCGAGCACTGGGACACCGCTCTCGGCGCCCCCGACACCGCCGCCGCCACTCTGCTCGGCGAGGACGCCGTCTACGACCCCGTCCCCTACTTCTGGTCGGAGCAGTTCGGCCGGATGGTCCAGTACGCCGGGCACCACGGCGACTCCCCGCAAGAGATCCGGCTCGTCCTTCGCGGAGACCCGGAGGCCGACGCGAAGTGGTCGGCCTGCTGGCTCACCGGCGACGACCGGCTCGCGGCCATCCTGACCGTCGATCGGCCACGTGACCTGGTCCAGGGCCGCCGCCTCGTCGAGGCCGGTCGGCGCGTCCGGCCGGACCGTGTCGCGGACCCCGGCGTGCCGCTTCGCGACTGCGGTATGACATAGCCGGGGTGTTTCACGGCTGGCCGCTGTGGTAATGGTGGTTCCGTGACGCTTACTGTTTCGCAGATCGACCGAGAGACCGACAAACTGATAGGGGAGTGGCTCCCCCTCTCGGACGTGGCGCAGACGCTGGGCCTGAGCATCGGACGGGCCAAGCAACTGCTGAAGGACAAGAAGCTCGTCGGTGTCCGGAGGGGCGGCGGGGAGCCACAGATCCCCGCGATCTTCATCGTCGACTCCGACGTGCTCAAGGGTCTCCCGGGCACGCTCATGGTGCTCGCCGACGCGGGTTACGAGGACGTGGAGTCACTCCGGTGGCTGTTCACGCCCGACGACTCGCTTCCGGGTTCGCCGATCGACGCCATCGCCGCCGGCCGGCACACCGAGGTGAAGCGCCGGGCACAGGCACTGGGGTTCTGAGAGACCCGGTGCGGGCTCGTGGCATCGTTGTCGGGTGACAATCCGACAACGACTGGCCGACGCGCGCCTCTACCTGTGCACTGACGGGCGGCGGGATCGCGGCGACCTGCCGCGGTTCCTCGACGCCGTCCTCTCCGGCGGCGTGGACATCGTCCAGCTGCGCGAGAAGGGTTTGGAAGCGCGCGAGGAGCTGGCGCTTCTCGAGATCTTCCGCGACGCGTGTGACCGGCACGGCGCCCTGCTGGCGGTCAACGACCGTGCGGACATCGCCTACGCCGCCCGGCCGGACATCCTCCACCTCGGCCAGGACGACCTGCCGGTGCCGGTCGCCCGCCGGATCCTCGGGCCGGAGGTGCTGATCGGCAGGTCCACCCACTCCGCCGGGGAGGCCTCCGCGGCGGCGGCGGAACCGGGCGTCGACTACTTCTGCTGCGGGCCGATCTGGCCGACGCCGACCAAGCCGGGCCGCCCCGCGCCCGGCCCTGATCTGCTCAAGCACGCCGCCGAGCTGGGTACGGCCCGGCCGTGGTTCGGCATAGGCGGGATCGATCTGGACAATCTCGACGAGGTCGTCTCGCACGGTGTGCGCCGCGTCGTCGTGGTCCGCGCGATCACCGACGCCGACGACCCTCAGGCGGCCGCCGCCGCCTTCAAGGCCCGGCTCGCCGCCGTCCCGCTCTGAGGCCCAGGAGACCGGGTCGCCCTGTCTCCGCGGTATGCGACGTGCCTGGTCAGGTGCGCCGGGCGGTGGCGGCGACCGCGAGGGCGGCGAGAGCCGTACGGGCCTCCTCCTCGATGGGCGCGTGCTCCAGAGAGCGGAGGGCGTCGTCGAGATATCGCTTGATCATCTCCTCGCACCCGGCCAGCGCGCCGGTCTCCTCGATGATGCCGCGAAGCCGTTCGACACCCTCCGTGTCCAGCTTGGTGTCTCCGAGGAGGCTCCGTACGGCCTCCGCCTGGGCGGGCGAGGCGGCGGCGAGGGTCTTGGCGATGAGCACGGTGCGCTTGCCCTCGCGCAGGTCGTCTCCGGCGGGCTTGCCGGTCTCGGCCGGGTCGCCGAACACACCGAGCACGTCGTCGCGGAGCTGGAAGGCGATGCCGACCTTCTGGCCGTACTGGACGCACAGCTGGTCGATCCACGGCGGCTGGGATCGGGCCGCCAGCACGAGACCCAGCCGGAGCGGCTGCTCCACCGAGTATTTGCCGCTCTTGTACAGGGCGACCCGCAGCGCGCTGTCGAAGGTGCTCATGCCCTGGGCCTGTTCCAGCAGGTCGAGGTACTGCCCGAACATGAGCTCGGTGCGCATGTGGTCGTAGACCGGCTGGGCCGCGGCGAGGGAGGCCGGCGGCAGGCCGCACGTGCGCCACATCTCGCCGGACCAGATCAGCAGCAGGTTGCCGAGCAGCATCGCGGCGCCCTCGCCGAACTGCTCCGCCGAGCCGTGCCACCCCGAGTCCGTGTGCAGCCGTTCGAACCGGCGGTGCGCCGACGGCATGCCGCGCCGCAGATCGCTCGCGTCCATCACGTCGTCGTGGATGAGCGCGCTGGCCTGCAGCAGCTCGAACGACGCCGCGGCGGTGTACAGCTCGGGATCCTCCCCGCCGCCGGCGGCCCGCCAGCCCCAGTAGCAGAAGGCCGGGCGCAGGCGCTTGCCGCCCGCCAGGAAGTCCTCCGCGGCGGCCAGCAGGACGGCCAGATTGGGGTCCGCGAAGAGCGGCCGCTGCCGATCCAGGAACGTCCGGAGCGAACGATCCACCTCGGATCGGATGAGGCCGAGCGGTGCCGCGGAAGGGGTCATGCCTCCGAGAGTAACCGGCGTTGATCGTGCCGCAGATCTGGCGTGGCCCATGTGACATACGATCTTGATGTGGTCGCCACGTCCACATCACGAGATCATTGCGCGAACCGAGCGCCCCCGACCGGTAGCCTTGGGTCATGGCTCTTGGTCTGCCCTCACGACGTCCCGATCGCGTTCCCACCGTTCGCGAGATGCTGGCCGTGGGGGAGCGATCGTTCTCGTTCGAGTTCTTCCCGCCCAAGACCGATGAGGGTGAGCGGCAGCTCTGGCGGGCGATCCGCGAGCTGGAGGCGCTGCGGCCGACGTTCGTTTCGGTGACCTACGGCGCGGGCGGCAGCACGCGGGACCGCACGGTCGACATCGTGGAGCGGATCGCGCACGAGACGACGCTGACCCCGGTCGCCCACTTCACCGCGGTCGACCATTCGGTCCGCGAGCTTCGTCACCTGATCGGCAGGTTCGCCGACGCGGGCGTGCGCAACATCCTCGCCGTCCGCGGCGACCCCCCGGGCGGCGACCCTCTGGACGACTGGGTCAAGCACCCCGAGGGCGTGCTGTACGCCGAGGACCTGGTCAGGCTGATCCGCCAGGCCGGTGACTTCTGCGTCGGCGTGGCGGCGTTCCCGTACAAGCATCCGCGATCCGCGTCGATCGAATCGGACACCGAGCTCTTCGTGCGCAAGTGCCGGGCGGGAGCCGACTACGCGATCACCCAGATGTTCTTCCGCGCCGAGGACTATCTGCGGCTGCGCGACCGAGTGGCCGCGAAGGGCTGCGACACGCCGATCATCCCCGGCATCATGCCCGTCACCCAGATGAGCACGATCGCCCGGTCCGAGCAGCTGTCGGGTGCTCCGTTCCCGCCGGAGGTGGCGGCCCGGTTCGAGGCCGTCGCCGACGATCCCGTGGCGGTCCGCCGCCTGGGCATCGAGCACGCGGCCGACCTGTGCCAGACGCTGCTCGACGAGGGCGCGCCGGGCATCCACTTCATCACGTTCAACCGGTCCAGCGCCACGCGCGAGGTCTTCCAGGCGCTCTCGCCCGCTCCCGCCGCCGTCTGACCGGCCGGCCCGTGTCTTCTTAGCCGGTCAGGCGTGTCCTCTCAGATCGCGGGCGGTCAGATCGCGGGCGGCAACGGGAGCCGGGCGCCCGCGATCACGTAGTTCTCGTAGCCGCCGGGGAAGACGAACTCCGTCATCAGGTCGCCGAAGCCGACGCTGCGATACAGATGACGGGCGGCGGTCGGGGCATCGTGCGTGGACAGCACGGCGGTCCGTTCCGCGCGGCCTTGGCAGATCGCGTGAATCATGCGCCGGCCGACGCCTTTGCCCTGGTAGTCGGGGTGGACGTGGATTTCCGCGATCTCCAGGGCGTCGCCGAACCAGTCGTCGGCGGCGCATGGCCCGGCGCGGTCCTGCAACCCCCGGCGGACGACGTCATGCCACCACTGCCCGGGCGCGCCGTGGAACCCGTAGGCGAACCCGACGATCTCGGGGGCCTCAGCGAGCATGCACACAAAATTCGGATATGTTGCATGATTTCGCATGATCGCGATGCGGCCGGAGAGCTGATCTGATGGCGGCTTCATCGCCGCCGTGTAGATCGCGAGCACGGTGTCGAGCGCCGAGGTGAACTGTGCCGACCCGACGCGTCGCAATTCGATCACTTACGGGACACTAGCAAAGTCGCCCGCACGCGGGACGATCGAATGTTACGTGCGTCATATTTGACGCTATTTTGGGACAAGATTTTCCCACGCTGATCGACCGGGGCGGCGAAGACTCAGGGGAGCGGTTACTCCACGTCGGCGGGCGTGCCGCCGGTCATCCTGACGAGCTCGTCGAACGTCGTGGGGAACACCGTGTGCGGGTGCCCCGCGGCGGCCCACACCGCCTCGTGCTTGCCGAGCCAGGTGTCCACCAGCGTGCGTACCGGCGCCGGATGGCCCACCGGGGCGACCCCGCCGATCGGCTGCCCCGTGTGCTCGCGGACGAACTCCGGTGTGGCCCGCCGTACCGCTCCCGCGCCGACGAGCGCGGCTATCAGGTCGGTGTTCACGCGGTGCGCGCCGCTCGTGAGCACGAGCAACGGCGCCCCGTCCGCATCGAAGATCAGGCTGTTGGCGATCGCGCCGACCTCGCAGCCCACCTGGGCCGCGGCCGCGGCCGCTGTCGGGGCGGACTCGGCGAGGACCACGACCTCTCCCTCGACGCCATGGGACCGCAGGACGCCGGCCACGTGGGCCGCGTTCGGATGCAACTTTTCTGGCACGCGGCAACTCTAACCAGATTGAGAGGGCATAAGCCTTTCATTACAAGGTGACGGCCTACTGCCGACCTCGCGTATACGTACGCTAAGGTCATTTGATCTAAGTTTGTAGTAATTGAGGGGTTGGTTTAGATGGGGGCTCGACGGCAGCTGGCCGTCGCGGCGCTGGTCGCGGTGGGGGCCGTGACGTTTACGGCGTGCGGCGCGGCAGGTGCTGGGACGGCACGCCCGGTCGCGGCGGTGGCCGCGCCGGTGAGCACGACAGCGATTCGCTCGGAGATCCACACCACTGCGGTGGCGTTCACCACGCGGTTCAGCGCTCCGGGAAAGACACTCAGGCCCGGCGCGAAGGGCGCGGCGGTCAAGGAGTTGCAGCTCCGGCTCAAGGAGCTCGGCTACGTGCCCGGCAAGCTGGACGGCAGGTACGGCGGGACCACCCAGTCCGCCGTCTGGGCCTTCCAGAAGGTCCAGGGCTTCGCGCCCACCAGCACGGTGGCGCGCAAGACATGGAAGGCGCTGGAGAACCCGAAGGCGCCCAAGGTCCTCGTCCCGAACGGCAAGCCGGACCGGGCCGAGGTGAACCTCACCAAGCAGATCATGGTGCTCTACCTCGACGGCGAGGTGAAGCTGATCACCCATATCTCGTCGGGAAGCGGGATCCCCTACACCGAGTACGCGATGTGGAACGGCAAGCGGACGAAGTTCACCGGCAGCGCCAGGACGCCGACCGGTGACTTCAAGACGACCTGGCGGAGAGACGGCTGGCACAAGTCCTACCTGGGACAGCTGTACAACCCGATCTTCTTCAACGGCGGCATCGCCTTCCACGGCGCGCTGTCGGTTCCGCTCTACCCGGCCTCGCACGGGTGTGTCCGGCTGCCGATGCACGTCGCCGACATCCTGCCCCGCCTGCTCGGCACCGGCGTTCCGGTGCACGTCCGGGGCAAGTTCGTCCGCTGACACGCCCACTCCGAAGGCCCCGCGCGAATCGCGCGGGGCCTTCGTGTTTTGTACGGCTCCCGCCACCGGGCGGCATGCTTCGGCCCAGCCGTTTCACCGCCTCGACGGAGTGCTCCGGCTCAGCCGATTCAGCTGTTCCACGGCTCTGGCCGCCGGGCGGCATGCCTCGGGTCGGCTGTTCCACAACCTCGACGGGGGCGGTTCGGCCCCGCCGATGTCCAATGGTTCACACCCTTTCCTCGAACCCTTGTTCGCGATGTTGCTTGACACTGGACAGGGTCGAATCTATGTTCGATGTAGTGGGCGTGAGACTCGCGGCTCGCGCCCACCCGGTGGATGCCGTGCCTTCGTCGTCGGCGGAGACGAGCGTGGCGCGGCCCACGGCGTGGGCCGGACGGGGAGAGGGGAAGCTCCTCGTCCGGCCGCCCTATCGGCCGGAGGCGAGGGAGCGAGCGGTGCGCGAAGAGAATCGCGAACCAGAGCACGTCCGAGCGAGTCTGACCACCGACATGACAGGCACAGCGGAATTGTCGGTGTGGTCTGAAAGTGTGGTATCACCGGCGACCACCGCCGGATGCCACGACTCGAGGAGGCGGGCATGACTGGACAGGTCAGTGATCGGAGCGGGCCCAGGGTTTCGCAGGCGGTCCTCGCGCATCTCGCGGATGCCCGGACGTGCCTCGCAGAGGCGCCGGTGGGGCCGACTCCGGCGGACAGGTACGTGTCGGCGCACCTGGCGGCGCTCCGTGCCGCCGCCGCGATCCTCGCGGCGCGGCCGCGGCCGATGGACGGGCGGAGGCGGCGGCTGCGCAGCGCCTGGGAGCTGCTGCCCGACGCCGAGCCGAGGCTCGCGGAGTGGGCCGCCTTCTTCGCCGTCAGCGCGACCAAGCGGGCGGCGGCCGAGGCCGGAATGGTCCGGGCGGTCACGGCCGCCGACGCCGATGAGCTGATCGCCGAGGCGGACAGGTTCGTCGGCGGGGTGGAGTCGATCCTCGGGGTCGCCGGTCAGCCGGCCCTCCCGATGGCCGGATAGAGTTCCGGCAACGCCGGTCCATCACAGGTGACGCGCCGTTCCAGGCGCCGAGCCGCGCTGTGGAGGGTCCCGGGCGCATGGCCTGACGGGGAGCGTCAGGCGGCTTCGCGTTCAAGCGGGCAGCTCATGCAGCGCGGTCCGCCGCGGCCCCGGCCCAGCTCGCTTCCCCTGATCGTGATGACCTCGATGCCCTCATGGCGAAGGTAGTTGTTCGTCGTCGTGTTGCGCTCGTAGGCGACCACCACGCCGGGCTCCAGCGCCAGCACGTTGCAGCCGTCGTCCCACTGCTCTCGCTCGGCGGCGTGCACGTCCTGCGTCGGCGTCAGGACCTTGATGTCGTCCAGGTCGAGGGCCCGCGCGATGGCCTTGTGCATGTCTTCCGGCGCGTGGTCGGTGAGCTTGACCTCTTTCTCGTTGTCGCCCGGCTCGATGGTGTAGGACGGGAGCATGCCGAGGCCCGCGTACTTGGTGAACACCCCGACGTCGACGTTCGTCATGACCGTGTCGAGGTGCATGAACGCGCGCGCCTTGGGCATGTCGAGCGCGACGATCTTCCGTACGGAACCGGCCTTGAAGAGGTTGCGGGCGAGCATCTCGACGGCCTGCGGCTGGGTCCGTTCGCTCATCCCGACCAGCACCACGCCGTCCCCGAGGACCAGGACGTCGCCGCCCTCGATCGTCGCCGGGGCCATCTTCGTGCCGTCGTACCAGACGTGGAAACCGCCCGCCTCCGGCCTGTCGTAGCCGCCGGCGAACATCGGATGCCACCTGTAGATCGCCTCGTAGTTCACCGTCTCCCGCCTGCGCGCCTTCTTGCGCATGGCGTTGATGGACACGCCGTCGTACACCCAGCAGGAGGTATCGCGGGTGAAGAGGTGGTTGGGCAGCGGCGCCAGGACGAAGTCGTCCATCGCCTTGCTGTGGAAGGCGATGGACTTCGGGTCGCAGCCCAGCTCCATGATCTCGCGCTTGGTGATGCCGCCCGTCAGGTACGGCGCCAGAGTGGCGTGGTCGAGGGCGTCCAGCGCATTGCGGATGGCGTCCGTGGCGAGCGGGCCGAACCAGCGCTCGTCGACACTCCCGTCGAGGATGTGCTTCCTGGCCTCGGGGATGGCGATGGTCTCCTCAAGGAGGTCGAGGAGCAGGTGCACCTTGACGCCACGGTC
>JBIOWF010000311.1:0-10212 GCA_044868295.1 Microtetraspora sp. | reverse complement strand
GAAGCAGGCGCAGCGGGACATCGTCAGGCTCCGCGAGCTGGGCTTGCTGCTGCTCGGTGATCAGAGCCTTGTTGAGCACCTGCCCTCTGGTCAGCGGCCGGTGGTCTACGACGTGCCGCTGACCCTGAGCGGGCCGAAGCCGGTCAAGGAGTCGCGGAACAAGAGCGGCGTCAAGAAGCCGGCCGACCACGGCACACCCATGGATGGGACCCCTCCCATGCATGCCACCCCTCCCACCGATGGGTACCCCACCCCTCCCATGGGTGGTCCGGGCACCCCTCCCATCCATGGGAGCCAAACAACCCCTATGAACAACCCTGAAGAAGAACCCCTCTCTCAAGGTCCTCGCCAACGTGCAGGTATCGCGAGTGCCGGGACGAGAGACACAGATCAACAAGGGGACGAGGAGCCAACCCCCGACGTCGCCGAGCTCGACGCCCAGGTCGTCTTCGCCGTCGGCGCGACCCCAGACGAAGCGCGCGCCCTGATCGCCGCCGTGGAGCGGAAACACCACCCCGGCAACCCAAGCGCCTACCTCCGCGCGATGACTGCGAGCGGCGACCTCGGCCGCCTCCTGGCCGAACTACGCCGCGCGCCCGCGCAGACGTCGGGGCCACCTCGCATCGACGACTACCGGGCCAGCGTCCAAGCGGCGTGCGCCGACCACGGCACACCCGGTGGCGCGTCGGCCTGCCCGTTCTGTAGACGCGGCATCCCCGCATCAGGATTCGCGCGGAAGGCGGGATAGCCCGAGCCCGCGAGGTGGGGGAAAGAGGAAGTCGTGACGGGGGAGATGGGAACAAAATGGGAACAGCGCGCCCGAATATGACCCACTCCCACCAACGGCAACCAACGTCGATTCAGCGCGCTGACCAGGCAAACCAACGGCGTCCAACGTTTGCCAATTGCAGCCGAATCCGGTGTCAGGCGACTTGAAAACCGCTAGGCCGGGTGACCGGTCTCGTGGGTTCGAATCCCACGCTCTCCGCTTGATCTTGTAAAACGGCGCTTGACCAGCGGTTTCGCTGTAGTCGAGCGCCATTGATCGTTTCCGGGTCATGCAGCCATACGCCACCGTGAGCCGCCGTCGGCCGGTGTTCGCGGGATATACGCGGGATGGATCTTGAGCTGTTTGCCCAGGTCGCACGCACAAAAAGAAGGGGCCCCGAGATGAACGGGACCCCTTGAGAGTACGTCTGATCATGCTGTGAGCGCGTCATCAATTCGCTGGTTCGCGACCTCTGCGCCGCCGTCGATGTACTTGGCGTAGACCCGGAGCAGCACATCCACCCCGTGCCCGGCTCGCTCGGCCACTTCAGGAGCGGCAACGCCCGCGTTGAGCCACAGGCTTACGGCCGCATGCCGCAGGTCGTAGGGCCGGGCCGCGAGAGGTGAGGCGATCTGGTCAGGTGTCAGTGCCAGATGCCGGGCCGCCTTCCAGGCATCGCAGTACGTCCCGATGGAGATCACGCCACCGCGTGAGGTCTGGAACAACCGCCCGTCCTCATGCGTGCCGAACTCGTCGACATGCTCGCGGAGGATGGTCACCAACTCGGGCGGGATCGGCACGGGACGACCCTCGTCCTCGGCCCGGTGCTTCAGGCCACGATCGTCATGAGCCTCTCCGGAATCGGTCCACTTCTTGTTGGCCTGCGGCTTGGACTTGGCGAGGACGAGCCGGCCCCAGCCCGCTCCGGGAAGGTGGCAGTCCTGAATTCGCAGACCGAGCGCTTCGGCCGGGCGAAGACCGGCGAAGTAGAGGCAGGCGAAGAAGCCCCGCAGGTGGCGGCCTCGGTCAAGCCGACCAACGTACGTGACCGCGGTGAGCAGTTCCCGTGCTTGACCCGGATTGATAACCACGCGTCGGTCAACGACCTCGCGGACTTTCGGTGGCTTCCACGCCTTGACCTTGTCGATTGGGTTGGAAGGCAGTTCTTCCAAATCCACCGCGTACTGGAGGGCGTTGTAGAAGACGGAGCGCTTACGGGCGATCGTCGTTGCCGCCGCGGCCCCGCCGTCGAGGTTGAGTGTCAGCGCGTCCAGGCCGAGCCGTACATTCCGCACCTTGGACAGATCAGCCACCGAGAGGGAATGACGCTCAAGCCAGGTGAGAGCCGACCGAATCACTTCCGGGCGTTCCAGCAGTCGAGAAGCAGGAGGAAGGGCGTACTGGCGCAGAGCTTCCCGGAGGATGAGCGGATCCGGCTTACCTGCGGCGCTCTCATCGACGAGAGCAGGCGTGACCGTGGCCAGAGCGTCGGTGAGGCTGTCGCGCGTCTTGGCCGCTGCGTGAGGCCACTTCATGTCCACATACGCCATGACGAAGGCGAACCAGGTGACCGCATTCTTCACCTTGGCCATGGACACGGGCAGCCCGGTTTCCATGTCGAAGGCTTCACCGCGCTTGGCCGCCTGACGCAGATCAGACAGAAAGCTTTCCGCGAGTGCCTTTGTCCGCAGCGTTTTCGACTTCTGGCGACCGCCGACTTTCCAGCGGATCTCGTAGGACGTCGTTTTGCTGGATTGATTCCGCCGGACTTCCCAGAACTTCACGTCATATGAGGTGTTCACGCAGTCTCCCGGAGGGTTTCCAGCCAGGCCGCGAAGTCGGTTCGCCAGACGCGTATCTCGCCGTTGGGGAGCTTGATGCACTTGGGCGCGTGGCCCAGTTCGCGCCAGCGATAAAAGGTGCGCCGGGAGAGCCCGCCCAGCTCGTCGAGCACCTGGGGCACTGTCAGCAGCTCGTCGCGCCTGCTCATCGGCCACCACCGCCGAAGTCCACCGCCTGTGGAGGTGAAGAGGTTCCGGCCAGGGCAGCGGCGAGGATGGCGTCACCGGCGGACAGCCCTTGTCCCGCGTACTCCCAGCGCGCGACGACGAGCACGGTGTCCTCGTCGAAGAGCGGGAGCCGCCCAGTAGTGATCTCATGCTCGCGGACGTGGTCAGCGCGCTCGGCGCGGATGTCCCCGAGGGTGATGGAGTAGCGGCGCGAGCGGGTGGAGAAGTGGCCGCGGAAACCCAGCATGTGAGCCCACTGGGCAAGACGGAGATCGGCCAGTTCGTCGAACGCGCTGAGACGGAAGCATTCGGCGATCAGCCGCCGCGCGTGGTCGCGGACAGGCAGCGCGGCCAGGTCGTCGGTCGGTACGATGCGCCGGTCGAGGGTGCCGACGCATTCGGCCGCCTTTGTTGCGTACTTGGCTATGTAGCCCGCTACGGCCTGCTCGGTCAGGTCGCCGTTCAGGGTGATCGGGCGCACGTCGATCTCGCGGCCCCACCGGAGAACGCGGGCAGGTTCACCGGCGGCAGCGGGGATGGTCGCTGTCACGATGGACGCCGCGTGCTGTACGGCATCCGTGAGCAGGTCACCCGTTGCCCATGCCGGAGGGGTCGAGGCTGGCCCGTCCGGGCCGTCGAGGCGGATCACGGCGTGAAAGTGGACGAGGCCGCGCCGTTGGTATTCGGCGACCTTGGCGAAGGAGATCACGAGCTGTTGGCGCATCTCCCGGAGAGTGAGGCCGCCGCTCTTGGCCAGGTGCCGGCGAAGAGCATCGGTGAACCGTTTCCACAGCAGCGGCGATGCGGCGTTGAACAGCACCGAGCCCGTGTAGTCGTAACAGTCCGGGCAGAGCGGCTCACCAAGGCATGTCTCGTCGGCGCCGTGCCGGGTCGTGCAGGACATGACGTTCCCGTGCGGGCACTTCTCGGCGTCGCGTCGCGCATGGCAGGGGAGGACCTTGCCGTTCTTCTCCCGCCGGGTGTGGACAGCCCCGAACGAGGGCGCGGTGAGGGTGACGAACTGGCAGGGATGCGAGGTAACCGTGTCGGGGACGCCTTTGCCGCCGACGAGGCCCGCGCGGATCAGGTGATAAGTGTCGGCGCGGTAGACCTCCGCGCAGGCCGGGCAGCGGGACACGCGCCGGGTCTTGCACGGGACGCGCAGAACGCCGTCCGGTTCGAGGTGGGTGCTGTATCGGTGCAGCAGGGCACCGGTGGCCGGGTCCCAGTGCTCGACCTTGCCGCGTAGGTGGATCGGCTGTCGGCAGCCGCCCGCGCGCCGGATCTGGGCGGCCCACCGGGAGTAGTTCGGGTCATCGAGTCGGGCGATCATGCCCGTGATTGCGTGCGCGTTCGCGAGAGTTGTGGGCAAGATGGGAACCTCCTTTCACGCGTTGGGTGGAGGGATGGCCCCCGACCTGGCGTGTGTCTTGGCGGATGTGCGGCCAGGCCGGGGGCGTTGACGGGGTTTCAGCAGAAGCCGAGCCCGTCACAGTGGCGGCAGGTGTCGCCGTAGGAGTCGAGGCCGCCCCCACCGCAGTGGCAGCACTGCCACCGCTGGGGCGCGATCTCCGGAGCGGGAACCTGCTCGGTGTCGTTCACATGCATCACCTCCTCTCGCGTGGCGTAGTGGTGACGAAGACCCGCCAGTGATGAGGCCGAGCCCGGTCGGGGTAGGCCCGCGAAATGCCGGAGACGGTGAAGATCTGGCGGAACCGGAACAGGGCATCGGCGATCTCGGCCCGGGTGCCGTCGAGGCGGATTCGCATGATCGATCTCCCCGGTTCTCAGGCGGCCTGAGCCGCGTCGGTGGCGGGAATGGGGCCGGGCTGGACGCAGCCGCGATAGCTGGTGTCCGCCTCATACTGGGCGCGGGCAGCGGTGACGATGGCCACGGCTTTGTACTCGACGGGCCCGAAGTGGATCAACGCCGAGTAGTGGCCGTTCTTCCGATCCTCGGGGTCGATCGTGGAGCCGAGACAAGCGGCGATCTCGTCGACTTCGGCGCATATCTCGGCGTCTGTGGCCCGCTGGGGGAAATAGTGGCCGGTGATGGACCGTGGGGCGGGGATGTCCGGGTTGGTCTCCAGGAAGTCGGCCAGGTCTCGGAGGCCGGCGATGAAGGCGAGGCGGTGGTCGTCGATCATGTTGATCTCCTTTCGTCAGGCGGGTTCGGATACGGCCCGCAGGGTGCGGAGCAGGTCAGAGGCGAGTTGGTTGGACACGCCGAGGCGGGCGCGCAGTAGGTCGCGGCTGATCGGTTTGCCGTGCTTGGCGTGGTGTTCGTCGGCCACACGCCGGGCGTAGTCGACCAGTGCGGGGGACGGTCCGGGGTTGTCGTACTGTCCGTCCGCGCCGTCTTGACCGGAGGGGGCGAGCGCGGGGACTGCGACGGCCGAGGACGACGTATCGAGCGCAGAGGACGAGCCGGGGACGGGCGAGGACGTGGTGACCGAGGACGGGGACGAGGCCGGAACGGTCGAGGGGGACAGTTCAGGACGGGGACCGGTCGCGCGGCGCTCCAGCATCGAGACCGCGATCAGGAACGCGCCCGCCGGGGTGGCGGCGGTGAGCCAGCCCCATGCCGATGCTTCAGCTTGTTGCAGGTTCGCGGCCAGGGACAGGACGATTCCGCCGCCGAGGACGAGGGTCGGCCAGGACGCCAGGCCGGTCCGCCTGCGTCCGGTCTTCTTGTCGCGTTGGCGTTCACGGGCGGCCATGACACAGGTCAGGTCGACGCATACGGCGATCGCCCAGGACATCCAGCCGTCTTGTCCGTGGTCGGTGGCGGTGTCGCGGATGTGGGTGAACGATCCGGCACCTGCGATAGCGGCCAGGACGAGGACCGGCCCGGAGTCGAGCAGCCATGCTGCGAGGCGTCGCATCGTGTCCCCCTTTCGTCGGGTCAGGCGTTCAGGAGTTGGTCAAGGTCGGTCTCAGTCACGTCGGAGGCGTGACCGGGCCGGGTGATCTCGGCCCAGTCCGGGGCGAGATGCGACCAGGTGTGGGCCGCGTGTTCGGCGGCTTGCTCGGAGACGTAGAAGGATCGCGCCCGGTACCACTGGCCGTCCTGGGACGCGATGACCGCGACGCCCGGGGTTTCGGCGGCGATCGCCCGAGCGGAGACGAGCGCGGCCGGGTCGAGGTCGCCGAGGGTCATGGTCGCGGTTTCGGGATCATTCACCCGGTGGCAGATCCGGCCCGAGCACTGCGCCCGCAGAGCGGTAACGCCGGGGCCGAGGTCGGAGCCGATCCGCTGGCCGGACAGGAACAGATAGATGCCGAAGGCCCGCCCAAGCTGGGCCATGCGCAGCAGCGCGGTCGAGGTTTTGGCGATCTCGTCTTTCTCGCTCTTGTCGGCCATCAGGTACAGCTCGGCCAATTCGTCGACCAGGACCACAACGGGCACCGGCCGCAGCACCGGGGGAAGCTGCCAGATGTTGCGTGCCGAGGCCTGACGACACAGGTCCATCCGGTCGACCATCAGCGCCACGAGGTCATCCAGCAGGCCGACGGATTCGGTGCGCGAGGTGGCCAGGGCGGACAGGCGAGGCGCATAAGGGGTGAACTCCACGCCGCCTTTGAGGTCGAAGCCGACCAGCGCCACGGGTTGAGGCGACAGGCCGACGATCAGCGCGTTGGCGAGGTTCGATTTCCCGGATTGGGTCGCGCCCGCGTTGATCCAGTGGGGGACGGTCCGGAAGTCGATCGTCCACAGGCCGCCGGTCTCCAGGAGCCCAACGCAGATCTTGAGCAGCTCACTCGATTTCGGGAGCTGGTCGACCCGTACGAGGGGGTCCCGCATGGTCGCGGCCAGGACCACCCGCCCCGGCCGGGGGGAGGAGACACGGACCGCGTGTACGCCCCAGGAGTGTGCGAGCCGTTCCGCGGCTTGGGTGTAGTCGGCGGGGATCTGGCCCTCAAGCAGGTGGAGCGTGACGCGCCAGCCGTGCCGGGTCGGCAGGGGAAGCCACATCCACGGCTTGGTGTCGACCGCGACCCGCTGGAAGCGCCGCCGTACTTTGACGACGCCGGTCGAGGCGATCGCCCCGGCCACGGTGGTGAACCACCAGCGCTGACGCTTCTTGGTAAGGCCGCAGCCGAGCGCGACCTTACGCCAGGTGGCCCGGACGCTTACGGTCACCAGGGGGAAGCCGATCACGAGCCAGAATGACCGGTAGTGGAAGCGGTGCCAGGCCCACAGCCCGGCCGCTGTGGCGGCCAGGACTGCGAGCGTCGGCAGCAGGGAGTCACGCAAGGGCGTTCGCCTGCTCGGCGGGGACGATCGAGGCGGCGCGGTAGCTGATGCCCCACCGGGGCGCGCCGCTCTGTGTCATCTCCCAGACGTAGCCGACCATGCCGACCGGGGTGGCGTCCTGTCCGGCGGCGATCGGGGGCTCGCCCGAGGTGCCGACCTTGACCAGCTCGATCCGGCCGAAGGTGTCTTCGACGGACAGGATGGTCTCGTAGACGGTGTTGCCGTGCTTGTCGGTCTTGATCTCGCCGGAGTCCTGGTTGAGGACGCGGGGGCGAGGCGCTCGCACGCAGACGTATTGCAGCTTGCTCGTGTCGACCGGGATCGGGATGTTGCGCATGTGGTGACCTCCTCAGTAGTCGTGGACAACATAGTTAACCTAGTTGGCCTAGTTGTCAATGTTCTCGTGGTTGGCTTGGTCGTCCTTCTGTGCTGAGATGGGGCAGAGCTGGACTGTGCAAGAAATGAGACGGTGAAGAAGAGGGGGAATGATCAAGAGAACCGGGCGGCCCGCCTACCTCCAGATCGCCGACGACCTGCGCGAGCAGATCCACGGCGGATCCCTCGCGCCCGGCGTTCCGCTGCCGTCGACCGCCCAGCTCGCCGACCAGTACGACGCTTCGCTGAGCGTTGTGAAGATGGCCGTAGGGATCTTGCGGAACGAGGGGCTTCTCATCGGCCAGCAGGGCAAAGGCGTGTTCGTACGTGAAGCCGAGGAGCCGGGCGAGTCCGGGGACACGGCGGCTGTCGATCTCGCGAGCGAGGTCACCCAGTTGCGCACCGCCGTACGGGACCTGTCGCAGCGGCTCACGCGGGTCGAGTCGGCCTTGTCGGAGTTCACGACGCCCCCCGCGTAGGGGCGTGGCCGCGAACGTGGCAGCCGGTCACCCGCCGGGCGAGCGACGCCGACATCCCCGAGGGAGCCGCGCCGAGGCTCATCGCCTTGTCCTCACGCCGGATCCCGACGAGGACCGCCACGAAGCCGACGCCCACGATCAGGCTGAGCAGTACCGCAATGATCAGCGGAAGATCGGTCATGACCAGATCACCCCCGCCACGGCGGCCACACGCGGCCCCTTCGGCGGACGCCGGGTCTCTCCGCTCCGCTTGCCGGCCCTGCGCTTGGCAGCCTGACGCCTGGCCCAGCGGTCCCGAGCCCGGCACTTACGGCAGCGGGTCTGCCCCTGCTCCAGAAGCGCGCCGCACTCACAGCCGGGGGCCTCGTCCAGCGGGGAAATCGTGTTTGTCATGGTCACCTGTCCTTTCGTCGCGGTCGGTGTTGCCTTGTGACACCGAGATTGCGACCAACAGGCAGGACGAGATCACTACACGATGGGACGTGCTCAAGACGTCCGGTCTACGATTGCCAGGTCCTCAGACGTCCCGATCTGGCAGGTGAGATGGCAAACGAACGGTTGCGCGCGGCATTGCTGGAACGCGGGGTGAGTGTTGCCGACCTGGCCGCCGCCATCGAGGTGGACCCCAAGACGGTCGAACGCTGGATCACCAAAAACCGCGAACCGTACCGAAAGCACCGGTACGCGGTGGCGTCTCACCTGGGGATGGACGAGGCGTACCTGTGGCCCGAGGCGCTGACCCGCGAAGAAGTCGTCTCAGCGTCCGAGAGCGAGATCATCACCGTCTACCCGCACCGCTGGGCCGTACCCCGGGACGCGTGGGGACGACTGTTCGCGGCAGCCAAGCAAGAGATCGGCATCCTCGTTTACAGCGGCACCTTCCTCGCCGACGACACCGGCATCGTGCGCCTGCTCGGCGAAAAGGCCGGCGAGGGGGTCCGGGTCCGGATCCTGCTCGGTGACCCGGACTGCCCCGAGGTCGCACAGCGCGGTGCGGACGAGGGCATTGATGATGGCATGGCCGCCCGGATCAAGAACGCGATCGTCACTTACCGGCCCATCAGTGGCCTGGACACAGTCGAGGTACGGCTACACCGGACCGTGCTCTACAACTCGATCTACCGGGGAGACGATCACCTTCTCGTCAACACCCACGTGTACGGCACGCCAGCTCCGCAAGCTCCCGTCCTCCATCTACGCCGGGTCGCCGGAGGCGACATGGTCACGACCTACCTGGCCAGCTTCGAACGGGTCTGGGCCGAAGCCACCCCGGTAGAATCCTGATCATGGCGCGCCGAATCGACTTCTACGACGACCCGAACGCGCCAGCGCCCAACAGCCTCGTCCCGTCCGTCAATGTCATCGTGACCAACGATGCCGGGGACATCCTGATGATCCGCCGCAGCGACAACGACAACTGGGCGGTCCCCGGTGGGGCGATCGACCTGGGGGAGTCCCTCCCGGCCGCGGGAGTGCGCGAGACCCTGGAAGAGAGCGGGATCGTCTGCGAGATCACCGGTCTGGTGGGCACCTACACCGACCCTCGGCACGTGGTCCTCTACACCTCCAACGGCGAGGCCCGGCAAGAGTTCTCCATCGTGCTCACCGCCAAGGCCGTGAGCGGCGAGCCGACGCCGAGCAGTGAGTCAACCGAGGTCCGCTGGGTGCCGCGCGATCAGGTTGATTCGCTGCGCATGGACCGGTCAATGCGCCTACGAATTGGCCACTACCTCGCCGGGACGGCACTACCGCACATCGGCTAGCGCGGCCTCGACCGCCCACACCGCCGCCAGGATGCACGGCGTCGAGGCGCTGATCGAGCGGCTGACCAGATGGCCGGGGCCGTAGCGGGAATGGATTTCCGCCAGTCGCTCGGCCACGTCCAGGTGCCGCCCGTCCGGGCCGGTGGTCATGTCGCAGTAGGTCAACGCGTCCGCCAGTTCCGGCCGCTCGGGCGTGAACTCCGCGTTCAGCGCGTCGAACAGATCGCGTTCGGTCGCCTCGTTGACCGCGCAGGAGTGATGGGCCACCAACCGGCACAACGTGTCGTCGGCCTGCTCGACATCGCGCAGGTAGCGTGCGCCGTCGAGGGGATGAAACCCGGTGTCGACCAGCTCCGGCGAATACCCGACATCGTGCAGGTAGGCCGCCGCGGTCACCGTGTCGGCCTCGTGGCCCAGAATCGCAGCGAGTGACTCCGCCCGAGCGGCGACACCCTGGGTGTGTGCCCACCGCCGGGGAAGCGGCTTCTCCAGGAGGCGTTTGGCCAGGTCACGCGCCCACTCGGCTTGTCTCACGCCACTCACCATAGGCCCGGGTCAT
>JBIOWF010000310.1:0-11241 GCA_044868295.1 Microtetraspora sp. | reverse complement strand
CGTTCCTTCGCGAGCTTTCCGGCGCCGGAATTCCGGCGCCCGGCTCCGGCAGTGTGACCGGGACCGGCGCAGGAAGCCACACCGGCGGCACGAGGGCAACCAGCGGCGCGACCGGCAGCGCGAGGGCGACCAGCGGCGCCAGTGGGCCCGGCCCGGGAAGCCAGACCGGCAGCGCGAGGGGCATCAGCGCAGGAAGCCAGACCGGCGGCGCGAGCGGGACCGGCAAGCCGAGAGCCGCGGCGGGCCGGTCGGCTGTCGATCGTGTGCGCGAGGCCGGGCTGGACGACTTCGCCATCGGCAACCTGCTGGCCTACCTGCACGAACAGCGCGAGGCGACCGGATACGTCCCGGATGACAGGACCCTGCTGGTCGAACGCTTCCACGACGAGCTGGGCGACTGGCGGGTGGTGATCCATTCTCCGTACGGCGCGCGCGTCCACGCCCCGTGGTCGCTGGCCATCGGGCGGCGTCTTCGCGAGCGGTACGGCGTCGACGTGCAGGCCGTCCACTCGGATGACGGCATCGTCCTGCGCATCCCGGACACCCTGGACGCGGCGCCCAGCGACCTGGCCGCGTTCGACGCGGACGAGATCGAGCAGATCGTCACCGAGGAGCTCGGCGGGTCGGCCCTGTTCTCGGCCCGCTTCCGGGAGTGCGCCGGGCGATCACTCCTGCTGCCCCGGCGCACGCCCGGCAGGCGAACCCCGCTCTGGCAGCAGCGCCAGCGCGCGGCCCACCTGCTCGGCGTCGCCAGCAAGTACGCGAGCTTCCCCGTCGTGCTGGAGACCATGCGGGAGTGCCTGCGGGACGTGTTCGACGTGCCCGGGTTGGTGCAGCTCATGCGGGACATCTCGGCCCGGCGAGTGCGTGTCGTGGAGGTCGAGACCGGTCAGGCGTCGCCTTTCGCGGCGTCGCTGCTGTTCCACTACGTCGGCGCGTTCATGTACGAGGGGGACGCGCCGCTCGCCGAACGGCGGGCGCAGGCGCTCGCCCTGGATACGAACCTGCTGGCGGAGCTGCTCGGCCAGGCCGATCTGCGCGAGCTCCTCGACCCGGATGTGATCGCGGAGACCGAGCGGGAGCTGGCCCGGCTGGATCGCCCGCTCCGGGACGCTGAGGACCTCGCCGACCTGCTGCACTCGCACGGCCCGCTGCTCGCCGAGGACGTCTCGATCCGCGAGGGCGATCCCGCGTGGCTGACGGATCTCGAGAGGGCCCGCAGGGCCATCCGGGTGCGCGTCGCCGGGGCCGAGCAGTGGGCCGCGGTCGAGGACGCCTGGCGGCTCCGTGACGCGCTCGGCACGCCGCTTCCCGTGGGTGTTCCCCAGGAGTTCCTGGAGGCGCCCGACGCGACCATCCGCGGCAGCCGGTCCACCGCCGCCCCGGATCCGATCGGCGATCTCGTGGCCAGGCACGCGCGCACCCGCGGCCCCTTCTCCGCGGGTACGGCCGCCGCGCGCTTCGGCCTCGGCGTCGCGGTCGTCGGCGACGCGCTGCGCCGGCTCACGACGGCCGGAAGGGTGGTCTCGGGTGGGTTCCGGCCGGGCGGCCGGGGCGAGGAATGGTGTGACGCGGGCGTGCTGCGGCTGCTGCGCCGAAGGTCGCTGGCCCGGCTCCGCAAAGAGGTCGAACCGGTCCCACCTGAGGTCCTGGCCGCGTTCCTGCCCGCGTGGCACGGCATCACGCCGAGCCGGACGCGGGGCGCCGACCGCGCCGGGGCCGAGCACGACAGGCGAGGCTTCGCGCGTGACGCAAGTGGCCGGCCGGAGCCGGAAACCGCGGGCCTGGCAGGACGGGCAGGAGACTCGCCAGAGCCCGCCACGGAAAATTATCCCAGATCCGGTTCCGCGCGGGCGATGGACGCCCTGGTCAACGCGATCGAGCGGTTGCAGGGAGCGGCCGTTCCCGCCTCCGCCCTGGAGACGCTGGTCCTGCCCGGCCGCGTGCCCGGTTACTCGCCCGCTCTGCTCGACGAGCTGACCGCCTCCGGTGAGGTCATCTGGTCCGGCCAGGGGTCCCTGCCCGGTGGCGACGGCTGGGTGTCGCTCTATTTCGCCGACACCGCTCCCCTGCTGCTTCAGGAGCCGTCCGACATCACGATGACGCCGCTGCACGAGCAGGTGCTCGACGTCCTGGGCGGAGGCGGCGCGCTGTTCTTCCGCGAGCTGTCCAACCGGATCACTTCGCTGGCGCTCGGCGGCACCGGGTCTACCCAGGCCAGATCCGCACACGCGGGGGCACAGACTGGACCCGCACACGCGGGGTCCGCACAGAGCAGGGCCGCCCGAGCCGTATCGGCACAACAGGGGCCGGCACAGGCCGGATCCGCAAAGGCACAGGCGGGGTCCGCACAGCAGGGGTCGGCACGCGCCGGATCCGCACAGCAGGAGTCCGCACAGCAGGAGTCCGGACAGATCGGCGCGCCGCAGATAAGCGCCGTGCCGGATGATTCGGCGCTCGCTGCGGCGCTGTGGGATCTGGTCTGGTCGGGTCAGGTCACCGGTGACACTCTGGCCCCGCTGCGGGCCATGCTGGGGGCCGGGCGTCCCGCCCACCGGCCCGCGGCCAACCGGCGTCGCCGTGCCGTGCTGCCTACGCGCAGCGGCCCCCCGACGGTCAGCGGCCGATGGTGGCTGCTGCCCTCCCCGGCCGGCGAGGCCGCGCAGCGGGCGCAGGCCCAGGCCGAGGTGCTTCTGGAAAGACACGGCGTCCTTACCCGGGGCGGAGTCGCCGCAGAACGGCTCCCCGGCGGCTTCTCCGCCGTCTACCAGGTGCTGCGCGTTTTCGAAGAGAGCGGCCGATGCAGGCGGGGCTACTTCGTCGAGGGCCTGGGCGGCGCCCAGTTCGCCATCCCCGGAGCGGTCGACCGTATGCGGTCGATGTCATCCACCCTGCCCAGCACCCCCGTTACGGCTCCCAGCGCCATCACACCCCCCACAGCAACCGCAGCGCCTACAGGCACCACGTCCGCAGTGCCGGACCCGGACACGGCTGCTACGCCCGCTCCACCCGCCGAACCGGCCCACGGGGCTCTACTCGACGGCCCCGGGTCGGCGTCCTTCCCGCTGTCCGTGGAAGACGCCCGGTCGGCTCCGCTCGGTGCCCTCTGGACGATGGGAGAGGCGCGGCCCGCTCGCACCCCGCCCCGCACAGTGGTGCTGGCCGCCGCCGACCCTGCGAACCCGTACGGCGGTGCTCTTCCGTGGCCAGACCGAAGCGGTGACGTCACGCACAAACCCGGACGGAAGGCAGGCGCGCTCGTGGTCCTGGTGGACGGGCGGCTCGTGCTCTATGTCGAGCGTGGAGGCAAGACTCTGCTGTCATTCGGCCTTGAGGAGGACTTGCGACCCGCGGTCGACGCACTGGCGTCAGCCGTCAGGGAAGGTGCCCTTGGCAAGCTCACCGTCGAGCGGGCGGACGGGACGTCGATCGTGGAGTCCCCCCTCGCCGCCGAGCTTGAAGCCGCAGGCTTCCACCCCACTCCCCGAGGCCTGCGCCTGCGCGGCTGACCGCCCCGCCGTCTCGACGTCAGCGCTTGGCGCAGCTCGGCATGCCGAAGGTCGGCCCGGCCGGCAGGCGCGCCCACTGGCCCTGCTCGGCACACCGTCGAGCGGCCAGGCTCACCCTCTGGCAACGCCGGCCGGCTTGCCGACGGACGAGCGGGCAGCGAGCGCTTCCCGCGGCGTCAGAAGGCAACAGGACCGTAGATCGCCGCGGACGCCTGGCGGGTCATCGCCCAGTAGCGGTCGCCGTAGGACCAGTGCCACCACTCGGTCGGGTAGTTGACCAGGCCGGCCGCCTCAAGCGCCGCGGCGAGCGTCTTGCGGTTCTGGCGGGCCTCGTCGGAGATGTTCTGCGCGGCGGTGTAGCAGGCGCCGTCGCTCTCCTCGGGGTTGGCGTTGACCGCCGTGCCCATGTCCAGCTCGGCACCGTCGTCGTCGCACAGCGTGAGGTCGACTGCCGCTCCCGCCGTGTGGGGCGCGACTTCGATCGGGGAGACGTACCGGCTCGCGGCGGAATAGAGCTCCGCAGGCGACATTTCCGGAAATGTGATGCGGATTTGCTCCTTGTATTCCTCGAAGTAGCGTCGCTGCAATTCGGGTGGCCGGTAGCCCTCGACGACGACGACGTGGCAGCCGTCCGGCAGTCGCCGCTGCGCCTCCTCAAGCCGGGCCAGCAGCCCCTCCCGCAGGTGAGCGTAGGCACCGGCCGCATCGGCCAGCCGATCGTCGACACGGAGCCTGCCACGGACATCGCGCAACGCCTCGCCGCACTCCTCCACCGGAAGCGAGGTCACGCGAGGGTCCGAGATCAGGACGACGTCGGCGGTCGGATCACGAAAAGGCATGAGCAGCAACCTACCTCGGCTGCCCTCTCGCCCTATCTGGAAGGACGGAAATTCCGCACGCCGCCGCACGAGTCTTACCGGTTCTTCGACACGCCTTGAACCCACCACACCCACATAGCCGTGCCCGGCATCGCACCCAGGGGGCGGAAGACGATCGGCTTGCCGCTCGGGGTTCCCGCACAGCACCACCCACGTCCCCTCGCTGGACAGCTCGCTCATCGGCAGGCCACAGAGACCTGCCCGCCTCCTCGTCGTCACGATCTACCAACCCGGAGTTTCTTTTAAGAAAGTTTCTTGTTAGTTTAGCCATAGTCGCCCGAGCACAACCCCGTGTGGCGAAGCCCGGAAGGGAGAACCCCGGCCGGCGCGTGCTGCAGCGCCTCACCAGGGCGCGGGCCATACCGGCCCTGCCATGAATCCCACCCGGTACGGCACGCGCCGGGTCCTTGCCCACAGGGGTGCGAGCCGTACCTCGAAACACCCAGCTAAGGAGCCGAGACAGCCATGTCTGAGGTCTTCCGCGATCTCACGCCCACTTCTGAGATCGCCTCTGTGAGCACCGGCGATCGGGGGCTGCGTCGTCTCGCCGCCGGCACACTGCTCGTCGCCTTCCAGGGCACCACCGCCCCCGACTGGCTTCTGCACGAACTGGAGAGCGGGCTCGGTGGCGTCACGCTCTTCGGATTCAACGTGCGGAGCGCCGAGCAGCTGGCCGACCTCACCCGGCAGCTCAACGGCGCGGGGCGGCCCGTCATCTCGCTGGACGAGGAGGGCGGCGACGTCACCCGGCTCGCCTACCACACGGGCAGCCCCTACCCGGGCAACGCGGCTCTCGGGGCCGTGAACGACGTCGAGCTGACCGAGCGCGTTTACCGGTCGATCGGCTCCGACCTCGCGCGGTGCGGGATCAACCTCGACATGGGCCCGGTCGCGGACGTCAACACCGCCGACGACAACCCGGTGATCGGCACCCGTTCCTTCGGTTCGTCCGCCGAGTTGGTGGCCCGCCACACGGTCGCCGCCGTCCAGGGGTTGCAGTCCCTCCGCGTGGCCGCCTGCGTCAAGCACTTCCCCGGGCACGGCGCCACGCGGGAGGACTCCCACCTGGAGATCCCCCTCGTCGACGCTTCGCGGGAGCTGCTGCGGGACCGCGAGCTGGTCCCCTTCCGTGCCGCCATCGAGGCCGGCGCCAAGTCGATCATGACAGCGCACGTCGCGGTTCCCCACCTGACCGGTACGGCTCCCGCGACGCTCTCCCCCGCGGCCCTGACCACGCTGCTGCGCGAGGAGATGGGCTACGACGGCGTGGTGGTCTCCGACGCCCTCGACATGCACGCGATCAGCAAGAGCGTGGGGCTCGGCGGCGGCGCCGTGATGTCCCTGGCGGCCGGATCCGACCTGCTCTGCCTGGGCCCGCTGCCCACGCATGACGAGATCCGGCGTCTGCTCGCCGAAATCGTGGCCGCGGTCGAGGACGGCCGGTTGCCGATGGCCCGTCTTGAGGAGGCCGCCGAACGGGTCGGCCGCCTCCGGGAGTGGCTCGCCGCCCCCCGCGAGGACGCCGCCGAGAGCAGCGTCATCGGCCTGGACGCCGCCCGCCGAGCGGTCACCCTGTCCGGTTCGGCGGCGCCGCTGGTCGACCCGTTCGTGATCGAGGTGGACACCCCGCCGACGATCGCGGTCGGAGACGTGCCGTGGGGGGTCGCCCCGTGGCTGCCGGAGGCCGAGATCGTCCGGGTCAAGCCGGATGACGCCGGGCCGGCGGCGCTTCTCGACCGGGCCGCCGACCGGTCGCTGATCATCGTGGTGAAGGACGCGCACCGGTACCCGCGAAGCCGGGCCCTGCTCGGGGAGCTGCTCGACGCCCGCCCGGACGCCGTCGTCATCGAGATGGGCCTGCCCATCTGGCGCCCCGACGCCGCGGCCTACATCGCGACGTACGGCGCGGCGCGCGCCAACGCCCAGGCGGCGGTGGAACTGCTGACCGTGTAGTCCAAGGCGCCTGGTGCCGCTTGGCCGTACCTGCCAGAAGCTCGCCGACCCGCTAGGAGGTGAAGATCTCCTCGCGAGCGTGGTCGAGCGCGGCGAGGACCGCGCCGCGCAGCACCGGGTTGCCTTCCACCGCGCTCGTGACGACCTGCGGACGGATGGGGCAGATGCGGGCCACCGCCTCCTCCACCCGGGAGGTCAGGTCCGCTCCGCCCGCCTGGCCGACCTCACCGGCCAGCACGACCAGCCCGGGATCGAGCACCACGCAGACGGACGCGACGCCGAGAGCCAGCCGGGAGGCGATCTCGTCCAGCAGCCGCTCGCCCTGGGCCCCGCCGGCCACGGCGGCGGTGACGCACTCGGCGGCGCTGTCCCCGGCGAAGCCGTGCTCCTGGGCCAGCTCGGCGACGGCCACGGAGCTGATCAGCGACTGCAGGCCGCCGGCGAGCGCGGGCAGCCGCCCGGGCGTCGCCTTGATGTCCTTGGCGAGTGGCACGCCGGGGACCGGGAGGTAGCCGATCTCGCCCGCACTGCCCGAACGGCCGCGATGCAGCCGCCCGCCGAGCACGACCGCGAGACCGATGCCGCGGCCCACCCAGACGAGCACGAAGTCGTCGACCGTCTGGGCGGCGCCCTTGGCGCGTTCCGCGACGGCGGCGAGGTTCACGTCGTTCTCGATCGTCACGTCCCGCCCCAGGTCCCTGGCCACGGCCTCGTGGATGCCCTCATGCCAGTGCGGCAGGTCGAACGAGAACTGCACGTCGCCGGTGCGCGGGTCGACGACACCCGGCGTACCGATCACGACCGCCCGCAACCGGGACAGCGCCACCTTGGCCGACCGGCATGCCTTCACGACCGCGTTGTGGACGACCGAGACCGGATCGTCGGAACCGTTCGGCGAGGCGGTGACCTCGGCGACCACCTCGCCGTTGATGTCGGCGATCGCGGCCGTGACGAACTCGGGTCCGACATCGAGCCCGGCGACATAGGCGCACGAGGGGATCACACCGTAAAGGGCGGCGTTGGGACCGCGGTTGCCCGCCTGCTCGCCCACGACCTCGACGAGGCCTCGCTCCTCAAGGCGGGCCAGCGTCTGGGAGGCGGTGACCTTGGAAAGCCCGGTGAGCTCACCGATCTGGCCGCGTGTCAACGGGCCGGAGGCGAGCAGCAACTCCAGCGCGGCCCGGTCATTGATCTCCCGGAGCAGCCTGGGCACGCCAGGACGTCGCTCCATACTCCTGCTTTCCATGGTCGCCCCCGTCAAATGTCCGCAAACCTGCGCGGTCAATCGTCAATAAAGTTTCCTGCAAGCTTAGCGAGCCAACAAGCGTCCCATGCCCTGCGGAAACGCTCTCTCCACGCTGCGGTGGCTGCGAAGATCACATTGTCCGCGCAAGCATGGCGGTCAGTTGCCGGGTTGGCGTCTAACCACTGCCAACCAGGCGGGATAATCGACTACATGCGACTTTCTGCCCGTGTCGACTACGCCCTTCGTGCCGCCGCCGAGCTCGCCGCCGCGGGCGAGGGCCCCACTACCGTGGGTGAGCTCGCCAAGGGTCAGGAGATGCCTCCCAAGTATCTTGAGAACATCCTCCTCCAGATGCGCCGCGCCGGTCTGGTCCGGGGCCAGCGAGGTCCGGAGGGCGGCTACGTCCTCGCCCGGCCGGCCGGGGAGATCTCCCTCGCCGATGTGATCCGCGCGGTGGACGGGCCCCTGGCCAACGTTCGCGGTGAGCGGCCCGAGCACGTCGGCTATACGGGCGCCGCCCAGGCGCTCCAGCAGGTGTGGATCGCGCTGCGCGCCAGCGAGCGGGCGATCCTGGAAGAGGTCACGCTGGAGCAGATCGCCAAGGGCGACCTGCCCCCGCGGGTGACCGAGCTGTCGGCCGACCCCTCCGCGTGGGACTCGCACATGCCGGTGTGACCGGCCCCGTGTCCCATGCCCGAAGGTGACGCCGTCTACCGGACCGCCAAGCAGCTCGGTCATGCCCTCGACGACCGAGTGTTGACCCGGTCGGACTTCCGGGTGCCGCGACATGCCACCGCCGACCTCCGTGGCCGGACCGTCCTGACGACCGTCTCGCGCGGCAAACACCTGCTGACCCGCGTGGAGGGCGGCCTCACGATCCACACCCACCTCAGGATGGACGGCAGCTGGCGGGTGACCCCACCCGGCCGCCCGGTGCCGCCCGGCGACGTGGCGCGGTTGATCCTGGCCAACGCCGAATGGCAGGCCATCGGGATCAGGCTGGGGATGGTCGATCTGGTTCGTTCGGACCGCGAGGCCGGACTGGTCGGTCATCTCGGCCCCGATCTGCTGGGGCCGGACTGGGACGCCGCGCTGGCCGGGCGGAACCTGAAGAGAGAACCCGCGCGGGTGATCGGCGAGGCGCTCCTCGATCAGCGCTGCCTGGCGGGGATCGGCACGATCTGGCGGGCCGAGACGCTGTTCCTCGCGCGGCTGTCGCCATGGCGTGTCGTCGGGTCGATGACTGCGGACGAAGCGGAGGCGGTGGCGACTCTCGCGCACCGCATCATGGCCGCGAGCAAGGGCAACCCCGGTCCGGTCACGACGGGCGACCCTCGGCCGGGGCGCTCACTGTTCGTGTACGGCAGGGCACGCCGCCCCTGCCGTCGTTGCGGGAACCCCGTCAGCAGCGGAGAACTCGGCGCCCAGCCGTATGAACGGCTGATCTACTGGTGCCGGGTCTGTCAGCCAGGTTAGGCCGCGACCATGTCCTTCACTTCCGGGCTGTTGCCAATCGGGGGGACGACCCCCCGGAACCCCCCGAAGTCCTCATCGAACTCCGGACCGGACATGGCTCCGGACATGGCTCCGGGCACGGTCTCCGGAATGGGCAGCCGCTCGTGCTCGGGCACGTCGGCCATCACCGGGGCATGCTGCAGCTCGGCCAACGCGAACTGGTCGGAAACCTCGCGAAGCACCTGCGACAGCGGCACACCCAGGGCACCGCAGATCGAGGCGAGCAGCTCCGATGACGCTTCCTTCTGACCGCGCTCAACCTCCGACAGATAGCCGAGTGAGACACGCGCCAGAGTGGAGACCTCGCGAAGAGTGCGACTCTGCCGCACCCTCAGCCGCCGCAGGACGTCACCGAGCAGCTGACGCAGCAGGACCATCTGTCGCTCCCTCCCAGGTGCAGACGTCGGCACGACGCTCCGCGCTGTCGGCTCATACCGTCCGTTCTTCGAACGCCCTTCGTACATACTCCTCGCCGTCATCATTGGTTCGCCCGGCCCTTTCGCCGGGCGTGTACGGGACTTGCTCCTCGCCGATGGCTCACGGACCTCACTCACAGCTCCACCGTACCTGTATAGAGCGACACCGCGGCAGACCGTGGTGAGCATGTTCGCTGGGGACGTAACGCGGTAATCACCCGGAATGTTCCCCACAATTCGCCTCCAGCACACCTTGCAGTAGATCCAAAGCCTCCCGGCAGGTGCGGTTTCGGATCTCCTCTCGGGCGCCGGTCAGCCGTACTCTCCGCGGCCAGATGCGGCCATCGGGGCCGCACAGAGCGATGTAGACCGTGCCGACCGGTTTGCCGTCCTGAGGGTCGGGTCCGGCCACGCCGGTGACCGCCAGGCCGTAGTCGGCTCCGGTGAGACTCCGTACCCCGCCGGCCATCGCGGCGGCGACCTCGGGATGCACGGCGCCCTCCCGTTCCAGCAGGCCGGCGGGCACGTCGAGCAACTTGGCCTTCAGCTCGGTCGCGTAGGCGATCACGCCACCGCGGAAGGCCGCAGAGGCCCCGCTCGGCGTCGTCAGAGCCGCGCCGATCAGGCCGCCGGTTAGCGACTCGGCCACCGCCACAGTGGCGCCCTGGCGGACCAGGAGCGACAGAACGTGCGCGGCGGTGCTCATCACTCGGCGCGTGCCCTCCTCGCGACCTGGCGCAGCCGGACCGCCCGGACCACGTAGTCGACACCCGTGCCCACCGTGACGATCAGTGCGAGCCCCATGACCCCCCACCTGAGCAGATCGGGTCCGACGGGGAGAATGTACAGGGCGATCGCCGTTATCTGCAGGACGGTTTTGACCTTTCCGCCGTAGCTGGCAGGAATGACACCATGCCTGATCACCGCAAACCGGAGCAAAGTCACACCAGCTTCGCGGGCGATGATGACGATGGTGATCCACCACGGGATCTCGCCGAGGATCGACAGGCTCACCAGCGCCGCGCCGATGAGCGCCTTGTCCGCGATAGGGTCGGCGATCTTGCCGAAATCGGTGATCAAGCCGTACCTGCGGGCCAGCCACCCGTCCAGTTGGTCGGTGAGCGACGCGATGAGAAAGACCACCAGGGCGGCGACCCGCCAACGGGGCCCGTCGAAGAACAGGAAGAGCGTGAAGACGGGGACGATGGCCAGCCGCACGATGGTCAGCGCGTTCGCGATGTTCCACGTGCTGACGATTCGCGGGGATGCCTCGGTCGCCGAGTCGGCCACCTGCGGCTCCAGCAGGGGCTCGGGCACGGTCTCCGGCGAGCTCGCCGCGCCTACGGGTGGCTCGCTACGCTCGGTCATGGCCCTGCCTTGATCCGGGCGATCAGGTCAACCCCCTCGGAGTCGACGGCGACGGCGCGGACGATCTGGCCGGGGACCAGGCCAATGCCCTGGACGGTGACCGCTCCGTCCACCTCCGGACCCTGGTGAGCCGCGCGGCCTTCGTAGCCGCCGTCTCCCAGGTCCTCCTCGATGAGAACCTCCAGGTCCGAACCGATGCGCTCCTCGGCGCGCTGGCTGGCTGAGCAGGGCGTCAAGGAGCTCGTGCTCGTGAGTGAGAACTCGACGTCGTACGGCAAGGACTTAGGCGATCTGCGGGCGCTGGAGAAGCTGACCCGGACCCGCTCGATGCCGTCGGTGCCGGCGAGTTCCGGCAG
>JBIOWF010000309.1:0-20889 GCA_044868295.1 Microtetraspora sp. | reverse complement strand
CCGGCCGGCCGCGAGAAGATGTCCGGCACCACCCCGCAGCGCACGCGCGAGCAGCGCTCGGTGCTCCACCGGATCGCGGGCCACCAACCTTCGGCTCAGCGCGATCGCCCCGGTCACGGCCTTGACGGCCGCCCGCCTGCGCATCCCGTCGCGAAGCACCTGCGCGTAGGCCAACAGACCTTCGACGACCTCGCTCCCCGAGGTTCCCCGATCGATCGCGTCGCCGTAGAGCCGCACCTCTTCGTCGGAATCGCCACGGAACATATGTCACCTCTTGCCCATAGTTCCCGCAACGCACAACCTTCTCGCGCCATACGGCCCACCTCCTCTCGCATGGGGTGCGTGGCCTGACGCCGTACGTCGGTTTGCAGCTATTAGGTGACATTTTTTGACCGGTGACAGACAAGCCCTCGAGTGAGACCTTCGTACAAAGGGGGCGTTTCGATGAGTTCGTGGTCTGTTCCTGGATACCGGGAGGTGCGCGAACTCGGCGTGGGAGGCTCCGGGCGGGTCGTCCTGGCCACCTACGAGACGACGGGCGCCTACGTCGCGATCAAATATCTGCGGGATGAGCTTCGTCACGACCCACGCTTCCTCAGCGCCTTCCGTCGCGAGGCCCGCGTCATGGTGGAGTTCGACGACCCCGACATCGTCCGCCTTTACGAGTACGTCGAGACGGCGGAAGGCGCCGCCATCGTCATGGAGCTCGTCGACGGGGTGTCGCTGCGCAGGCTCCTGGCCGAGCACGGCACGACCAGCCCGGAGGCCGCGCTGATCGTGTTGAAGGGCTCGCTCACAGGCCTTTCGGCCGCGCACGCCTCCGGGGTAGTGCACCGGGACTACAAGCCGGAGAACGTCCTGATCCAGGCCGACGGCATGAGCAAGCTCTCGGACTTCGGCATCGCGACGCCCAGCGGTGATCCCAGCGTTCCGACGGGCACGCCGCCCTATATGGCGCCCGAGCAGTGGGAAGCGAGCCCGGCCGGCCCGGCGACCGACGTCTACGCGGCCACCTGCGTGTTCTTCGAGTGCCTCACCGGGCGCAAGCCGTACCGCGCCGACCATGTCGCCGGGCTCCGGCACCAGCACCTGAACGCGCCGATCCCCTTGCTGGACGTGCCGAGCTCGGTCCGGGGCCTGGTGGCGCACGGGCTGGCCAAGAACCCCGTGGACCGGCCACCCACGGCCCGGGCATTCCTGGGCGACCTGGAGGCGTCGGCGATCTCGGCCTACGGGCCCGACTGGGAGCAACGCGGCCGGCGGCACCTCGCCGAGCTCGCCACCCTGCTCGCCCTGGTCTTCCCGCTGTCCGAGCCGACCGCGCCCACCGAGGTCGGCACCTCGCTCGCCCGTACCGTGCTCGCCGACCGGCTCGGCCACTTCGCCCCCAGATTCGCGATCGGCGCCGCCCTCCTGTCGGCGGTGGTGATCGCGGGACTGATCGCGGCCAACCGGCAGACGCCGGTGGCCGAGGGCACGACGCTGACACCGCCTCCCCAGACCCAGCAGGTGGTGCCCCCGACGACGGACTCGCCCCCCGGCACCGAACCGTCACGGGACCCTCCGGCCACCGGCGATGCAGCGACGCAGCCACCGACACTGCCTCCCAGCACCGGGCCCACCGCGACGCCGCCCTCGGCCGCCCCGACCGCGACCCCAACCGTGACTCCCACCGTGACCCCAACCGTGACTCCCACCGTGACGGCGACCGCGACCGTGACACCTGTCCCGCTGGCGGTCACGAGCCTGGACATCACCGGGTTCGACGGCCAGGCGGCGACGATCCGCGTGAAGACCTCCACCGCCCAGAACGTGAACCTCGCCGTCCGGTTCTCCGAGGGCCCTTCCACGGACAAGCTCGTCGCGAGCGCACCGCAGACCATCCCGCTGTCGGGCGCGACCTCCTACGACCCGGGCGTCCAGCACGGCTTCTCCACGCCGGCATGTGACACGACCGTCTTCCGCCGGGTCGAGGCCGCGACCGTCCCTAAGGCACCCGGCGGGACCACGTCCAAGATCGTAAAGGTGAAGGGCCCACCCTGCCCGCCGCCCGCCGTACAGAACGTGGCGGTCAGCAGCTGGGACGGCGGCACGGCGGCCGTCGACGTCGAAACCGACGGTCCCGGCAAGGTGAAGGTGACCGCCGAGTTCAGCCGGGACGGCAAGGCCACCGGCACCGACTCCGCGACACTGTCCGGGAAGACGTCGTACGCCTTCGCGGCCAAGGGCGACCTCGGGAAAGTGGAGTGCGACCAGGTCGCCGTGTTCGGCGTGAAGGTCACGTCGGAGCCCGCCGCCGCGAACGGCCCGCAGGCCAAGGAGATCCGCGTCTCCGGACCCAAGTGCTCGCCACCGGCCGTGTCGATCACCTCGTGGAACGGCACCACTGTGGTGATCGGAGTGAAGGCGGGAACGACCGAAGCGGTGCAGGTCGCGGCCGCCTTCACACAGAAGCTGCTCTTCAACGAGCAGACTTTGACCCTGAGCAGCGACCAGGAGGCGACGCTTCGGGGCGCGAAGACGTACACCAAGTCGTTCGAGGTCGCGTTCCGCCGGCCCAAGTGCGGCTTCGAGGAGACCCGGAGCGTGACGGTGACCGTGTCGCCCGGCGGTGGCAGCGCCTCCGACAGCGTGACCATCAAGGGACCGGCGTGCCCGGAGCCGGACGACGACCCGACCGAATCGTCCACCGACCGCAGCCCTGCCACCCCGGCGGCCACAGATGACGCAAGATCGCCTACAGGCGAGGCGTCAGGGCGCGCCTAGCCCGCTGAGGGGAGCAACACGCTCAGCGTTCATGCCCGTATATTCATGTTTAGGTAAATCTATTTGGTATTGTCGTTATATGGGGTTGAACATCCCTTTTACGCAGTAGCCTCGCAGGTCACGGAGACCCCTGACGGAACGGCAGGCCCCCAGTTCCCATGAGCCGCGAACTGAAGAAGCTGGTCGACCTGCCCGGGAGCGACGTCGGCTACAGCGGGAAAGCAGACGGTTACACGACCATCCTTGTGCCCGTCACCAACACCGCCGCCGCGACCCAGCAGGCCCAAGCCGTGCAGAACCTCGGTGCCCCCGCGCTCATGGCCCCGGTGCTGCTCGCCGCCGTCGCCGTCGCCTACCTGAAGACCCGAAACGGCTCCGTACGGCTGGCGCGGACCGCGGTGCCGGCAGGAAACGCCGCCCCGTCGATCACCCGAGCCCGTCGATCACCCGCCAGGCTCGGCACAACCGGCCACGTCGCCGGCCATGTCGCCGGGCGCGACCGGCTGACGAAGAGCGTGAGCAACCACGTCGTATCCGGAACGCGATCGGCCGACGACCGAGCCAAGACCCATCCGTCCGACAAACGCGTCTTCCCTCCCCCAGGAACGACACCGTCGCGAACGACATCCACAGAAACAGCACCCTTCCCAGCCGCTCCTCGGGGAACGACCCCCCCGCCAACCGCATCCACAGAAACAGCACCCTTCCCAGCCGTCCTTCCGGGAACGGCGTTCAGGAACACGACTTCCTTCCCTACGGCAACGGCGTACGGGGACATGGCGCCGTTCCCGGCAGTGCCTGCAGAAAGGGCGTCTTCCGTGCGACACACGCCCTCCGGCGAGCCCGTTCGAGGTCAGGACCCGAAGACGCCCGAGGAGCCGGCGAGCGGTCCTTACCGGGGCAGGCGCCGGCTCAGCGAGGGTTCCGGCCTCTACCAGGTCGGTGCCCTGGCCGACGCACTCGAGGCCACGTGGAAGTCCACCCGCTCAGACGACGTGGACTCAGACAACGTGGACGATGTGTACGACTCGGGCCGCGCGCCCCATGCGGACTACCCTGACTACGCGGACTACTCCGCCGAGTTCGACCCGAAGGCCGCTCCCCGTGGCCGGCGCCATCGTCCCGATGACTCCAGCGCGCCGCCGTCCGCCCAACCACCGACGGGCGTGCGCGGCCGGCACCGCAAGAACTGACAGGGGTCAGCCGACAGCCGAGCCGTGGCGCTCCCCTCCGGGAAGGCCGTCTGGTTCGAGCTTCCGGCGGCTTCCTCCCAAGGCTGAGTCCGGCCAGTCCAGGCGAAGGATGCCAAGGATGTGAAGGCCGAGAGACGTAACCCTTGCTGATCGCGGCATTCGGCGGCACATTCGGGTCAACGTTCGACCACCCCGCCGCGTCCTAGGAACGTCGTCGGGACGCGAAGGGGATATGGCCAGCCGTGGAAGCTCCGCTCGTCACAGTAGGCCGTACCGAGATTCTGGAACGCGTGCGATCCGCGCTGTCCCGGACACCGCGGACCGTCCTCCTCTGTGGTGAGGCCGGCATCGGGAAAACCCACCTCCTCAGCGAGGTGGCCGCCCAGGCGACGGACTTCCGCGTGCTGCGTGGCCAGGCACGCGAACTGGACGGCGGGCTCGCCTACGCCCCTCTCGTCGACGCTCTGACGGCGCTGCACGGCGATCCGCGAGCCCAGAGCTCGCTGTGGAGCCTGTACGACGCGATCGACCAGGCGGCGCTCGGCCGTCCCCACACGGCGCCCGCGGTCCTCGCCGCCCAGGTGCTGGAATCTCTGCCCGGGCCCACCCTCATCGCCATCGACGATCTGCACCTCGCCGACGCCGACACTCTCAGCCTGCTCGCCTCGCTCCCCCGCCGCGTCCCCGGTCTCGCGATCCTCGGTACGGCACGGCGCCCGCCGGCCCTCGACATCGACCTGGCGGTGCAGCTCCAGCCCCTTTCCGTGGGCGAGGTGGCCGACCTCGTCACCGCCCTGCTCGGCCGTACGCCCAGCGACTCGACCATCCGCCGGATCCACGCCACGAGCAGGGGGAACCCGTGGTTCGTTCAGGAGTGCGTGCTCACGCTCGTGCAAGGCGGCGCCGTACGGTCAGCGGACCCGGACGCCCGCCGGGGCGCCATCCTGGGCCGGCTGTTCCAGCGCGACCAGGGCGGCCGGGACCTGGCGAGAGTGCTGGCCGCGTTCTCCAGGACGCGGGAGAGCGCCGACCTCGCGACCCTCGCCGAGCTGACCGGGGTCAGCGTCCGTGACGCCGAACGCGCCTTCGACGGCCTCCTCCGGGACGGCATCGTCGCCCAGGCCGGCGACGGCTACGCCATGGCGCACCCCATCGTGGCCGAGGCGCTCTACGCCGACCTCGGCATCGCCGAGAGGCGCCGGGCCCACGCGCGGATCGGCGAACTGCTGCGGAGAGAGGGCCTGAGCGGTAACCGGCGGATCCTCGAATGGGCCACCCACGTGGCGGAGGGCGGCACCCACGAGGCGCTGCCCGCGATGCTCCGCGCCGCCGAGCTGACCCGCTGGACCGCCCCGCTGTCAGCCGCGCACTGGTACGGCAGGGCCGCCGAGATCGCCGAGAACAAGGGTGAGCTTCTGGCCAGGCAGTCCGTGTCCTACTGGAAGGGCTCACGCCCCACTCTGGCGCTGGAGTGCGGGCAGCGGGCGCTGGCCACACTGCCTCCCGGGCGCAGGCGCACCCGGACCGCGTACACGGTGGTTGGCGCGGCACACGCCATGGGCTGGTACGACGTCGCGCTCACGATCGGCGCCCAGCAGGAGCCGCAGGCCGACGACCCCACCGCGCTGCTCGCCCAGCGGGCGCTCATCCGCGCCGAGTTCGGCCACCCGTCGGACGATCTGACTCTCCGCGCGTGGGACGGGCTGTACGACTGCCCGCCGGAGGACCGCGTGATCACGGCCGGGTGCCTCGCGCTGCGCGCCCTCATCCAGGGCGACTGGGCCGAGACGCAGCGGGCCGTGGAGGACCTGCTCGCGTTCGCCGCCGCACTGCCACCCGGCGCCCGGCTGGCGTCCCTGGAGTCCGCCGCCCACGTGATGTCCATCGCGGGCCTGCGGAGCAGGGCGATCGCGCTGCTCGACCAGGCCGAGCAGATCCACCGCGGGCTCGGCTGGCACGACATCGCCGGGCATCACGTGCGGACGATGGCCGTGGTCCGGCGGCTCGGCGGCGAATGGGAGCAGGCGCTCGCCGACATCGCGATCGCGGCAGGGGCCCTGGCCGAGGCCGGGCTGCTGGAGAACCTCGCCCTGCTGCGCAACATCGAGCTGGACATCCTGCTCGACCAGGGCAAGTACGACGCGGCGGCGCGCATCCTGGCCGAGCCGCCGCCCGAGTGCGCCCTGCAGGAGGGGCTGCGGTCCGTCTCCCGGGCCCGTGTGGCCCTCGGCCGCGGCGACCACTCCACTGCCCGGCACGCGCTGGACCAGGCTCTCACCAGTGGCGTTCCCGATGTGGTCCACCGTGCCCTCGCCGTACAGGTCCTGCTGCACGCCTCGTCGGGCGACCTTGAAGCGGGCCGTACGGCTGCCGCCCGGCTGTCCGAACTCTCGGTGAACGGAACGCCACGCGCCCTGCTGGCCGCGGATCTGGCAATGGCCTGGGCCTTCCGCGATCGGAAACGGGCCGGAGCCGCGCTGGAGCGGGCGCGGGCCGACGGCCTGCCGTTCGAGGAGGCCAGGGCGCGGCTCGTCCTCGGGACCCTCGGAGACGAGGCGCAGCTGCCCAGGGCCCACGCGATCTTCACGCGGCTCGGCGCGGAGCCTTGGCGGACGCTCTCCCATCGGCGACTCCGGGCCGCCGGCCTGGTGCCCGCGCAGGTGGGCGACCTGACTCCGGCCGAACGTCGAGTGATCGAACTGGTCGCCGGGGGCCTGAGCAACCCGCAGATCGCCGAGGAGCTCCATTACAGCCGCAAGACCATCGAGGTCTACCTCACCCGGGTCTACGCGAAGACCGGCCTGAAATCCCGCGTCGAGCTCGCCCTCGCCGTCGAACGCGGCGAGCTTTAGGGATCTCCCTACTGTGTCCTGACGTGCGGTGACCGGCAGTCTCTTGGACATGACCACACCGATCCTGGAGTGCGCCGACAAGGTGTGGCGTGGTTCGGTGCCCGCTCACGAGGTGCCCCTCGCCCAACTGCGCGCCGCTGGAGCCCAGGAGGTCGCTCCGGGAGTCGCCATGTGGCCGGGGTTCGGCAACGTCTACGCGATCAGGGGTGAGGACGGCCTGGCCCTGTTCGACACGGGCGACACGGGCGACGCGGTCGACGCCCCGGCCATGTACAAGGCGATCAGGAGCTGGTCGGCCAAGCCCGTCAGGTACGCGGTCTTCTCACACGGCCATCTCGACCACGCGGGCGGAATGGAGTCGTTCGACGCGGAGAGCGGCCCCCGGCCGATCGTCGTCGCGCATGAGGAGATCTCCCGCAGGATCTCCAGGTACGCCCGGACGGCCGGCTACAACACGGTGATCAACCAGCGTCAGCTCGGCTTCGCCCAGATCGTCTCGCCTGCCACCTGCCGGCGACCCGACATGACCTACCAGGATCGCCTGACCCTGTCGCTCGGGGACGTCACCTTCCAGCTGCGCCATGCCCGCGGGGAGACCGACGACGCGACGTGGGCCTTCCTGCCGGAGCGCGGAGTGCTGCTCACCGGCGACCTGTTCGTGTGGGTGGCCCCCACCGCGGGGAACCCGCAGAACGTGCAGCGTTACCCGGACGAGTGGGCGGTCGCGCTGCGCAAGATGGCCTCGATCGACGCGGACGTGCTGCTCCCCGGCCACGGGCTGCCGATCGTTGGCTCGATCCGGGTACGGCGGGCGCTGGTCGACACCGCCGACTACCTCGACAGCCTGGTCGAGCAGACCCTCGACCTGATGAACACGGGCGCCCGGCTGGACGAGATCCTGCACACCGTCAAGCCCCCGGCGGGGCTCGCGAACCGCCCGTACCTGCAGCCGTACTACGACGAGCCCGAGTTCATCGTCCGCAACATCTGGCGGCTCCACGGCGGCTGGCACGACGGGAACCCGGCGCACCTCAAGCCCACTCCCGACGCCGTGCTCGCCCGGGCCCTCGCGGACCTCTCCGCGGGCGCGGCCTCGATCGCCGGGCGCGCCGTCGTCGCCGCCGCCGAGGGCGACCTGCGGCTCGCCTGCCAGCTGGCCGAGCTGGCGGCGCAGGCCGAGCCCGACGACCACAAGGTCCACGAGATCAGGGCCCGCGTCTACGCCCTGCGCGTCCAGCAGGAACCCGGCGCGATCGCCCGCGGCATCTACGCCTGGGCCGCCGCCGAGTCCCGCAGCAAGGTCACCGGCAGTGACCTCCTTGACGTCTACCACGAGGTGGCCGACGGCCGCATGTGGTGGATTCCCGCCTGCGCGCGGGACTGAACGGACCGGCGGGCGCGAGGAGGGGCGCGCCCGCCGGCCCTCAAGCCCGCGCACCGGCGCACGTCGGCCTACTCGGCGACTTACCTGATGGCTTACTTGGCGGCGGCTTCCAGATCTCTGACGCGACCGCATTCACTACCCCGGGTATCACTTAGTGGAACCGGCGTGGCCGGCACCGTGCCGGGCTTCACCGAGGCCGTGGACATCGAGGCGAGCAGGGAGAGCTGGGGATAGTGGCATGCCGACGGTAATGCTCGACACGAACATCGTCAGCAGCCTCCTCAACCCCGACGATGCCTTACACACGTGCGCACTGAGCGCCGTGCGCCGATGGGAGAACCGGGCCGGAACGTTCACCATCTCCGTGATCACCTGGAGCGAGTTGCGGGTCGGCGCGATCAGAAAGGGAGCGCAGGCGCAAACGGCTCTCGCCGAGTTCCGAGCCGCCGTCATCGATGAGATTTACGCGGTGAACGAGACCGCTTCCGAGGCGGCTGCCCAACTGCGGGCAAATGACATCACCATTCGCGTCCCGGATGCCTTGATCATCTCGACTGCCCGCGGGGTCGGAGCCGGCGCCCTGCTCACTGCCGACAAGAAGTTCCGGAAGATCGCCCCCGACGTGGTCGAGCTGATCGGGCCTGCATAGCGAGCAACCGGAAACAGACACCGCCGCATCCACGCATCCACCGACACTCAGGCGTACAGCTCTTCGAGGCCGAAGGTGCGCACATCGGGTTCGGAACTCAGCGACGATTCGAATCCGGCGCCGCTGAAGCAGGCGAGCACCGTGTCGCGCGTGTCGTAGCCCTTGTGTGTCAGGAGTTCCTTGGCCCGGCGAAGACGGCTGACGTGACGGTGTCCCATGACATCTCCCCACTTGACCTCGCCGAGCGACAATACCCGGCGCGGCTCACCGGGCACCGTCGGCGCGAAGACCGCCACGTCGACCTGGATCTGGGTTCGCCGGGGCGGGTCGGCCACCGCTCCCGCACCCACCTCACCAGGCAATCCACCGAAGACGGGCCGCGTCAAAGCGTACTGGCGGCAGATCTCCTCAAAATGCGGCCCGACCACCTGGGAGAAGAACCTGGCCTTGGCATCGGCCCACACCATTTGCGCTCGGCCGCTCTCCAAGAGTGCCCACTGCGGGCGCATGATCACCTGGTAAAAGGTGATCAACGGCTCCGCTACGCGATACACCGACCGGCCAGAACGGAACGCGTCCGGTTCCCTTCGGAGCAGGCCGCTGTCTTCCAGCACGTTCAGGTGGTGGCCGATGTCGGCGGCCTTCCTCCCGATGTAGTTGGCGATCCCGCCGCGGGTTCCGTTTCCCCCTGCCACCGCCGCGAGAACGGAATGGTAGAGGGCGGTGTCCCGCACGTCCGCCTCTTCTTCCAGCAGGTATCTGGCCTCGCGGAAGAGAGGTGTTCCGGGATCGAGGACCGTCCGAAGCAGCCAGTCCTCGAAATCATCGAGACCGGTGGGGACATCGCCGTTGACGAACCGAAGATAGGCAGGAGTGCCTCCTACCACGGCGTTGACCATCACGGCGAGTGCGGGTTCGCTCAGCTTCCAGTAGTCGGCCGCGAGCGGGTAGTCGAACGGGCGCACCACGAGTTCGAGGCTCGCCCGCCCGCGAAGCGGGGCACCCCCCGCCAGCAGGCGGCCCATCACCGACATCGCGGACCCGCACAAGAGGAGAGACGTACGCGCGCCTTGAGAAAAGGCGCGGTCGATCTCTCGCTGCACGATCGACGGCAACGCCGGGGACGCCTTGGTCAGATATGGAAACTCGTCTATGACCATCGGCCTGCCCGTCTGGGCTCCGACCGCGAACAACTGGATAACCGCTTCGTCCCAGTTGGCGAAACGGGTCCTCACGGGTGAGCCGGTGTAGGCGGCAAGCGCGGTAGAGAAGAGGTTGAGCGACTCCGCTTCGGTCGCCTCCGTCGCGCCGAAGTAGAAACCGCCAGTCTCCCGTGCGAGGGCTTCAAGCAGGAACGTCTTCCCCTGACGGCGGCGTCCGCTGACGACGCCCAACTGCGCACGATCACTTGACCTCGCCGCGAAGGCCTCGAGGTGACGCCACTCAAACTCCCGGTCGAAGATACGCTCCGGCTTAGCGATCACCCGAACCCCCGAAAAGGAGAACTACACTTCGACGAAGTATACTCCTCCATTTACAGATCGAACGTGTATCGCTGCGGCAGGCCTCGAAGCTGGACAGCACTTCGACGTCGACGTGTGCGGGCGCAATCAGAGCCTCACCGACCAGCCCCTTGCGCACTGCATCCCAGAACCGATCCGGTCAAGAGCTTGGCCAAAGCACTCGCATCGATGCTGATCAATGCTCAGCCCGCCCAATGTCCAATGCCTCGAGAACGTCATCAGTCGACACAGAGTCGACGGCGTTCCACTCCGCCATCGCAAGGATCTCCTCCATGGCGGCCATCCAATCATCAACGATCAGCTCGCCGAGCAGGTATTCCTGCCAGAACAGACGCCAGTGCATTGCCCAGCCACACGTGAGGTAGACCAGGATCACATATAGAGACTCAAGATCTACAGGGTGCGGTTCAGTCCTCCTCGATGTCCGCTTCGACTCGACGGCACCTTCCCAGATGGCGCCCTATCGAAGTTAGCGACACCCGCTCAGCGTCGAGCGTGACTGCTGACGAGACCAGCCCTTCAGGATGTCTGGCCAGGCTTTCCCGTCTCGTCCGGGTCACGGTGCGCAGCGGTCTGATCGGGGCCGTCCACGATGTCGGGACCGCTTGGTTCGCGGGTGTCGTCGGTGTTGTCCGAACCGCCCTGGTCATCGCGGAGGGCGGACATCACCCGCTCTTCCTCCTGGTCGATCCAGCGCTTCGTGGACTTCGCGAAGTGCTTGCCGTAACGGAACAGCAACTCCGGGGCGCCCAGCGCGGCGGCCTTCTCCACCTCCGGCAAATCATCGCCGGGCAGGACTGCGTCGATTACGCTCTCGAACTGCCCGAAGATCTTCTTACGTTCTTCCAGCAGCCGCCCGACCAGGTCGGGACTGTCCCGGCCCGCGAAGAAGAGCTGGTTTTCGTCCCTGATCTGCACCGGCGCCGACACCCCCGTGCATGCCTCGTGGTTGAACCAGGTGGAGATCTTCTTCTCCATCCTGCAGCGCAAGGCCCTCACACCCAACGACTTCACCGGACTTGACCAGGTCGAAGACCGGCTCATCGCCTTCGAGCAGCGCTACAACGCCACCGCCCGGCCCTTCAGATGGAAGTTCACCCCGGCCGACCTCGAGGCACTGAGCACCCATCCCACCGGCGGCCGCGCGCACAGCCGGACACACAGCCGCGGATACTGTGGCGATCTCGGTTGTTCTTCCGGAGCCCACCGGGCGGCGCCCGATCGGCACGGTCTCGCTGCGCCTGGTGGACCGGTCGCGACCGGACCCGTGGGTGACCACACAGCGGAACTCATGGTGAGCATCTGGTATCCCACCCTGAGGTCTCAGCGCCTGCCATCGGCACCACAGATGTCGCCGCGGGCAGCGGCCGACTTCGACCAGACCACGGCCTCGGAGATCTTCGGCATCAAGCCCGGTGAGGTGGATTGGGCCAGTACGGCGACGCACGCTCGGATGGGCGCCCCCGTGGACAGGAGCGGGGGCCGCCTCCCCGTCGTCTTGTACAGCCCGGCATGCCGCGCGCCGCGCACCATCAACACCGCTCTGGTCGAAGAGCTGGCCAGCCGGGGCTACCTTCGACGCACACCTGAAAGTCCGGCCCGCTCGCCACTTCGACGGCCTCGCCAAGCGCTACCCCGAGGTCAAACCCATCCCCTGAGACACTCCGCCTTCATTAGCGAGTCCGTGACCTACGCCCATTTCGGTTATGGCGAGGTCGAGGTAGTCGGAAAGAGGCTCGTCGAGTGATCCGATCCGGCGAAGCGCGGCCAGGCCCAGATAGTTGCCGTACGCCGCGGCGGCGCGGCGGCGGGCCTCGCCGGAGGGCTGTCCGAGCTCTTCCAGCGCGGCCCGCATGACCTCCAGGCGACGCTCGGTCACCCGCCGGGCCACCTCGGCGATCGCCGGATCGTCGGCCGCGCTGATCAGGCGGAAGGCGACCGCCGAGTCACGATGATCACTGAGGGCGTCCTGCAGGAGAGAGCGCATCCGCTCGGCGGGATCGCGGATCTCCGCCAGCTTGTCGATGATCTCCTCGGTGAACGCCTCCCACCGCGCGAGCGCGGCGTCGATCAGTGCCTTCCTGTTGGCGAAATGCCAGTAGAAGCTGCCTTTGGTGACACCCAGCCGCACCGCCACCGGCTCGACCGCGACGGCCGCGAGACCACCCTCGGCCAGCGCGTCCAGCGCGGCCCTCGCCCAGTCCTCAGCACTCAACCGACCCACCCGGCCAGTCTTCCATACGTGAGCGTATAGTCATCGCCATACGCAACCGTATGGAGGCCTCACGATGGTCTACAACGTCCACGAACGCGTCGTCCCCGCCACTCCGGACCAGGTCTGGGCCCTGCTCTCCAAAACCGGGACCGACCAGGACCGGATCGGGCTCATGCCCAGCTGGTTCGCGCTGCCAGAAGGGCTCGCGCCGGGCGCGCCGGTGCGGCACGGCCCCATGAGCTACCGCGTCGGAGCGGTCGAGCCCGGCCGGGAGATCTGGTTCGACACAGCCGGCTACTTCACCGGCGGCCACGGCTTCACCATCACCCCTTCCGGCGGCCACACCCTTGTCCGGCACGAGATCAAGGGCCGCACCGTCGGCGCGATGCGGTGGCTGTGGCCGCTCACGGTCCGCCCCAAGCACGACGCCGTGGTGGAAGATCTGCTGGACAAACTGTGCCGCGCGCTGGCGGGCGAGACCCCGCTCCTCCCGGACCCCGAGTTCGCCGAGCGCCACGCCGTCACGATCGCGGCCCCCGCCGAGCGGGTGTGGCGGACGCTCGCCTCCTGGGGTTTCCTCCGCGCGTTCATCCCGCTGACCGAGCGGCCTCCGCGCGAGCTCACCGTCGGCCTGGCCGGGCGCTGGTGGCGGCCACGTTCCCCGCTCAACGAGCCCAGGCTCGCGGATCTGGGCGAGTTCACCGCTTTCAGCCGGCCCGGGTACGCCAAGGGCACGTTCTCATTCGCCCTGCACGATCTCAGCGGCGGCAGGACGCTCCTCGTCACCGAGACGAGACTGGTCACGACAAGCCCGGACGCGCACCGGGCGATGGGCCGTTACTGGCGGCTCATCCGGCCGGGCAGCGGCCTGATCAGGATCATGATGCTGCGGATGCTACGGCGACGCGCCCTCAGGACGTCCCCCACGCCCCCGGTCGCGACGCCCACGTGATGGTGACGACGACGTGAGGCCGATCAAGGGGCGAGAGCGGTACCAGGTCAGAACAGGACGGACATGAACGTGTCGACCTCGCGGAAGCCGACCCTTCGGTAGGCGGCCCTGGCCGGGAGGTTGTAGTCGTTCACGTAGAGGGTGACGAGGGGTGCGAAGTACTTCAGCGCCTGCTCGACGACTGCGGCCATCCCGGCGGCGGCGTGGCCGCGCCCGCGCATATCCGGATCGACCCAGACGCCCTGGACCTGGCACGCCTGCGGCGTGATCGCGCCGATCTCGGCCTTGAAGACCACCTTGCCGTCCTCGATCCGCGCGTACGAGCGGCCGATGCGGATCAGCTCGGCGACCCGTGAGCGGTAAAGGGCGCCGCCGTCGCCGTTGTCCGGGGAGACACCGACCTCCTCGGTGAACATCGCCACGCACGCGGGCAGCAGGATGCCGAACTCCTCCGGGCGGACCCTCCGTACGAGCGGATCGGGATCGATGAGCGGAGCGGAGCCTGTCGCCATGACCGGCTGAGCCCACCGGATCGCCCGCGCGTGCCCCCAGTGCGGCTCAAGCCGCTCCCACAGCTGCTCGACGGCACCGGCCGGGCCGACGATCGAGGAGCAACGGCGCCCCTGCTTGCGCGCCCGGTCGGCGAACGCGTGCAGGGCTTCGCGACTGGCCTGCACCGGGACCAGGTTGGCCCCGGCGTAGCACAGGGACGTCAGCCCGCCACGCGGGCCGAATCCCCACATCTGGCCGCCCAGCCTGGACGGGCTCAGGCCCACGGCCCGGATCCGGGAGGCGACGAAGACGTTGGCGACCGGATCAGAGTCGAGGAGCGCGAGCACCTCGTCTCGATCGTTGTCGTCGAGCACGCGCGACGCCGATGTACGCAGCATCACGCGCCAAGCCTACGCGACGGTGTCGATTTTGGAAGTTACCGCCCGCCTGGAAGCGCCGTCCCTTCAAGGCGGCCCAACACACCGTCCCTTCAAGGCGTCCTGTCAAGGCATCCTTCAGGGTGTCCCGTCCTTCAGGCGTGCCATCAATATGCGGTCGAGATGATCCCTTCAGCGCGTGGCCCGCCGTGGGGCGGGACGGTCCGGAGCGGGCGGCGCGAGCGTCAGCGCCCCAGCAGCAGGCGGGTCAGCAGAAGATGCCGCCGCTCCGGCCCGGCGTTCATCCGGACGATGGGACGGGGCTCGGGCTGCGCGGGACAGGTCGCGTCCGGTCCTCGGCCGGACGCACGGCGCGCCGGCAGGGTCGCGTCCCGCAGATAGTCGGCGAGGTAGCGGTCGGCGCAGGTGTTCCCGGCGAGCGCGACGCCGTGGTTGCCGCCCGGCTCGGTCACCAGACTCGCGGTCGGGAACAGCCGCCGCTCGCGCAGCGCGCCGCCGAACGGCGTGGCCGGGTCGCGCCTGGCCTGGAGCAGCAGGACCGGCGGCAGCTTCTCGGCCCCCACCGCCACGGGAGTGCCGCCGGGTTCCGGCCAGAACGCGCAGGGCGCGTTGTAGACGGCGTTCGGCCAGGCCAGGAACGGCGCCCTGGAGTGCACAGCGAGCGTGTCCGTGCGCCAGCGGTTCCAGTCACGTGGCCATTGGGCGTCGCGGCACTCGACGCCAAGGTAGACGGCGTAGCCGTTCTCCGCCTGGGCGAGGTCCCCCGACTGTTCGCGGAACGCCGCGACGAGGCCGTCGGTGCCGCCCTTGCGCACATAGTCCGAGAAGGCCTGGGCAAGTCGTGGCCACAGAGTGTTCGTGTAGCCGCCGACGGTGTAGACGTCGTCCAGTTCGCTGGGGCCGACGACGCCCCCGGCCGGCTTCTCGTGGAGCCGGTTCCGCATCGAGTACCAGGCGAAGTTCACCGCCGACTGGGTGCGGCCCAGCCGGTAGACGTCGTCGTGCCTGGCCACCCAGCCGAAGAAGTCGCGATGCCGCTGGTCGAAGGCGAAGTCCTGGGCGAGGTTCGCGTCGTACCAGACGCCCTTGGGGTCCACGACGCTGTCCAGCACCAGTCGGCGCACCCGCTCCGGGAACATCGTGGCGTAGACCGAGCCGAGATAGGTGCCGTACGAGTAGCCGAGATAGCTGATCTTCTCCTCGCCGAGGGCCTGCCGGATCGCGTCCATGTCGCGGGCCGTGTTCTCGGTCGTCAGGTAGGGCAGGAACCAGGCCCACCGGTTGCCGCAGCCTTCGGCGTACTCGCGGGCGCGATCGACCAGCCGGCTCTCGTCGGCCTTGCTGTGCGGCACGTTGTCCGGCCGCGGGGCGGCGTAGTAGCGCTCGGCGTCCACGCAGCTGATCGAGGGCTTGCTCGCCCCGACACCCCGCGGGTCGAACCCGATCACGTCGAACCGGGCCGCGACGTCCTTCGGCAGAGCCGACGCGACGTACTTGGCCAGATTCCGCCCGGAGGCGCCCGGCCCGCCCGGGTTGACGAGCAGCGCGCCCAGATGGTTGTGGTCCGGGCTGACCGTGCCCTTGATCCGGTTCAGCGCCAGCGTGATCCGCTGGCCGTACGGCTCGGCGTAGTCGAGCGGCACCTGGACGGTCGCGCATTCGACCGGGGTCGATGCCGGCCTGCTCCTGGAGGGCATGCCGCCCACCACGTGACGGGTGGCCTGGCCGCCTCCCTGGCCGATCCTGCTGAGAACGTTGCCGAGTGCCCCGGATGACGGCTTGGCGTCCTCGCACGGCCCCCAGACGATCTCTCTCACCGGCGGGCCGGACCGGGCGTCGGCCTGCTCGGCACCACCCAGCCCGGCGGCCAGCACCGCCACGCCCGCGACCACTACGACGACCCGCTTCACCGGCACACTCCCTCTGCTCGCTCGGCAGAGGCCAGCTTCCAGCACGTGATCGTACGGCTACCGCCCGCACACCCCAATGCTTACCAGTCTGTAGTCAACACATTGCTTTGTGTCGCGGGCCGCAGGCTGTTGTCCAGCGGACGACGACCTGGAGGCCGGGCGCGAGGGTGTTGTCTAGCGGACGACGACCTCGGGGCCGGGCGCGTCCTCGTCGTCGAGGTCGACGCCCATCTCCTCGGCGAGGCGCAGCGCCTCCTCGATGAGGGTCTCGACGATCTGGGACTCGGGGACGGTCTTGATGACCTCGCCCTTCACGAAGATCTGGCCCTTGCCGTTGCCCGAGGCGACGCCGAGGTCGGCCTCACGGGCCTCTCCCGGCCCGTTGACGACGCAGCCCATCACGGCCACGCGCAGCGGGACCTTCAGGCCGTCGAGGCCGGCGTGCACCTGCTCGGCCAGCGTGTAGACGTCCACCTGGGCCCGCCCGCAGGACGGGCAGGAAACGATCTCCAGGCCGCGCTCGCGCAGGTTCAGCGACTCCAGGATCTGGATGCCGACCTTGACCTCCTCGACGGGCGGCGCGGAGAGCGAGACGCGGATCGTGTCGCCGATGCCGTCGGCCAGCAGCGAGCCGAACGCCACGGCGGACTTGATGGTGCCCTGGAAGGCCGGGCCCGCCTCGGTGACGCCGAGGTGCAGCGGGTAGTCGCACCACTGGGCCAGCAGCCGATAGGCCTTGATCATCACGACCGGGTCGTTGTGCTTCACCGAGATCTTGATGTCGCGGAAGCCGTGCTCCTCGAACAGCGAGCACTCCCACAGCGCCGACTCGACCAAGGCCTCCGGGGTGGCCTTGCCGTACTTCTGGAGCAGGCGCGGGTCGAGCGAGCCGGCGTTGACGCCGATGCGGATCGGGGTGCCGGCGTCCGCGGCGGCCCGGGCGATCTCGCCGACCTTGTCGTCGAACTTCTTGATGTTGCCGGGGTTGACCCGCACGGCCGCGCAGCCGGCCTCGATCGCCGCGAAGACGTACTTCGGCTGGAAGTGAATGTCCGCGATCACCGGGATCTGCGACTTCCGGGCGATCACCGGCAGCGCGTCCGCGTCGTCCTGGGACGGAACCGCGACCCGGACGATCTGGCAGCCCGACGCGGTGAGCTCGGCGATCTGCTGCAGCGTGGCGTTGACGTCGGAGGTCAGCGTGGTGGTCATGGACTGCACCGAGACGGGCGCGTCCCCGCCGACCGGAACCGAGCCGACCATTATCTGACGCGACACACGCCGCTTGGCGATCGGCTCGATCTTTCTGGAGGGAATCCCCAGATCAACAGACATTTCAGCACCTTGTGTAATTGGGACGCCGACTGCCGGGGGCGCGGTCCCGACCCCCTCAGTCTAGGCAATCACGTGACCGCCTCCGCCCACGCGCCCCGCCTCGCACCAGAGCACCAGAGCACCAGAGCACCAGATCGTCAGATCGTCAGATCGTGAGCTCCCGGGCCCGGGCCCTGGCCCAGGCGTCGGCTTCGAGGACCTCGTCCACCGACGATGCCGGGCCGGGCGTGTGCTCGGAGACCACCCGGGCGACCGTGTCGAGGATGCCGAGGAACGGCAGCCCGCCTTTGCGGAACGCCTCCACGCACTCCTCGTTGGCCGCGTTGTAGACGGCGGGAGCCGTACCGCCCTGAGTGCCGACGTGGCGGGCCAGCACGACGGCGGGGAATGCCTCGTCGTCGAGCGGCTCGAAGGTCCACGTGTGCGCCGTGGTCCAGTCGACGGCGGGCGACGCGTCCGCGACCCGATCGGGAAACCCCAGGGCCAGAGAGATCGGCAGGCGCATGTCGGGCGGGCTCGCCTGGGCGATCGTCGACCCGTCGACGAACTCGACCATCGAATGGATCACCGACTGCGGGTGGACCACGACCTCGATCCGGTCGAAGCCGATGTCGAAGAGCAGATGCGCCTCGATGACCTCCAGCCCCTTGTTGACCAGCGTGGCCGAATTGATCGTGATCACCGGGCCCATGTTCCAGGTCGGGTGGTTGAGGGCCATCTCCGGGGTCACGTCCGCCAACTCCGCGCGGCTCCTCCCCCGGAACGGCCCGCCGCTCGCGGTCACGATCAGGCGCCGTACGGCTCGCGCGTCCTCCCCTGACGGACCGGCCGCCCACAGGCACTGCGCGAGCGCGCTGTGCTCGGAGTCCACCGGCAGCAGCTGCCCGGGCTTGGCCAGACGCTTCACCAGAGGCCCGCCGATGATCAGCGACTCCTTGTTGGCCAGCGCCAGCACCCGCCCGGCGGCCAGCGCGGCCAGCGTCGAGGTGAGTCCGAGCGCTCCGGTGATCCCGTTGAGCACGATCGGAGCCGGCTCGGCGTGCCACGCCGCCGCCTCGGCGACCCCGTCGGGCCCCGCGAGGACGACCGGCTCGGCGCCGCGCGCGGCCAGCGCCTCCTTCAAGGCCGGTACGGCTGCCGCGTCGGCCACCGCGACGGCCTCGGCACCGAACTCGGTGGCCTGGCGGGCGAGCAGGTCGACCCGCCCTCCCCCCGCGGCGAGGGCCACCACCCGGAACCGGCCGGGGTTGCGGGCGACGACGTCGAGCGCCTGGGTGCCGATCGAGCCGGTCGAGCCGAGCACGACGATCGACCGGGGGCTGGGTTCGGAAGTCACGGTCCCATTGTCCCAACTTCCCATGCCGCCCTGACGCGCCGCTGCGATGCGGGACCGCAGAGACCCACGTGAAACCAGTGTATGGATGCCTGAATCTGCTCATATCCGTATGCGTGAATCAAGAGAAATCTCGCCGGGGCCGTCGCTACCTTCGCCCGTCAGGACATCCGATCACGGAGGTACGCATGCACCCGTCTTTGGTCGCGCTCGCTCGGACACTCGGTGGCCGTCGTGCCGGAGGAACACGGCTCTGTTCCTCGGGCCGCGCCCGGCGACGCCGATCGGCGCGACGTCTCGTTCCGCTGATCGCGCTCCCCGCCCTGGCCGCCGCCGGAGCCCTGGCCCCGGCCGCGAGCGCCGACAGCGCCACGACTTCGAGGGCCACGACTTCGAGGGCCACGGCTTCGAGCGCCGGCCCGCGCCCGGTCGTCCACCAGGCGGCGGACAGCAGGGCGGAGCAGCGTGACGTCAAGGGCTACTGGACGGCGGCCAAAATGGCGGCGGCCAAGCCGCTCGACGCCCCGTCGTCGGATTCGCGGCGGTTCGCCGCCGCATCGGCGATGCTCGACGTTCCCGCGGGCAAGCCGGCCGCCATCGCGCCCACACTCACCGCCGACACCACGGCGGGCATGGCCGCCACCTCCGCGCGCAGCTCCGGCTCGCAGTGGACCGGAGGCGGCGCGATCGTGAAGACCGCCGGACGGGTCTTCTTCACCGTCACCGTCGGTGCCGACGCCGGGCGCAACGCGTCCTGCTCCGGCAACGTCGTGACCAGCGCCAACAAGAGCGTCGTGATCACAGCCGGGCACTGTGTGAAGCTCAACGGGGGGTTCCACAACAACTGGGTCTTCGTCCCCGGCTACGACCAGGGCAACCGGCCGAACGGCACCTGGCCCGCGACGAACCTGCTCACCACGCCCCAGTGGAGCTCCAGCGAGGACATGAACTACGACCTCGCCGCGGCCGTCGTCGCCCCGCTGAACGGCCAGAGCCTGACTGACGTCGTGGGCGGCCAGGGCATCGCGTTCAACCAGCCCAGGGGACGCCAGATGTACTCCTTCGGCTATCCGGCGGCCTCGCCGTACGACGGGTCGAAGCTGGTCTACTGCAGCGGCCGGGCGTTCGACGACTACATGCAGACCGAGGACGTCGGGCTCACCTGCAACATGACGGGCGGCTCCAGCGGCGGCCCCTGGTTCATCAACTTCAACGAGAGCACCGGCGCGGGGCTGCTGAACTCGGTCAACAGCTTCAAGTACAACTTCGCCAACTTCTGGATGTTCGGGCCGTACTTCGGGCCTGAGGCCCAGGCCGTCTACAACGCTGCCCAGAGCACCGAACTGACCTGATTCACCGAAAGTAGCAACAAGAACACGACTAGTAGTCCAGACTCGGTTGCCATGACCCCGAGCCTCCCTTTATTTCTCGCTGCCCCGCTCGTCGCCGGACTCATGGGGGCACCGCTGATCGGAGCCACGTCCGACCTGCCGGACCGGGCGGCCGGCGCGCATTCGAGTGGGGCCAGGCCGCAGATCAAGAAGGTTCCGCCGGTGGCGGACGTCGTGGAGCACACGGCGGCACCGGCGCCGGACGGGTACTGGACACCCGAGCGGCGGGCGCGGGCCCACCCGATCGGCCTGCTCTCCGTCGTCGACCGGGTCGGCGCGCTGGCCAGGGGCGTGTTGCCGATACTCGTGGAGCCGGACCGGCGCACGCCCAGCCGGGGCATGGCCGAGTGGGGCGCCGGCCGCCGGACCGTGCACCAGCGGGCCGCGCAGCCGGCGCGGGCCGCCTCCCCGGGCATGACGAGCGGCTCCCGGTGGGTCACCGGCGGAACCGTACGGAGGACGACCGGCCGGGTGTTCCTCACCATGGACGGGCTCG
>JBIOWF010000308.1:0-16142 GCA_044868295.1 Microtetraspora sp. | reverse complement strand
TCACAGAAAGAACACGGTGACCTCTATGGGCGACTGTGCGAACCCTGTGTCCAACGTGCAATTGGGTGATCTGTCCGTTACCCGGGAGACACGCGGCGGACATCCTGGTGCAAATAATCTGGGTCGAGCTATTGACCAAAACTCAGGACCACGTTCAAGATGCTGTACAACTTGGCCAGGGCGGACCTGGCCATCAGGTCCATCTGGAGGGCTCCTTGGAGCACATCTCCGCCACCGGCACAGGACCGGGCCGCGATCCCGGACGAGCGCCGCTCGTCGCGATTCGGGGACTACGCAAGCGGTTCGGCGGAACGCTGGCGCTCGACGATGTCGATCTCGACATTCGGCGCGGCAGCGTGCTGGCGCTCCTCGGCCAGAACGGTGCCGGGAAGTCCACGCTGATCAAGATACTCGCCGGGGTGTACCGCGCCGACGAGGGTGAGGTGACCGTCGCCGGGCACCCACTGGGCAGTGAGGCGGCGACCCGCAGCATGTCGTTCATCCACCAGGACCTCGGGCTCGTCGAGCACATGACGGTAGCCGAGAACGTGGCCCTGGGCGCGGGCTACCCCCGGCGTGGCGGCCTCATCTCCTGGCGGGCCGCGCGCGAGCGCTGCGCCGCCGCGCTGGAGATCGTGACGGACACCATCGACCCCGAGTCCCGCATCGCCGATCTGACCCGGGCGGAGCGCTCACTGGTCGCGATAGCGCGGGCGCTGTCCACCGACTCCGAGCTCATCGTCCTCGACGAGCCGACGGCGAGCCTGCCGGCCGCCGACTGCGCCCGCCTGTTCGACGTCCTGCGCGTGCTGCGCGACCGCGGGCACGCCATCGTGTACGTCAGCCACCGGCTGGACGAGGTCTACGCGGTGGCCGACACCGTCGCGATCCTGCGCGACGGGCGGCTGGTCGCCTCCGGACGGGTGGCCGACTACACGCCCGCCCGGATGGTCGAGGCCATCGTGGGGCGCGAGCTGGGCGGCTACCGCTCGGGCGGAGGCCGTACGAACGGTCCGGAGGTGCTGCGGCTGAGCGGGGTGCGCACCGAGCGCGCCGGCCCCGTCGACCTGGAGCTGCGTGGCGGCGAGGTGCTCGGCATGGTGGGGCTGACCGGCGCCGGGCACATGGAGCTCGGCCGCCTGCTCGCCGGATCAGGTCATGCCGTCGCCGGCGAGATCCTGCTGGACGGCCGGCCGTACCGGCCGCGCTCGGTCGCCCACGCCGTGGACCAGGGAGTCGGCTTCGTCACGAGCAACCGGCAGGAGGAGGGGTGCGCCCTCGACCTGACCGTTCGCGAGAACTTCATGGTCAATCCCCGGGTGCGGGGGCTGTCGCCGCTCCACCTGATCGGCCCGCGCGGCGAGCGCGCCGCCGCCGCCGCGCTGGTCTCCCGTTTCTCGGTACGGCCGGCTCTCACGGAGGCGCCCATCGCGACGCTGTCCGGCGGAAACCAGCAGAAGATCATGATCGGCCGCTGGCTGGGGGTGCGGCGGCGGGTCGTGATCCTCGAAGAGCCCACGGCCGGCGTGGACGTCGGGGCGAAGGCCGAGATCTACCGCCTCCTTGAAGAGGCGCTCGAGGCCGGCCTGGCCGTGCTTCTCATATCCACCGACTTCGAGGAGGTCGCGAACGTGTGCCATCGTGCACTCGTCTTCGTCGGCGGCGCCGTGACGGCCGAGCTGGCCGGCGACGCGCTGACCGTCACCCAACTCACCCGTACGGCTTCCGCCGCCCCGGCGATCACTGAGGCGGTGAACTCGTGACCACGATGGAGTCCACGTTGCGGCGGATCCTGTCCGGAAGAGTCGCGGGCCAGCTGGTGGGCAGTTACGGACTGCTCGCGCTGACCGTCGTGCTCTTCGCGACGTTCTCGCTCATGCTGCCCGACACCTTCCCCACCCTGACCAACATCACCTCGATCCTGTCCAACCAGGCGATCCCGGCGATCCTCGCGCTGGGCGCGATGCTTCCGATCGTCACGGCGAAGTTCGACCTGTCGATGGGCTACGGCCTGGGGCTCGCCCACGTGATGGCGATGCAGCTCATCGTCGCGGGCGGCTGGCCATGGCCGATGGCCTGCCTCGCCGTCGTCATCGGCGGAGGGCTGATCGGCGTTCTCAACGGCCTCCTCGTGGAGTTCGCCCAGATCGACTCGTTCATCGCGACGCTCGGCACCGGCAGCGTCCTCTACGCGATCACCGGCTGGGTGACCGACGGAGCGCGGATCGTTCCCGGCACGGAAGGTCTGCCGGAGGGCTTCACCTCGCTCTACGACTCGCGGATCTTCGGCCTGCCCGTGGTGGCCTTCTACGTCGTGGCGCTGGCGATCGCCCTGTGGCTGCTGCTTGAGCGGCTCCCGCTCGGACGCTACCTGTACGTCATCGGGTCCAACCAGCGGGCCGCGAACCTCGTCGGGATCCCGACTCACCGCTACGTCATCTACGCCTTCGTCGGATCGGGCCTCATCACCGGGTTCGCCGGGGCGCTGCTCGCCGCGCAGCAGCAGATCGGCAACCCCAGCGTCGGTCTCGACTACCTGTTGCCCGCGTTCGTCGGCGCGCTGCTGGGCTCGACCGCCATCAAGCCGGGACGGGCCAACGCGATCGGCACCGTCGTGGCCGTCGTGATTCTCGCCATCGGCCTGTCGGGCATCGGCCAGCTGGGCGCGCAGTTCTGGGTCACCCCGCTCTTCAACGGGATCACCCTGCTCGCCGCCGTCGGGCTCGCGGGCTACTCCTCGCGCCGCCGGCTCCGCGCGGGCGCCGTGGCCACCCGGCAGTCGATGAACACTGAGCCTCCCGTGGCATCGGGGTCCGCACCGTCGGACCGGCCACCGGGCTGATCACTGCTCGATCCGGGGGAGATCCCGGTCGATTCAGGCCGATCCGGGCGGGGTCGGAGACCAAGGTCGGCAAGAAGATTAACCAGAAATTCCACAAGATGTTTAGAAAAAGAAGATCCAAAGCGTCGAGTGATACCCGGCAGTAGCCAGCCCATACCCCACTAGGCTGACGCGGCCTGATCCTGGACCGACCGTTTTCTCGGCCGGATCAACGCGACCCCCTTCATTTCGATTGATCTCACCCCCCCAAAGGAGTCACCTTGTTCGCGACTCGAAACCACTCGGTTCGTGCCGCCGCGTTGCTGGCAGTCGCCGCGACCGTCGTGACGGGCTGTTCCAGCGGTTCGTCGTCCACCGCGGCACCCACCCAGGCGGCCGCCGCCACCTGCACGGAGGCGCTGGCCGCCGCCAAGGCGGCGGTGCAGAAGGCGGCCGACCCCAACGCCGCCTGGAGCGGTCCCACCGACGGCCCGCAGGCGACCAGCGGAAAGACCATCGTCTATGTCGCCCAGACCATGACCAACCCGGGCGTCGCCGGAGTGGCGAAGGGAGTCCAGGAGGCGGGCAAGGCGATCGGATGGGACGTCCGCGTCGTCGACGGCCAGGGCACCCCCGCCGGCATCCAGGCCGCCTTCAGCCAGGCCGTCGCCCTGAAGCCGGCCGGCATCGTCATCGGCGGATTCGACCCCAAGTCGACGTCGGAGCAGGTCAAGCAGGCGAACACGGCGGGCATCCCGCTCATCGGCTGGCACGCGGTCGGCACGCCCGGCCCGAGCGACGACCCCAAGCTCTTCTCCAACATCACGACCAAGGTCGAGGAGGTCGCGAAGATCAGCTCTGACTGGATCATCGCGAAGTCCGAGGGCAAGGCCGGGGTGGTCATCTTCACCGACTCCTCCATCCCGTTCGCCGAGAACAAGTCGCAGCTCATCAAGAAGGAGCTGGAGACCTGCTCCAGCGTGAAGTTGCTGTCGTACGAGAACATCCCGATCCCCGACGCGAGCACCCGGGTCCCGCAGCAGGTCTCGTCCCTGCTGTCGAAGTTCGGTGACCAGTGGACCTACTCGAACGCGATCAACGACCTGTACTTCGCCGCCGCCGCACCCGCGCTCCGCGCGGCCGGTAAGAAGGGCAGCGACGGGCCGTTCAACGTCGGGGCGGGCGACGGTGACCCGTCGGCGTTCCAGCGGATCCGGGACGACCAGTTCCAGTCGGCGACCGTGCCCGAGCCGCTGAACGAGCAGGGCTGGCAGGTCGTCGACGAGTTCAACCGCGCGTTCTCCAACCAGCCGGCCAGCGGATATGTCGCGCCCGTCCACCTGACGACGACGGACAACGTCGCCGACACGGCGGCCTGGGACCCGCCCGGCTACCGCGAGGCCTACAAGAAAATCTGGGGCAAATGAGCACCAGCTCTGAACTGAACCGCATCGCTCCGGCCCGCGTTGGGATAGCCGGGCTCGGAGTGATGGGTTCCGCCATAGCCCGGCGGTTCCTGGCGACCGGGCACCAGGTCGTCGCCTTCGACGTCAGGCCGGAGGCGATGGCGGAGCTCGCAGCCGAGGGGGCGGCCACGGTCGGCGCCCCCGCCGAGCTCGGGACGGCGGACGCGGTGATCCTCTCGCTCAACACCGCCGCCGTCGTCCAGGACGTGGTCTTCGGCGAGCGCGGCGTGCTCGCCGGCCCTCGCGGCGATCTCCTGCTGATCGACATGTCCAGCATCGACCCGGCGAGCACCCGGGACTTCGCGGCACGGGCCGAGCAGCGCGGCGCTGCCTGGGTCGACGCGCCACTCTCCGGAGGGGCGCCCGGGGCCCTGCGCGGAGAGCTGACCCTCATGATCGGCGGCCGGGACGAGCACGTCGCGGCGGCGGAGCCGCTGCTCTCCGTGCTCGCGACCAGGCGCACCCACCTCGGCCCGGCCGGGTCCGGCCAGGTGGCCAAGCTGGTCAACCAGGTGCTCGTGGGCTGCGGGTTCGCGGCCCTCGCCGAGGCCGCCGCGTTGATCAGGTCCGCGGGCATGTCGCCGGAGCAGGTCCTCGCGGCCCTGTCCGGCGGTCGCGCGGACTCCGCCCTCCTCCAGGAGTTCTTCGTCAAGTTCGCCGAGGTCGATCTCAGCCCGACCGGCCGGGTGGTCAACATGGTCAAGGACCTCGAGACCGCGCGCGATCTCGCGCGCTCGGCCAACGTGCCGCTGCCGATCACGACGGCCGTGTCGGAGCTGCACCGATGGCTGCAGGCCACCGGGCACGGCGCATCGGACAACGCGGCGTTGATGCTCTACTACACGGGCAGGGGAGAGGCATGACATCGCCGAAACCCGCGCTGAAATCCGGTGGAGGTCTGTTCGACCTCAGCGGGCGCAGGGCACTTGTGACCGGGTCCAGCCGGAGCATCGGAGCCGCACTCGCGGCCGGGCTCGCGAAGGCGGGCGCGGATGTCATCCTCAACGGCCGCGATCGGCGCAGCCTCGTCCAGGCCCAGGCCGAGCTGTCCGAGCAGACCGGGGCCAAGATCTATGCGCGTGCCTTCGACGTCACCAGTGAGTCGGAGGTGGAGGCAGCCGTCACGGACATCGAGCGGGAGATCGGGCCGATCGACATCCTGGTGAACAACACCGGGGTACAGCACCGCCAGCCCCTGCTCGACGTCTCGCTCCACGACTGGGAGCGGGTCCTGAACACCAATCTGACCAGCGCCTTCGTCGTCGGCCGGGCGGTCGCCCGCGGCATGGTCCGGCGCGGGCACGGAAAGATCATCAATGTCTGTTCGGTGCAGACATGGCTGGCCCGGCCCGGCATCGCCGCCTACGCCGCGTCCAAGGGCGGCCTGGCGATGCTGACCAAGACGATGTGCGCCGAGTGGGCGCCCAGCGGCGTGGCGGTCAACGGGCTCGCCCCCGGCTACGTCGTCACCGAGCTCACTCAGCCGCTGGTCGGCGATCCGGCCTTCGACGCCTGGATCCGCGGGCGGACCCCGGCGGGCCGATGGGCGCGGGTGGACGACCTGGTGGGCACGCTGGTGTGGCTCGCGGCGCCCGCGTCGGATTTCGTCCACGGCCAGGTGATCGCCGTGGACGGCGGACTGACGGCGGTGATCTGACATGACATCCCTCATCCGGTCGGTCGTGGCCTACGGCGCCCACGACCTGAGACTGGAGGAACGCCCGGCGCCCACGGCGGGACCGGGGCAGGTGGCCGTCCGGGTCCGCTACGGCGGCATCTGCGGGTCCGACCTGCACTACTGGCGGCACGGCGCGGTCGGCGAGTTCCGGCTCCGCGAGCGGCTCGTGCTCGGCCACGAGGTGGTCGGCCACGTGCTCGCGGTCGGCGCCGGGGCCGAGTCGCCGCCCGAGGGAACGCCGGTCGCGGTCCACCCCGCGACTCCCTGCGGCCAATGCCCGCCCTGCCGGTCCGGCCACCGCAACGTCTGTGTCAACGCGCGTTATCTGGGCAGCGCCGCTCACTTCCCGCACGTCCAGGGCGGGTTCGCGGATGTGATCGTCGTGCCGGCCGAACAGGTCCTGGCCCTGCCGCCCGGGCTCGATCTCCACCGCGCGGCGGTCGCCGAGCCCGCGTCCGTCGCCTGGCATGCCGTACGGCGCTGCGAGGACGTCAAGGGAAAGCGTGTCCTGGTCACAGGCGCGGGGCCGATCGGCTGCCTGGTGATCGCGGCGCTGCGGGCCGCCGGGGCCGCCGAGATCGTGGTCACCGACCTGCACGAGGAGCCTCTGGAGGTGGCCGAGGCCGTCGGAGCCACGGAGACGGTGGTGGCCGGGAAGCCGGGCACCGACCGGCTCACCCGGCTGGACGCGGACGTCGCCATCGAGTCGTCGGGCAGCCGGGCCGGGTTCGACACCTGCGTGTACGGGCTCGCCAGGGGCGGCCTGCTGGTCGGCCTCGGGCTCCTCCCGCCAGGAGACACGCCGGTGGCCGTCAACGCCATGATCACGCGGGAGCTGCGCGTCGCCGGCTCTTTCCGCTTCGACGCGGAGATGGCGGAGGTGCTCGGAGCGCTGGCGGCCGATCGGCTCCAGGTCGCACCCGTGATCACTTCCACGTTGCCCGTCGACTCCATGGCAGAGGCGTTCGAGCTGGCCGCCGACCCGGCCCGCTCGTGCAAGGTGCTCCTCGACTTCGGGACGGATTCGCCATGATCGGCCGTCGCCGAGTGTGGAGGCCCCCACGGCGGATCGGAACAGTTTCCGGTACTCCGTTCGTATGATGGAACAGTCATCGCTCGTGGTGGCATGGAATTTCGTGGTGGCATGGATCGGAGGGACGTCCAGTGACTCAGGCCGCGGCGTCAGAGCGTGAATCCCTGCGATCCGCCGACAGCCGCTCTCCCGCGGTCACCCGCGCGGTCGGCCTGCTCGAAGAGCTCGCCCGCAGCCAGCGCCCGCTCTCCCTCACGGAGCTGGCGCGCTCGCTCGGCCTGGCCAAGTCGACGGTCGCCAACCTGTGCTCGGCGCTCGAAGGCAGTCACATGATCCGTCGCATCGACGGACGCTGGACGCTGGGATACAAGGTGCTGGAGCTCGGCCAGGGATTCCTGGCGGGCACCGACCTGGTGAACGAGTTCCGCAGGACCGCCGCCACGCTGCCCGTGGCGGCACAGGAGACGCTCCTGCTGGCCATACTCGATCAGGTCGACGTGGTCTACCTGGCGAGGCACGACGGGAGCCAGCCGGTACGGCTGGCCAGCGACATCGGCCGGCGGATGCCCGCCGTGGTCACCGCGCTCGGCAAGGCCATGCTCACGTCCCTGCCGCGCGAGGAGATGGACCTGCGGCTGGCGACGATCGGCGAGCTGCCCGTGTTCACGCCACGTTCGCACCGGTCGATGGACGCGCTCCGGCGCGATCTGGACAGCACGCGCGAGCGGGGCTACGCGGTCGACGACGAGCAGAACACCGAGGGCGTGACCTGCATCGGCGTGGCCCTTCCCAGGCGGCACGAGACTCCGATCGCGGTGAGCGTCACGCTGCTCACGGCCCGGCTGACGACGGACCTGCGGGAAGCGCTCGTCCGCGATCTCACGACGGCCGCCCGGGAACTGTCCCGGCTCGCCGGGCTTTAGATCGTGTCCTTTCGGGTCCTCCCGCCCGCTGTCGTCGCCGTACGGCGCTTCGCCGCGTCGCGAAGATCCGAGGGGCGCTTACTGGTAACTGCTGTAAACAGACCCGTTCCCCGATCAGGGGAACGCCTGCGTCAAGTTTTGAACAGAGTTCCATATTCTGGACTTCCTGGACTGAGGAGCGGTTGAGAATGCCTGCAGCCAGGCGACCCCGCGTCGCGATATCCCGGCCCGGCCTTCCGGGGCCTCACCTGGACCTGCTCGGCGAGCACTGCGACGTCGCCGTGTGGGACGGCTCCGTCCCGCCCACCCCGGCCCAACTGAGCGAGCTGATGCGCGACTGCGACGCCGCGATCGTGCTGGGCAACGACCGCATCGACGGCCCGCTCCTCGAAGCGGCGGGTCCGCGATTGCAGGTCGTCGCGCTCACGTCCATGGGATACGACGCCGTCGACGTGGCCGCCGCCACGGCGGCCGGAATCGTCGTCACACACACCCCGGGCATCCTGGCCGAGACCACCGCTGACGTGGCGATGGCGCTGATCCTCATGGCCCGGCGTCGACTCGGGGCGGCCGTCGACGCCATGCGCCGGGGCGAATGGCGGACGTTCGCCATGAACGGGTTCCTCGGCATGGACGTGCACGGTGCCGTCCTCGGCATCCTGGGCTACGGCGAGATCGGCGAGGCGCTCGCGCGACGCGCCGCCGGATTCGGGATGCGCGTGCAGCATCACAGCCGCCGCCGCATCGACCACGAGCACTCGCGGTGGGTCGGATTCACCGAGCTGCTCCAGACCAGCGATGTGATCTCCCTCCACGTCCCCCTGACCGCCGAGACGGCCGGCCTGATCGGAGCGGCGGAGCTGGAGCTCATGAAGCCCACCGCGACGCTGGTCAACACCGCCCGCGGCGGCGTCGTCGACGAGGATGCGTTGATCGCCGCGCTGCGCGCGGGACGCCTGCACTCGGCCGGGCTCGACGTCATGCGCGACGAGCCGCGAAAGGACCCGGACGATCCTCTCTTCTCGACGCCGAACCTGGTGGTCCTGCCCCATGTCGGCTCGGCCACGGAGGCGACCCGAGCCGCGATGGTCGAGCTCGCCGCCCGGAATGTCCTTGCCGTACTGGCAGGTGAGGACGCGCTGACCGCGCTGCCCGGCACGGCCGTACGGCCCGGGGTGAAGCCTGGCCTTGAGCCCGACGCCGAGCCCGACGCCGAGCCCGACGCCGAGCCCGATGGCGAGCGAGGGCCGGGACCGGATGCCGAGCCGGAGTCGGGGGCGGGAGCCGGGACATCGGGGCCGGATTCGGGGCAGGGCTCCGCGACATGACATCCGAGGCTCGCGAGGTGGTGCTCGGGCTGGACCTGGGCACCACGGCCACCAAGGTCGTCGCGGTGGACCGCGCCTTCCAGGTGATCGACACTGTCGAACGCCCCTGCCCGCTCCGCGCCGGACGCCGCGACGAGGCGGTCCACGACCCCCTGGCGGTGCTGGACGCCGTCGTGGACGCGGTACGCGAGAGCGTGGCCAGGCGGGAGTCGGACGGTCATGCCGTCCGAGGGCTGTCGTTCAGCGCGGCCATGCATACGCTGCTCGGCCTCGACGCCGCCGGAGCGCCGCTGACCGACGCACTGAGCTGGGCCGACACCCGCTCCTCGGAGATCAGCCGCCGGATCCGCGCGGAACACGGCAGCGAACCCCATCGTGCGACCGGCACGCCGGTGCACCCCATGTCACCGCTCACGAAACTGGCCTGGTTCGCCACGGAGCAGCCCGAGCTCTCGCGCACTGTGGCGCACTGGTGCGGGCTCAAGGATTTCGTGCTTCATCGGCTCACCGGCCGAATGGTCACCGATCTTTCATGCGCCTCGGGCACCGGGCTGCTCGACATCCATCGGCGGGTCTGGCATCGGCCCGCTCTGAGCATCGCCGGAGTGCCGGAAGGACGATTGCCCGAGCTCGTCGAGCCGACGACGGTCCTGCCTCTGGGCGTGGACGCGGCCCGGCTCGTCGGCCTCCCGGCCGGGCTGCCCGTGGTGGTCGGCGCGGGCGACGGTCCGTTGGCCAACCTCGGCGTCGGGGCGATCAGGCCGGGGACGGCCGCGCTCTCAGTCGGAACCAGCGGAGCGTTGCGGGTCATCCGTGACAGTCCCGCCGTGGACGAGCAGTGCCGCGTTTTCTGCTACTATCTCGCGGACGACCTGTGGGTGACGGGCGGCGCGGTCAGCAACGCGGGCGTGGTGGCCCAGTGGGCCGCCGAGTCGCTCGCCGGCGTCCCCATCGCCCAGCTGCTCGAAGAGGCGGTGGCGGTCGAGCCGGGCGCCGAAGGCTTGATCGCGCTGCCGTACCTCCTCGGAGAGCGGGCGCCCTGGTGGGACGCCGACGCCACGGGGGCCCTGATCGGCCTGCGCCGGGAGCACGGCAGGGCCGCGATCACCAGAGCCTTGATCGAAGGCGTGGCGCAGCAGCTGGCGCTGGTTCGCGACTCCGTGCTGGCGGCCGGAGGGAAGGTCGGGACCGTACGGGCGACCGGTGGAGCGTTCCGCGCCCCAGTGTGGGCGGACGTGCTCGCCGCCGCCCTGGACATGCCGCTGGACGTCACCCACGAGTCCGCCGGCTCCGGATTCGGGGCGGCACTGCTGGGCTGGCACGCGCTGGGCGCGCTGCCGTCCCTCGACGAGGCCGCGCGGATCCCTCGGCCGGGCAGGATCGTCCGGCCCGACGCGCCGGCGGCACGCCGCATGAGCGACACCCGGCACCTCGTCGAGCGAGCCCATCTTCTCCTGAAGGAGCTCTCCTCGAACTCCTGAAGGCGCTCTCCTCGACCGAGCTCTCTTGACGGAGCTTCGACCGCGGACGGGGTGAAAAATGATCTCCGCCTCGGCGTGGCCTCCCCTCCTTTACCGTGGCGCTGTCGGCATACTGAGACAACTCGCCAGGTCAGGCGGGATGCTACGGCCGGGTCATCCGTGTGCATCAACCCTCCAACGTTGTCGGCGCTTCGCGGCGCCCGACGGCGACACGTCGTTAGAGATCGGGCGCACGCCCGGTAGGAGGACCACATGCGTTTGGCCGTAGGGGTAGGAGCAATCGCAGCCCTCGTCATGCTTCCGGGTGTTGCCACGGCGTCCGCCGAGAAGGCGGGGCCCCGGCACACCAAGGATGGAGTGCCCTCGGGCGCCGTCACCGTGCGCAAGGATGTGACCGCGCTTCGCATTTCGCCCTGGAATCCGCGTCGGGACACCGATGTGCGCGTGATCGTGCGCTGTCCCCTGGAGGCGACCGATGCGATCGTCGCCACCAGCGCGTTCAACCCGGCGGGTTCGAGGCGCCACAGCAGGGAGCTGGGCATCGGGCTCGACGATGACGGCTACGGGTACGACACGGAAACGGTCACGTTCGACTCCAGGCGGGGCGTCCGGGCCGTCTGGCTGAAGTGCCTGAAGGTCGAGGTCGACGAGCACACCCTGGTGCGGCACATCGATCTGATCAGCCGACTGGACACCACGCTCAAGGTGCGTAAGAAAATCGTGCCCTCGCTCCGGTGCCTCGGAGTGGGCTTCATCGAGTGCCACAAGGAGAACGGCGGGAACGGCGGGAACGGCGGGAACGGCGCCGCGGCAGAGGCACGTTCCATCGCGGAAGCCCAGGCGACCTCGGACCAGCCGGCGTAGTCGACGGGCTAGCGGGGATCCGCCCGCTCCTCGGAATCAGGCCATGCCTCTCACGACCCGGCCCCAGCGGCCACGGTCGAGAGGGTCATGGCCTCGGCCCGTTCCCACCCATCTGCCTTCATCACGGCGTGGGTGGCATGATCATGGGGCCTCATCGCCCGAACAGGGTGAGGGCTTCGCGGGCGACCTCAAGCTCCTCTCGCGGCTCGATCACCAGCACGGGTACGGCGGCGCCGGGCGGGCTGACGAAACCATCGGTGTTGACTTCGTGGAGCGCCGGCGGGACGACGCCGAGCAGCCCGAGCCTGCCGCACACACCGTCGCGGATCTCCGGCTGGTCCCACCCGATCTCGCCGGTGAAGACGATCGCGTCAAGCCGCTCCAGGCTCGTGGCCGCCGCCGCGAACTCCCGGCTCACCCGGTGGACGAACACGTCGAGTGCCAGAGTGGCCGCCTTGTCGCCCGCGGCCACCAGCTGCCGAGTGTCTCCCGACCTCCCGTCGGAGAGCCCGAGGAGGCCCGACCGGTGCTCCAGCCCCTCGCGCAGCTCCTCAAGTGACAGGCGTGAGCCGCAGAGCAACCACAGCAGCATGCCGGGGTCGACACTGCCCGACCGCTTGCTCATCGGCACGCCTTCCAACGGCGTGAACCCCATCGACGTGTCCACACTCACCCCCCGGCGTACCGCGCAGACCGAGGACCCGCCGCCGAGGTGCGCGAGGACCATGTCCAACTCCGAGACCGGCCGGTCGAGGAGCTCCGCCGCTCGGCGGGTGGCCCAGGCGTAGGAAAGCCCGTGGAAGCCGTAGCGGCGCAAGCCGTACTCGCGTCTCCACTCGGATGGGAGGGCATAGGTCCTGGCGATCTCCGGGAGGCCGGCGTGGAAGGCCGTGTCCGGGCAGAGCACCTGCGGCACCGACGGCAGCGTGCGCCGGGCGGCTTCGACGAGCGCGAGCGCGGGTGGCACGTGGAGCGGCGCGAGATCCGCGTACCCGCGCACCGCCGCCAGCACCTCGTTGTCGACGATCGTCGGAGTGCGCACGGCATCGCCACCGTGCACGAGGCGATGCCCGACCAGGGCGACGTCGAGCCCGGCCGCCTTCGCCAGGAAGTCCGACAGCGTCCGCTCGGCCTTCTCCGGGTCAGGTCTCTCCTCGCCGTGCTCGGCCCACAGCACCTGGTCTTCCTTGATCAGATGCAGCTGGAGGCTCGACGACCCAGCGTTGACGGTCAGCACCACCGGCGTCATAGCTGTCCGTGTCCCCCGAGAAAGCAGGAGCAAACGCCGCCAAGCGGCCGCTCGTGATCGTCTCCCTGGCCGACCACGCGCGGCAACGGGCCGTCCGTCGAACGGCGGCGCAGGTGAACGGCGGAACGAATGAACGGCGGAACGAATGAACGGCGGGCAAACGACAGATGAGCGACCGCTCAGATGTGTAAACAATTAGTAATTGGAGAACTACTCTTCGTGAGGATACCGGGTGGCCGGCCTCTCATCTGACCGGCTCGCCGGGCTCTGGCCCGGTGAAGACGGCGCGAGCGAAGGGACACATTGTGGCGACCGCCAAGCGGATCACCTTCGTACCGACCGTCTGCGCCGCCGCCGGCTGGCTCATGGCCGTCGGCACGCCCACCACGGGCGCGGCCGCCGCTTCGGCCTCGTGCTCGGCGCCGGGCGTCGTGTCCCACCGGGGCTACCGGTCGGCGGGGCCGGAGAACACGATCAGGGCGTTCGAGGGGGCGCTGGACGCGGGCTCCGACGAGGTGGAGCTCGACGTGCACTTCACCAAGGATCACCATCCGGTGCTGATGCACGACGCCACGGTCGACCGTACGACCACTGGTACCGGCCGCGTCGCGGACATGACGCTGGCCCGCTTCCGCACGTTGCGCACCGCCGACGGCCAGCGGCCCGCGACTTTGGCCGCGGCGCTGGAAGTCATCCGGGACCGAGGCGGCCATGTGCTGGTCGAGCTCAAGCAGGTGCCCGACGCCAGGGATCTCCGCTCGTTACGCGACCAATACCGGCGGCTGAACGCGTACCGGTGGGCGAGCCTGATGTCGTTTTCGGTCTCGGCGCTGCGGGCCGTGAGATCCATCCCCGCCCCCAAGGGCCTCCTTTCCGACTCCGCGCCACGGCCTTCGCGCGTCCGGAATTTCGCCTTCGTCGCAATCCGGTACGACAGCCTGACCCGGGCGCGCGTTCGCGAGTACCTGCACGACGGCGTGGACGTCTACGCGTGGACCCCCAACGACCGGGGCGCCTGGCGCCGCCTGGCCGCCTACGGCGTGAACGGCGTCGTCACCGACCGCACACCCGCCTACCTGGCATGGGCGAGAACGGCATGCAGCTCGTGAAGGCATGCGGCTCGTGAAGGCACGCGGGGTTGTGAGGCATGCGGGTCGCGAGGCATATGGCTCGTGAAGGCACGCGGGTCGTGCCGGCGCGTACATCGAAATCGTCCCCTGACCAGCCGACAAGAGGTGCTTGAAGAATGTGGCTAACCGGTTGGACACGAGCGATGGGACCGATTCTGGAAGGAGAACCTACCGCCGGGGGAGCGTGGGCCGCCGTGCTCCTGGTTTCCGCCTCGACCCTTGCCGGTGCTTGGCTGGCCCGGCGCAACTCCGCGAGAGTGACCGTCTGGCTGGCCATCGCCTCGTCGATGATGCTGGTCACCGCCCTGGCCGATCTCCTGCCGGACGCATGGAGTGACGCGGTCGAGAGCGGGGTCCCGCTCTGGGGGGTCGGGCTCGCGATCGCCTTCGGCTTCCTGGTGATCACGTACTTCACCAGGAAGGGCTGCGTGTGCCCGGCCATCAACCGGCCGCACATCGCCAGGCATGCGCCCGGCCGCCATCGCCGTGTGAAGGAGGCCGTCGGTGCCGCGCTCTTCGGTGGGATGGGCACCGCCGCCGCCCTCACCACGCACCGGGCGATCGAGGGCGCCACGCTGGCACTGACCGCCTCCGTCGTGGTCGTCCTCGCGTTGATGGTGCACTCGGCCAGCGAGGGACTGGCCCTGGCCGCACTGCTGGGCATGGCTAGGCAACGCCTGGCTCCATGGCTCGTCGTGTCCTGCGCCAGCCCGGCGGTGGGGGTCGTCGTCGCCAAGGTGAGCCCATTGCCCGGCAAGGCGGTGCCGATCCTGCTCGGCATGGTGACCGGTGTCCTCCTGCGCACCGCCATCGTCGGCCTGAAACTCGCCGCCGGCAGCCAGGAGAACGGCCGCCTGTCCAGGCGTCACATGGCCGTCGCCGCCGCGATCTCCATCACCAGCGGCGCCCTGCTCGTCGCGGCGCACGGGCTGCACGACCACGATGACCACGATGAAATGGATGCGATCAGTGCGGTCGGCACAATCGGTGGAGTCGGCGGAATCGGCGCGATCGCGCGGATGACCCACAGCAGGTCGATAGCCGGTCCCGATGGTCCAGGGGAGCCGTCGACTCCGCGGGGCCCGCATGAGGGGGAGGTAGTGCCGTCATCGGGCCCGGACGGCTCATCGGTGCGGCCCGCGTCGGCTCCGGTGAACGGCGAGGAGTTACGGGCGGCGGTGACGGCCGGCCGGCTCAGCCTGGCCGAGGTGCTCGGCCGCGACGACGAGGTCACCCGGAGCGCCCCGGTCGTTGGGATTCTCCAGGCACTGCCCGGTCGCAGCCCGGCCGAGGTCGACGCGCTGATGGCGGCAAGCGGCATCGACGAAGACCATCGCGTGGGTGACCTCACCGAGCCACAGCGCCGCAGCCTGCTGGACGCGTTCGCCGACTAAGGGACATGTTTCTCAGGGCTCGAGATGCGGGTAGCGGTAGTCGCGCACGAGGTGGTGGTTGCGCTTGATCGACCTCGGGCTGGCGAAGCGGATCATGTTCCATACGGTGCCGGCCTTGTCGTTGGTTCCGGACGCCCTGGCGCCGCCGAAGGGCTGCTGTCCGACGACGGACCCGGTGGGTTTGTCGTTGACGTAGAAGTTGCCGGCGGTGTAGCGCAGTCTCTGGTCGGCCTGCTGAATCGCGGCGGGATCGGCGGCGAAGACCGCTCCGGTGAGGCCGTACGGCGTGGATTCGTCGACGACGCGCAGGACGTCGTCCCACGTGGCGTCATCGTAGACGTAAGTGGTCAGGATCGGGGCGAACAGCTCCTGGGTCATGAACGGTGAGGAAGGGTCGTCGACTTCGAGAACGGTCGGGTCGACGAACCAGCCCGTGGTGTCGTCGGTTTCGCCGCCGACGACGACCAGCCGGTCGGCGCGGGCGCGCGCCAGCGCTTCGGCGTGCTTGGCGTGCTGCCGGGCGTTGATCACGGCGCCCACGTAGCCTCACGCAGGAGTCGCATGGACAGGTGCGCGACCAGCGACGCGCTTTCGGCCGGCTTCCACACGACGGTGTTGCCGAGCACGGCGGGGCCGAAGGCCAGGTTGTTCATCGAATTCCTCCAGCGTGGAGACCCCGGGTTTTAGCCCTGGGGAGGAAACGCGGCACGGCGCCGCAGGTCTCGGATCAAACACACGCACGCTTCTTAACTGATCCCTTGGTATTATGTGAGGC